>NZ_BAABAT010000024.1:0-173124 GCF_039537565.1 Dactylosporangium darangshiense
CCGGATCGAGGCTGAGGTCCCCTGCGGTGAGCACGGCCGGTCGCTCGGGCGCACCCCGACGGATGAGCGCCCGCAGCCTGGCTACCAGCACCACGAAGCTGAACGGCTTGGTCAGGTAGTCGTCGGCGCCGAGGTCGAAGGCGTCGGCCTCGTCGAACTCGCCGTCCTTGGCGGTCAGCATCAGCACCGGCGTCCACACGCCCGACGCCCGCAACTGCCGGCACACCTCGTAGCCGTTGAGTCCGGGCAGCATGATGTCCAGCACCACGACGTCATACCGCGTCTGGCGCGCTGCCCACAGACCTTCGGTGCCGCAGAAGGCCAGATCCACTGCGAACCCGTCGGCGTGCAACGCCTGCCGGATCGTCTTGGCCAGCACCTCCTCGTCCTCCACGAGCAGCACCCGCACGCGATCACCCCCTTGATCGGCCACTCAAGCCTGCTCCTCGCCGATGAGAGAACGCTGAGAGCGTTGCGGAGCGTTGAGCCGAGGCGACCCGTCAGGAGCGGGCGACATCGGTGGGCCGGAGCCGCTGTAAGGCCACTCAGGCTCGGGATGGGATCAGCATGCGCGGGTCGTGTTGCGTCCCAGCGCTGCGGGTCCGCTGGGCCGGCGAGCCTGAGGGTGGGAGCGTCCGCCGCTCAGGTGCTTCTTATCCAACTTGGCGTAGATTTGCCCAAATTTGCCCGCTGTCGCCGGGCCCGGCGACCGACCGGTGCAAGGAGCTCTCGTGAAAAATGCGGAGGACGCCAACAAAACGCAGTTCACCCACGGCGGCCGGTACGTCATGAAGAAACTGCCCGAGGTCACCCTCGCCTTCTGGATCATGAAGATCGCCGCCACGACCCTGGGTGAGACCGCCGGGGACCTGTTCGCCCAGACCCTCAAGCTGGGGTACTTGCTGACCACGATCGCCCTGTTCGGCATGTTCGTGGTCACGTTGCTGGTGCAGTTGCGCTCCCGCAGGTACAACCCCTTCTTCTACTGGACGGTCATCCTGTCCACGAGCATGGCCGGCACCACCATGTCGGACTTCATGAACCGCGACGCGACCGCAAAGTACCTCCCCGCCGGCGCCGACGCGCTCGGCTGGGGGCCGCAGGGACTGGGACTGGGCTACCCGACCGGCGCGGCGATTCTTGTCGCGCTGTTGATCGCCATCTTCGTGGCGTGGCGGTACACCGGACTGACGTTCGCCATCCGTGACATCGACACGTTCCGCGGTGAGGCGCTGTTCTGGGCGGCGATCCTGGTCTCCAACACGCTGGGCACCTCGATGGGCGACTTCCTGTCCGACAGCTCCGGCCTGGGCTACGGCGGCAGCGCCCTACTCGTCACCGGCACCCTCGTGGCCCTGCTCGCCCTCAAGTACGTTCCCCCTGTGCCGAATGTAGCGTTGTTCTGGGCTGCGTTCGTGCTGACCCGGCCACTGGGCGCCACCGCCGGCGACCTCCTCACCAAACCCACCGCCAAGGGCGGCCTGGACCTGGGCACACTCGGCTCGTCAGCGGTCCTGCTCACGGTCCTGTTCGCCCTCATGAGCTACGCCCATGTCAAGGACCGCAAGCACGGACCACGTCTCCACGAGCGCCGTAGCGGAACCGTCAGCGATCGCCTACCAGCAGCAGAAGGCTGAACCCAAAAAGCTCCTTCCTCCCGCACCCCTGGCAGGGTTCACCCGCGTCCCCCGATGCGCGTGCACGCCGGCTTCATTGATCGCGAAACGCACGGCGAGTTGTCGTGCCTGGTGGCGACGACACGGTGTGTTCGGGCTGGTTGAGTCACGGTGTCCAGACCCGACGCGCCTTGACCTGCGAGGTGAGCCTAACCTAATTTTGGACGTCCGCGCGCGACGAGAAGGGAGACGTCATGGGATTGGGTCCGACGCTGCTCATGGGATTCATCGCGGGGGTGACGATCCTGTTCGGCCTGCCGATCGGACGCCTCCGCCGTCCCGCCGCCAGCCTACGGGTCCTGCTCAATGCGATCGCGGTTGGCGTCCTGCTCTTTCTGGTCTGGGATGTGCTCTCCCACGCCTGGGAGCCGATCGATGCCGCGCTGGGCAGCCTTCACGAGGGTACTGGTGGCCTGGGCAGCGCCGTCGGCTACGGCGCATTGTTCATCGGCGGGCTCACCGTCGGGCTGCTGTCACTGGTCGGCTACGAACGCTGGATGGGCCGGGCCGCGGCCCGGGCGCGCGCTGTCGAGGCGCCGGCCAACCTCGGGCCCGGCGCCGCGCACGTCACCGAACTGAGCCCCGTTGCGGCAGGACTGTCCTCGTGGAGCCCAGCCCGTCGCCTCGCGCTGCTGATCGCGGTCGGGATCGCGCTGCACAACTTCGCCGAAGGGCTGGCCATCGGCCAGTCCGCCGCCACGGGCGAGATCGGCCTGGCCACCCTCCTGGTCATCGGCTTCGCGCTGCACAACGCGACCGAGGGCTTCGGCATCACCGCGCCGCTGGCCGGGGACACCGACACCGACGGCAGCGCCCGTCGTCCGTCGTGGGGCTTCCTCCTCGCCCTGGGACTGATCGGCGGTGGCCCCACATTCGTGGGCACAGTGCTGGGGCACGGGTTCACCAGCGAACCGGTCAGTGTCGTGTTCCTCACCCTGGCCGCCGGATCAATCATCTACGTGATCACTCAACTGCTGGGCGTGGCGGCAAAATCCAAGCGCACCGACATGCTCGCATACGGGCTCCTCGTAGGGCTGATCGCTGGATTCCTTACCGACGCGATCGTCACCGCCGGTGGCGCCTGAGCTGCAACCGGCCTGACGAGCACCCAGCGTTCCCGGCCACGCAGCGGGCAGCGCCCGACCACCCCGGTCCGCGACCGCAGGCTGCCCTGGCCGTCCGGCTGGGCTTTCGTCATGGCGCTGCGCGGGTCAGCTCGGCGGCACCTCGGGTGATTCAAGGCGTTGCCGAGGTGACGTTTGCACACCCGTGTCGGATGGACGACGGGAAGTTGCGACATTTGCTGGGCAGAGCGCGTCGTGCCCGGCGGGGGGAGGGCGCCGCACCCAGCCAACTTCGCATGGAGAGTGCTGTCGGTGGATGACGAGCGGTTGAGTGATCTCGATACTGCCTTCCTACGCCTGGAGTCCCCGCGGGCACCGATGCACCTGGGCGCGCTGGCCATCTTCCAGCCGCGGGAACGGATTCCGCCCGCCCGGCTGGTCACGGTGCTCGGCGAGCGCGTTGCGCGGATACCGGCGCTGCTCCAGCGTGTGCGGAGCACATGGTTGCCGCCGGGCGGCGCGGTATGGACGCCCGACACGACGTTCGAGCTGTCCCGGCACGTCCACACCCACAGACTGCAGCGCGGCACGAACGCGATGACCGTGCTCGCCTGCGAGCTGATGGCCGAACCCCTCGACCTCGGCCGCCCACTGTGGCAACTGCACCTTATGACCGGCCTCTCGGAGCAGCGTTTCGCGCTGCTGATCAAGCTTCACCACGCCTTGGCCGACGGGCTCCGCACCGTCGAGCTGGGGCTGCGCCTGTTCGACGGGTTCGCCGACCGCAGCCCCACCCGCACTCGACAGGAGCTGCGGAGCGAGCCGGCCTCGTCCATGGCGCCGGCGCGGCTCAACCACGGTCGTGCCGACCGTGGTCAGGCACGGTGCGGCTCTTCGCCCGGACCCTTGCCCGCGCCCCGACCCTGAGCATGGGCTCCGACGGCCAAAATGCCGTGCCGTGCCGTGATCCCATCCCGAGCCTGAGTGGCCTTCCAGCGGCTCCGGCCCACCGATCTCGCGCTCTGACGGGTCGCCTCGGCACCTCCATGCCATGAGCAAGCCGCACGCCCGGATCATGGGCAGCGGCACCAGTGCGGTCGCTGACACGTGCACCGTCGAGGAGATCCTGCGCGCCGCGGACGCGTTCGACTACCTTGGCCTGACGGAGCTGGCCGGACTCAGGCGGCTGACCGACGGCGACTTCGACAACGGGCGGGAACAGCGCCGGAACCACGCGTTCTACGGGTTGGAGGTTTCGCTGCACCCTGCGTTCGAGCGTCGTTATAGGCTCAATCCCGAGGACTTCGATCCGATCGCCGGTCCCGCTGCCTCCGGAGATTTTCCGCTGCCGACGCACGGACCGGTGAGCTGCTCGGGAACCATCATCGTGCACGAGTCCGGCAAGGACTGCACGCTCGGTGCGGATTGCGCTCGGCTGCTCAGAGGCTTCCTTGAACACGAAGGTGCCACGCTGCATCGCAGGTTCTGCCCGTCGGGCCCTGACTGGGCGCGCTGACCCGGTGCGCTGACATGCCGCGATCCGCGCGCTCGGTGGGGCCGCGGCGCGGCGAGGGACCGCTGGGATTGCGGCAGCGGGCCTTCGCAATGGCAGAGCGGCGCGGCGCGGATCGGACTGAACGTGCGTTGGTGTCGGTTGAGGCTGCGCGTCAATGACGTCGTTACCTTTCCCGTGTAGCGAGGCTTGCGATGGACATCGTTGTCGAGGACCTGCTGTCGGACTGGATCGGCCGCGAGGAGGCGTCCGGATCGCCGGCCGTGCGTTCGGAAGATTTGCGGTTTGCGTTCTATGGGCGCGTGTCGACTGCCTCCTTTCAGGAGCGCGACTCATCCCGCCGGTGGCAGCGCGATGTCGCTGAGGATCTGATCGCCGGCCACGGCGGGATCGCGGCGGAGTTCTTCGATGTGTCCCGCAGCCGGCGGTTGCCATGGCGGGACCGGCCGCAGGCGGCCGCGTTGCTGGCGGCCGTCGCTGACCCGGATCGCAGGTTCGACGCGGTCGTGGTGGGGGAGTACGAGCGGGCCTTCTGCGGCAACCAACTCCTCGCCCTTGTACCCGTGTTCGAGGCGCACGACGTGCAGTTGTGGTTGCCCGAGGTGCACGGCCGGCTCGACCTGGCCGACGCATCGCACCAGGCACTGGATCATGCTGCTCGGGGCGCAGTCACGGCGGGAGGTGTTGCGGGCGCGGTGGCGTGCGCTGCGCGCGATGCAGGCGCAGACCCGTGATGAGGGACGGTTTCTGGGCGACCGGCCGCCGTACGGGTATCGCCTGGTGGATGCGGGGCCGCATCCGAATCCGGTGCATGCGACGTGGGGCCGGCGGTTACAGCGGCTGGACCCGGACCCGGTGACCTCACCGATCGTCCGGTGGATCTTCGCCGAGCGGCTGGCGGGCCGGAGCGTGGCCGGGATCGCTGCGGCGCTGAACGAGCGGGGCGTGTCGTGTCCGTCGGAGGCGGAGGGGTCCCGTTTTCGGCGTCGGGCGGCGGCCGGCTGGGCGACCACGACGGTGCGATCGATCCTGGGCAACGCGAAGTACACCGGCCGGCAGGTATGGAACCGTCAGCCGGCCCGGTACACACCGCCGCACCTGCCCGGCCCGTTCCGGACACAGTGCTGGGCCCGGCCGGAGCAATGGGTCATCTCATCGCAGGTGGCGCACCCGGCGCTGGTGTCCGAGGCCGACTTCGTCGCGCTGCAGCAGCTCGCTGCCGGATCGTCGGCCGGCCGGGGTGTCGCCCATTGCCACCAGCTTGCGGGCCGGTTGCGGTGCGGACGCTGCGGCCGTGCGTTCGAGTCGTGCTGGTCGCATGGGCGGCCTGCCTATCGCTGCCGTCACGGCCAGACGAGCGCACGACCAAGACGGGACCGGATAAGGAACCTCTACGTCCGCGAAGATCGGGTTGTCACGATGCTCCGAGGCCTGATCCCCGAGTGCGGCAACGACCAGCCAGGGCCGCGGCTCGCCGAGCATCTACGGCGACAAGGCCTCGTCATGCGCTGCACCGAGACCGTGTGCACGCTCGAACCAGCGTGACCGATTAGCGCAAAATGTCTGCGCCTGGGGATTTGCGTCGAAGGGACTTGAATTTCGACATGTGGCATCTGTGCCACGGCACAGATGTTCATGTGGCTGGCCATAGCGCGATCTTGCAGAAGCTACAACGTGGGTTGGCGGCGTCGTCCGGTGCGAACGTTTCGTTGGCCAGTCCCGGAGAACCTGCATGTACGGGGACTCGTTGGTGATGGCCGGGCGTTCAACGCGCCGGGCGGGGGGCTGGTTCTGCGGGTCTCGAGGCGTGGCGGAGGGCGTTGTCGTGGGCGTGTCGGACGGCGATCTGGACGGCGGTGCCGGTGAGGGCGAACATCGCGCCGACGACGTACCAGCCGGGTCGGCCCCATTCGATGCACAGCCAGATCAGCAGTCCGGGCCCGAACGCTTCGGCCAGGCCGGCGCCGAGGCCGAAGACGCCGAGGTATTGCCCGGTGGCGTGTTCGGGCGCGAGCACGAACGAGACCTCGAAGCCGGCTGCGGCGTGCCACACTTCGCCGACGGTGTGCACGACGACTGCCGTGATGAGCAGTGCGGCTGCCGCCCAGCCCGGGATGCCCGCGGTCAGTGAGATCAGCGCGCAGGCGGCGAGGAACGCGAACCCGGCCCGGCGGTAGGCGGCGGCCCCGGACGGGAGCGAGGTCACGCTGCGGCTGGCCCGGACCTGGAACGCGATGACCATGAGTGTGCCGGTGAGCATGGTCGCGGAGATCAGCCAGCGCGGTGCGGCGGTGTCGGCGACGAGCCAGAGCGGGATGGCGACGGTCAGGACCTTGAACTGGATCGCCATGACGCCGTCGAGCATGGTGAGCAGCAGGTAGGGCCGGTCGTGCAGGGCGATCCAGCGCGGCCCGGCCGCGGCGCGGACGGGGGAGATCGGCGGCAGGAAGGCCAGAAACACTGCCGAGGCCGCGGTCAGCGCCGCGGTCGCCCACACCATCAGGTCGTACGCCGTCGCGGTGCCGGCCTGGACGGCGGAGCCGGCGAGGAGGGCGCCGACGGAGACGCCCACGTTGGTCACGGCGCGCAGGTAGGCGCGGAACTGCTGTGGCCGGTCGCCGCCGTGCTGGCGGATCAGCGGGCTGCGCGCGGCGACGCCGGCTGCCTTCGCGCCGGTCGCCGCGCTCACCACGGCGACGAACGACCAGAAGTCGTCGGCGACGACGAAGCCGGCGGTGGCGGCGGCCTGGATGAGCAGCGCCGAGGCGTACACCCCGCGGGCGCCGTGCCGGTCGGCGAGGTGCCCGACCATGATGCCCAGCGCGAGCGAGATGAGCCCGGCCACCATGAGGCCGAGCCCGACCTGACCGGCGGGGAGGTGGGCGACTTCGGTGAAGTAGAGCACGCCGGCGGTGAGGTACATGCCGCTGCCGAGGGTGAAGACCAGGTTCGACGCGGCGAGGACACGGCCCGGCCCGGACTGCGGAATCAGGCGGTGCGCGACCCGGGCCGGGGCGCTCGTCATCGGGCTGGTCCGGCCGGGCAGGTGGTGCAGGTGCCGTAGACGACGACGCCGCCGTCGCGGCCGGCGGTGTCGGTGGTGAAGGTGCCGTCGGCGGTGGCCGCGGCGATCGCGGCGGCGACCGCCGACGGGGGGAGTTGCCGGACGGTGCCGCAGCGGCGGCAGACGGTGTGGTGGTGCGGCCGGTCGGCCAGCCCGTAGGTGAGGGCGCCGCCGATCGGTACGACGTGCACGACCTCGAGCCCGGCGAGCGTGGCGAGGACCCGGTGCACGGTGGACAGGTCGATCCGTGCACCGGTGGCGGCGAGCCGGGCGTGGACGTCGGCGGCGGAGAGGTGGGTTGCGGCGGCCAGGACGCGCAGGACCGCGCCGCGTGCGCCGGTGGCGCGGCCGCCGGCCGCGCGGATGGCCGTGATCGCGGCGGCGATGCGCTGCTCTGCGGTGTGCATCACCCCTCCGTTCGGCACCCCAGGCGGTGTTATTGCAAGATAATGGCAGAAGCAAAGATACGGCAGAACTCTGAGAGGATCGTGCATGGCTGTCTACACGCTGCCCGACCTGCCCTACGACTTCGGCGCCCTGGAGCCGGTGATGTCCGGGGAGATCCTGGAGCTGCACCACGGCAAACACCACGCGGCCTACGTCAAGGGCAGCAACGACGCCCTCGACCAGCTCGCCGAGCTGCGCGAGAAGGGTGACTTCGGTGCCCTCGTCGGTTTGGAGAAGACCCTGGCGTTCAACCTGTCCGGCCACGTCCTGCACTCGATCTTCTGGAACAACCTGTCCCCGGACGGCGGCGACCGCCCGGACGGCGACCTCGCCGCGGCGATCGACGAGCACTTCGGCTCCTTCGAGGCGTTCGCGGGTCAGCTGTCCACGGCCACCAAGGGCGTGCAGGGCTCGGGCTGGGGCGTCCTGGCCTGGGAGCCCCTCGGCCGGCGGCTGCTGGTGGAGCAGGTGTACGACCACCACGGCAACGTCGGGCAGGGCGCCACGCCGCTGCTCGTGTTCGACGCGTGGGAGCACGCGTACTACCTGCAGTACCGCAACGTCCGCCCGGACTACGTCGACCGGCTGTGGGGCCTGGTCAACTGGGCCGACGTGCAGGCCCGCTACGCCGCCGCGACCGCGAACCCGGCTGCCTGAGCCGGATGGGCGCACCGTCGCCGGCCCGCGCGGCCGAGGCGGTCCAGCGCGCCGCCGGGGTCATCGCCGCACGAGCGCGCGGTGACCTCGACGGCGCGGAGGCCCTCCTCGCCGCCTTCGCCACCCCGACCGACCAGGCCCGCGCGTTCTGCCTGCTCGCCGAGCTCGCGCTCGGCCTGGTCCGCGCGCAGACCGGGCAGCCCATGGACGACCTGGTGCAGGAGCTGAACCTGCTCGTCGAGCAGGCGCTGACGATGCCACCGGCCGGGTGACGGCCGCCGAGAATTCACCCGGCCGACTGTTGTCGATCACCGGCCACCCCCTGCACGCGTGCGCGGCGGCGGCGAGACTGTCCGCCGTTCGCCGTCCCCTGTGCTGTCGGGAGTGTGGTCCGTGCCCTTCGCCATCCGTGCCGGCGCCTGGGCGGCGTCGGCCCTGCTCGGCGCCGCGGCCGGGGCGGCCGTGCTCGCGCCCGGCCCCGCCGGGGCGCATCCGTTCGGCGATCCGCAGACCGTGGACGTCGCGGTCGACGCGCAGCGGCCGGAGGTTGTGCACGTGCACTGGCGGGTCGGCGGCCCGGACGACCTGACCCTGCTCGGCGTCTCGCTCGGGCTCCTGCCCCGGGACCGGGTCAAGACCGACGGCACCGTCGACGTGCAGTACGACGACCCGGGCGTCCTCGCCGCGTCCGACCGGTTCGCCGCCTACCTGACCGAGCGGATCACCGTCACCGACGGCGCCGCGCCGTGCCCGGGCACGGTCCAGCAGCCGATCGGGTTCCTGCAGCTCAAGGGCGCCACCGCCGACTACACCTGCCCCGGCCCGGTCGCCACCGCCACCGTCGCGGTGCGGATGCTCACCGACCTCAACCCCGCCTACCGGACCCTGGCCACCGGCCCCAACGGGCAGCGCGCCGTCTACGAGGGCGGCGCCGACACCCATGCGTGGACCCTCACCGGGCCACCCCCGGCTGGCGGCGCGGGACTGGGCCGCAGCGCCGCGGTGCAGCTCGCCGCCGTGCTCGGCGGTCTGCTCCTGGCCGGTGCCGGGGCCGAGGTCGTGGCCCGCCGGATGCGCCGCCGGGCGGTGGCGGCATGACCGCGCTGACCGGCTGGGCGACCGCCGCGGCGGACCGGCTGCAGGACCTCATCCACACGCCCGGCATCACGCCCCTCGCCTTCCTGCTGGCCTTCCTCGCCGGGGCCGGGCACGCGGTCGCCCCCGGGCACGGCAAGACCCTGGCCGCGGCGTACCTGGCCGGCTCCCGCGGCCGGATCCGCGACGCCGCCTGGCTCGGCGGCTCGGTCGCCGTCATGCACACCCTGTCGGTGCTGGTCATCGGCGTCGCCTGGACGTTCCTGTCGCTGTCGAGCCTGGTCCGGATGGAGCAGCTCACCACGTGGCTGCAGATCGCGGCCGGCGTCCTCGTCCTCGGCACCGGCGTGTGGATGCTCCGCCGCCACCTGCACGGCCACCACCATCACGACCACGAACACGGCCACACCCACGGCCACGGGCATGCGCACGACCACGACCACCACGACCACGGGCACTCGCACGAGCACAGCAAGCGGCCCGGGCTGCTGCTGCTGGGCATCTCCGGCAGGCTGACCCCGTCGCCGTCGGCGTTCCTGGTCCTGGCGACCGGGCTGTTCCTCGGCCGCGCCGGGTTCGCGCTGCTGCTCGTGCTCACCTTCGGCATCGGCATGGCCGTCGTGCTGTTCACCGTCGGCGTCCTCGCCGTGGCCGGCAGCTCCCTGGTCACCCGCAGCACCCGGTCCCGCACCGCGCTGCGGCTGGCCTCCCGGGTGACCCCGGTCCTCGCCGCGGGCGGGATCACCGTCTTCGGCGCCGGACTCGTCACCGTCGCCGCGGTCCACCTCGCCGCGGTCGGCTAACCGGGGCGGTGAGCCGACACCGGACCGGCCGGCGCGAACCCGCCGGCCGGCGCGGGTACATAGCCGTCCAGCGCCCGCCACAGCCCCGGCAGCCGGGCCAGAGCGGTCGCCGCCACCTCGTCGGCGCCGCGCAGCCACGCCACGTGCCGCATCGCGTGGGCGGCGACCGCGTCCGCGCACACATACGGCGGGCTCGGCGCGGCCGGATCCCCGGAGTGGGCGATGCCGTGCGGGCCCAGCACCGTCGCGCCCGGCGGCGGCGCACCGTCGAACACGGCGACGTAGGTGAGGACCACGGCGCCGGCGGCATAGCGCCACGACGTGGAGTGCAGCATGGTGAGAGGAGGCGGCGCCCAGACTGGCTGAGGACCATCGCATTGGGCGCCGCCGAGCCCGTCCGGCACAGCCACCGGCCGAGCGTTCACGAGCGAAGCGGCCAACGCCGTCGCCGTCGCGTCCGGATGCGCGCCCGCCGGCAGCTCCCCGTCGACCGGCCGGTAGTGCACCGCCCCGTCGCGAGCCCCTACGACCAGCACCTCGACCCGCACCCGGCCCGGCAGCACCCGCTCCACTGTCACCACTCTGCGGCATCTGCCATAAAGTTGCAACAAGCGGAGCGCGTGTCCTGATCGCTTACCTGTTGGCAACGAGCTGTTATTGCATAGAGCTTGCAACAAGAGATCGACGGGGAGTACCGTCCGGCGCATGAGCAGCCCCGCCACCACCACGGACGAGCAGTCCGGGCTCGCCCGCTTCCGCGCCAGCCTCACCCGCCGCGACTGGCGGGCGCTGGGCGGCATGACCGCCTTCATCGTCCTGCTGCACGTCGTCGGCTTCGGGGTGCTGTTCGGGCTCGTCGTCCCGCAGCACTTCCAGCTCGGCGGGGACCACCCGGTCTTCACCGTCGGCGTCGGGCTGCTTGCCTACACCTTCGGCCTGCGCCACGCCTTCGACGCGGACCACATCGCCGCGGTCGACAACACCACCCGCAAGCTCATGGCCGACAACGTCACCACCGGCGAGGACCGCAAACCGCTGTCCGTCGGGTTCTGGTTCTCCCTCGGCCACTCCACCATCGTGTTCACCCTGGCGTTCCTGCTGTCGGTCGGCGTGAAGACCCTCGCCGGGCAGGTCGAGAACGACGACTCCGAACTCCACTCGATCACCGGCGTCATCGGCGCGTCGGTCTCCGGGCTGTTCCTGTGGATCCTCGGCATCCTCAACCTGGTCGTACTGCTCGGCATCATCCGCGTCTTCCGCCGCATGCGCGCCGGCGAGTACGACGAACAGGAGCTCGAAGACCAGCTCAACAAGCGCGGCTTCATGAACCGCATCCTCGGCGGCCTCACCAAGTCGGTCCGCCGCGCCTGGCACATCTACCCGATCGGCGTGCTCTTCGGCCTCGGCTTCGACACCGCCACCGAGGTCGGCCTCCTCGTCCTGGCCGGCGGCGCGGCCGCGTTCAACCTGCCGTTCTACTCCATCCTCGTCCTGCCGATCCTCTTCGCCGCCGGCATGTGCCTGATGGACACCATCGACGGCGTCTTCATGAACGCCGCCTACGGCTGGGCGTTCGCCAAGCCGGTCCGGAAGGTCTTCTACAACATCACCATCACGTCGATCTCCGTCGCCGTCGCGCTCATCATCGGCACCATCGAGCTCATCGGCGTCCTCGCCGACCAGGCCGGCATCACCAGCGGCCCGCTCGCCGCGATCGCCGACATCCCCCTCGACTACGCCGGGTACGCCATCGTCGCCCTGTTCGTCCTCGCCTGGGCCGTCGCCATCGCGGTGTGGAAGTTCGGGCGGATCGAGGAGCGCTGGACCACGCGCCTTGCGCCCGGATCGGCCGACACGCCCTGACGGCCGAGGCTTGCCCTTGGCGCTACACCCCTTCATCGGCCGGGTCGCGCGAGCGCGAGGCTGCAGGTGCCGCGGGCGCGTTTGCGCGCAATGCAGGCGCAGACCCGCGACGAGGGGCGGTTTCTGGGCGGCCGTCCGCCGTTCGGCTATCGCCTGGTGGATGCGGGTCCGCGCATCCGAATCCGATGCATGCGATGTGGGGTCGCCGGTTGCAGCGGTTGGACCCGGATCCGGCGACCTCACCCATCGTTCGATGGATCTTTGCGGAGCGGCTGGCGGGCCGGAGCGTGGCCGGGATCGCTGCGGCGTTGAACGAGTTGGCCGCGCCCTGTCCATCGGAGGCGGACAGCGCCAGGAAATCGGCATCGAGCGACGGCCGGCTGGACCACCACGACGGTGCGGTCGATCCTCGGCAACGCGAGGTACGCCGGCCGGCAGGTGTGGAACCGGCAGCCGGCCCGGTGCACGCCGCCGCATCTGCCTGGCTTGTTCCGGACGCAGTGCTGGGTGCGGCCGGATCAGTGGGTGGTGTCGGTGCAGGTGGCGCACCCGGGGCTGGTGTCCGAGGCCGACTTCGTCGCCGTACAGCAGCTCGCCGCGGGATCGTCAGCCGGTCGGGGTGTCGCGCACGGCTATCAGCTGGCGGGCCGGCTGCGGTGCGGGCTCTGCGGGCGGGCGTTCGAGTCATGCTGGTCGCACGGGCGGCCTGCCTATCGTTGCCGGCACGGGCAGACCAGCGCGCGGCCGAGACGCGGCCGGGCGAGCAACCTCTACGTCCGCGAAGATCGAATCATTGCGATCCTGCGGAGCCTGATCGCTGACTGCCACGACGGTCGTTCCGGACTACGGCTCGCCGAGCATCTGCATCGACACGGTCTCGTGTTGCTCTGCACCGAGACGATGTGCACGCTCGAACCAGCGTGACCCATTTGCGCAAGATGTCTGCGCGTGGGGGTTTGTGTCGAAGGGGGGACTCGGGCCCAGAAACCCAGCACACACAACGAAAATGTGTGTGCATGCCGGTAGCGTAGCGAGTCCAACGTAGCCCTTCAACGAGGCGGTGCGGCGGCTGGCGGGCACGGCGGTCGACCTCGCGGTCGTGCGCGAGCCGTGGGAAGACCCGACGGACGAGGACGCGGTGCTGACCGTCGGCGTCACCGCCGTGCTGGGGTGGGTGCGTGGTGAGCCAGCCGTGGGCGTACGGCGCCTCGATGCCCAGCGTCGCGCGGCGGCTGTCCGTCGGCGGGGTGCGCGCCGCGAGGTAGGCCAACCGCAAGAGCGGCGACCTGGGCCGGATCTACCGCGACGGCGTGGTCGAGGGCTGGGACCTGCACTCGGGCGGCGGCTGCTGCGGAGGCCGACGAGCCGGCCGAGGCGATCCTGCACACCTACCTGTACCGCGGAAAGGCCATCGCCTCCTGTTGCGCCGGCGCCGGTCTGCGGCTCGCCGATACGCGGCCGTCCACCGGGGTGCCGGACGTCTGGGTCCGCGTGCCGCCGCGCGGCTATTGGGCGCTGAACGGCTGACCAGCGGGTTTCCCTACTTCGCTGTGCTCGCGGCGTCGTCACACTTTTGTCACTGATCTTGCATCGGCGTCGGCCTACGGTCGGGCGACGTCGATGTGGAGGTGGGAGAAGAGATGACTGAGTCTGAGCGTACCGAGGACGGCCTGACGGTTGTCCTGGTGCACGGCGCGTTCGCGGATGCGTCGAGTTGGTCGGCCGTTGTCGCGCAGTTGCAGGCGGCGGGCCTGGACGTGTGGGCGGTGGCGAACCCGCTGCGGGGGCCGGCCGCGGACGCCCGCTATGTGGCGGACCTGGCCGCCGAGCTGCCGGGCCGGGTGCTGCTGGTCGGGCACAGCTATGGCGGCGTGGTGATCTCCGGGGCCGCCGGTGAGCTCGCCAATGCGGCCGGCTTGGTGTTCGTCACGGCGTTCGCCCCGGAGCAGGGCGAAAGCCTCACCGGGATCGTCGAGCAGTTCCCGGCCACGCTCATGGGGCCGGCGCTGCGGCAGACCGTCGTGCGGGCCGAGCACGGTGACAAGGTGGTCGAGCTGAGCATCGACCGGTCGCAGTTCCCGGCGGTGTTCGCCGCCGACGTGCCCGCGCCGGCCGCCGAGGTGATGGCGGTCAGCCAGCGGCCGATCGCGTTGGCCGGTTTCACCGAGGCGGCCGGGGAGCCGGCGTGGCGGGTGCTGCCGTCCTGGTACCTGGTGGCCGCCGATGACCAGGCCATCCACGTGGATGCGCAGCGGTTCATGGCGCAGCGTGCCGGATCGCACATCGCCGAGACGGCCGGTTCTCACGCCGTGATGGTGTCGCAGCCCACCGCTGTCGCGGACGTGATTCTCACGGCCGCGCGCACGCTGCGTTGAAAGGAATGAGCATGAACACCGCCCGTACTTCCCGCCGGACCGTCCTGACCGGCCTGGCCACCGTGTCGGCCGCCGCGGGTCTCGGCATCGTCACGTCGCTGGCGCCCGCGCAGGCCGCATCCGGTGCCTCGGCCCGGCCCGCCCGCGGCACCTGCCCGACCGTCGTGCTGGTCCACGGCGCGTTCGCCGACGCGTCCGGCTGGAACGGTGTGGTACAGCGCCTGCAGGACGACGGCTATCCGGTGGTCGCGGTGGCCAACCCGTTGCGCGCGTTGGCCGGCGACGCCGCCTACCTGGCGGCCGTGCTCGCCTCGATCACCGGCCCGGTCATCCTGGTCGGACACTCGTACGGCGGCGCGGTGATCACCAACGCCGCGACCGGGAACGGGAACGTCAAGGCGCTGGTGTACATCGCCGCGTTCGTGCCCGACGAGGGCGAGTCCGCGTTCGCACTCAGTGCCGGCGGTACCCTGCCCGACGTCACGACCGCCGTGCAGGTCCCGATTCCGGGCGGCGGCACCGACGTGGAACTCTCGATCCGGCCGCAGGAGTTCCGCAAGGCGTTCATCAGCGAGGTCGGCCCGGCCACGGCGCTGGCGATGGCGGCCGTGCAGCGCCCGGTCACGCTGACCGCGCTCGGCTCCCGTCCGGCCCGCCCGGGTGGCGGTCCATCCCGTCTTGGTACGCGGTGTTCGGTGCGGACCAGGCGATCCCGCCGGCCTCGCAGCGGACGATGGCCGGCCGGGCCGGCTCGCACACGGTCGAGATCGCCGGCGCCTCGCACGCGTACTTCGTCACGCACCCGAATGTCGTCGTCGACCTCGTCCGGGCCGCGTCCCGCGCGACGACCGGCTGAATCAAGGAGCGATCATCATGACCGATTCGCTGTTCCCGCCTCCCGGAGTGGGGGAACCGTTCTGGTTCCTCGGCGGCCAGGCCCGCATCCTGGTGCCTGGCGCCGCCACCAACCGGGCGGTGAGCGTACTCGAGTTCGACGACCCGAAGGGTCAGGCTCCACCGTTGCACGTGCACGACGGGGAGGACGAGGTGTGGGTCGTGCTCGACGGTGAGATCAGCTTCTTCGTCGGCGACGCCCGCTACGACCTGCAGGGCGGCCAGGTCGCGTACGGCCCGCGCGGCGTGCCGCACAGCTATCTGGTCCGCTCGCCGCGGTCCCGGATGGCGGTCGTGTATGCCCCGGCCGGCATCGACGAGTGGTTCCGCTCGAACGGCACGCCCGTCGCGCACGTGGACGACGCGCCGGCGTCGTTCGACATCGGCGCGATCATCGCGTCCGCCGAAGCGTTCAGCCTGCGGGTCGTCGGCCCGCCACCCCAACAGACCTGAGGAGTCCAGCATGAGTACCCCCACACCAGTCATCTTCATCCACGGGCTGTGGCTGCACGCCGCCTCCTGGGCGCCGTGGATCGACCTGTTCCGCAGCGCGGGCTACGCCCCGGCCGCGCCGGGCTGGCCCGGCGACGCGGACACGGTCGAGGCGACCCGCACCAACCCGGACGCCGTCGCCGACTACGGCATCGACGACGTCGTCGAGCACTACGCGAAGATCATCGACGGGCTCGACACCAGGCCGATCCTGATCGGGCACTCCTTCGGCGGCATGATCGCCCAGAAGCTGCTCGGCCGGGACCAGGCGGCCGCCGCGATCGCGATCGACGCGGCGCAGATCAAGGGCGTGCTGCCGGTGCCGTTGTCGGCGTTGCGCGCCACGCTGCCGGTGTTCAAGAACCCCGGCAACCGGCACCGGGCCGTCTCGCTGACCGCGGAGCAGTTCCGGTTCGCGTTCGGCAACGCCGTCTCCGAGGCCGAGTCCGACGAGCTGTACGAGCGATGGACGATCCCGGCACCGGGCAAGCCGCTCTTCGAAGCGGCTGCGGCCAACTTCGACCCGCACTCACCGGCCAAGGTGGACACGGCCAACGAGTCCCGCGGCCCGCTGCTGCTGATCATGGGCGGCAAGGACCACACCGTGCCCGAAGCCGTCACCCGCGCCACCCTCAAGCAGTACCGGCACTCCAGCGCGGTCACCGACATCCTCGAGTTCCCGGACCGGGCGCACTCGCTGACCATCGACAGCGGCTGGCGCGACGTCGCCGACGCCAGCCTGGCCTGGCTGAAGGAGCACGGGGTATGAGGGCCCGCCCGGTGAAGCCCCGCCACCTTTGGCTGCTGGCCGCGACCGCGGTGCTCTCGCTCCTCGCGCCGACCGCGGCGGCGGCCCACGGCGACGGCACCGCCGCCGCCGGCCGGGAACACCGGGTGCCGTACGGGTTCACGGAGCAGCGGGCCCTGGTCGGCAACGTCGGGATCAACTACGTGCGCGGCGGCCACGGCCCGACCCTGGTCCTGGTGCACGGATTCCCGCAGACCTGGTACGAGTGGCGCGGGATCCTGCCCGAGCTGGCCAGGCACTACACGGTGATCGCGCCCGACCTGCGCGGTGCCGGTCGCAGCGACGCGCCGGCCGGGGGCTACGACAAGAAGACCATGGCGGCCGACATTCACGGGCTGCTGGTCCAGCTCGGCCTGAACCGCGACATCCGGCTGGTGGGCCACGACATCGGCACCATGGTCGCCTACGCCTACGCCGCCGCCCACCCGGGCGAGGTGAGGAAGCTGGTCCTCAGCGAGGCGCCCATCGCGGACGAAGGCCTGTACAGCTTCCCGTCCCTGACCGCGCAGGGCCCGGGCGCCTGGCACTTCGGCTTCTTCGCCCTGACCAACGGCCTGCCTGAGCAGCTCGTCGCCGGCCGGGAAGAGGTGTGGGTCGACCGGTTCACCGACTCCCTCGAGGTCCAGAAGGACGGCATCGGACCGGTGGAGGTGCGGGAATTCGCCCAGTACCTGCGCGACGACGCCCATCTGCGGGCGAGCTTCGCCTGGTTCCGGGCCTTCCCCACCGACATCGCCGACAACGCCCGGTACGCCGAGACCAAGCTCACCATGCCGGTCCTGGCCATCGGCGCCAGCAACAGCCTCGGCGAGGCCGAGGAGACCCAGGTCCGCGGTTACGCGGACAACGTCACTGGCGTCGTGATCGCGCACTCCGGCCATTGGATCTACGAGGAGCACCCGGCCGAGCTCACCCATCGCCTGCTCGCCTTCCTGGCCTGAGCACGACCGGCCGACTCCGGCGTACCGATTCCACGCCGGGGTCGGCCGACCCACGAGAGGATGTCGTCATGGAACTGCACCTGACTGGCAAGGCCGCGGTTGTGACCGGCGCCGGCAAGGGCATCGGGCTGGCCGTCACGCGGGCCCTGGCCGGCGAGGGCGTCCGCGTCGCGGCGGGCGCCCGTCACATCACCGCCGAGCTGGCCGAGCTCGCCGCGGATGGCGGTGTGCATCCGGTGGAGGCGGACCTGTCCACGCCCGACGGGCCGGCCGAGCTGATCCGGGCCGCGGCGTCCGCGTTCGGCGGCCTGGACATCCTGGTCAACAACGTCGGGGCGGTCCAGCCGCGCACCGGCGGGTTCTTGTCCGTCACTGACGACGACTGGACCTCGGCCCTGACGATCAACTTCCTGGCCGCGGTCCGCGCCACCCGCGCGGCCCTGCCGCTGCTGCTCGACCGGGGCGCCGGCACGATCGTGACCGTCGCCTCGGTGAACTCGTGGCTGCCCGACCCGCTGGTCATCGACTACAGCGCCGCCAAGGCGGCGCTGCTGAGCTTCTCCAAGGCGCTGTCCAAGGAGGTCGGCCCGCACGGCATCCGGGTGAATACCGTCAGCCCGGGCCCGGTCAGCACACCGCTGTGGCTCGGCGACGGCGGCGTCGCGGCGACCGTGGCCCGCGCCACCGGCCTCGACCCGGACGCGGTGGCGAAACAGGCCGCCGGCGACTCGGTGACCGGCCGGTTCACCCGGCCGGACGAGGTCGCCGACCTGGTCCTGCTGCTGGCCAGCGATCGAGCCGGAAACGTGACCGGCACCGACGTCGTCATCGACGGCGGCCTGATCACCAGCCTGTGAAGAGCACCACCGTTACGACGGTGGCTCCGTCGCGGCGAGTTTGGCTCGGACGCCGTCGACGTCGGGGTGGCCGAGTTCGACGAGGATTGCCTCCGCAGCCCTCCAGTGTTCGCTGGCGGCGGCGCCGTCGGCGTTGGCCTGGTACGCGTCGCCGAGGTGGGTCAGCGTCTCCGCCTCGCCGTGCCGGTCACGGACCTCCCGGTCCAGCTGCACCGCTCGCGTGAAGAAGCCGATGGCAGTGTGGTGATTCTCGAGGCGATGGTGGGCGTAGCCGATGTTGTCCAGCGTGGCCGCTTCACCGTGGCGGTCACCCGACCGCTCGAAGATGGCAGCGCCGCCGTGCAGTTCTCGAGTGCTCCGGCGTAGTCGCCGAGGTACGTATACCCGATTCCGGCCTCGTTGAGAGCCTTCGCATATCCGTGTCGTTGCCGTCGGCCCGGTAGAGGTCACCGGCAACTTCGCAATGGCGCACCATGTCCGGCGCCGGCCCGACGCCAAGCTATTGCTCGAAGCGTTGCGTGATCCGGGCCGGGGATTCGACGATGTTGTGATCGGTGAGCCGCACCGTGCTTTCTATGGCAACCAGTTTGGGTTGACGCTGCCGTTGTTCGAGCACTTCCGTGTGCGGCTGTGGGTTCCAGAGGTCGGCGGCCCGATCGATCCGCAGAACGAGGCGCATGAACTGGTCATGTCCGTCTTCGGTGGCATGAGCAAGGGCGAGCGCAACCGGATCAGGCTCCGGGTCCGCGCGGCCATGACCGCGCAGACTCGGGTGGAGGGCCGCTACCTCGGGGGGCGGCCACCGTACGGCTACGCACTGCGCGATCTCGGCCCGCACCCGAATCCGGCCAAGGCCGCCGACGGCAAACGGCTGCACGGCCTGGAACCGGATCCGGCCACAGCGCCGACCGTGCAGCGGATCTTCGCGATGTTCATCACCGGATATGGGCTGTACGTCATCGCGGAACAGTTCGCCCGGGACGGCATCCCGTGCCCGTCTGCGTACGACCGGGTCCGCAACCGCCACCGCAGCGGCATCGCCTGGTCCAAGAGCGCGGTACGCACCATTCTGAAGAATCCGCGGTACACGGGATTCCAGGTCTGGAACAAGCAGCGTACGGACGAGATACTCCTCGACGTTGACGATGTCGCGATGGGGCACACCAGCGTGATGCGCTGGAACGACCGGGACCGCTGGGTGCAGTCAGACGTGCCGGGTCACCCTGCGATCATCGATCGGGACATATTCGACCAGGCCCAGGCGATCCTCGCGCGACGCGGCGACCGCCTGGGCGGACCGCGGCAGCAGTACCGCAGCCGCCATCCCTACCTATTCAAGGGCGCGGTGTACTGCGCGGTCTGTGAGCGCAAGATGCAAGGCCAGCATTCCCACGGCGTCGGCATAGGGCCTCCTGGTAGACCGGCGGTCGCGGTGAGACTATGGCGGAGCCTGATCGCCGATCAAGCCGACGACCTCAACGAGGGCGTACGCGACCCGGGCACCGGTGAGAGGACAGTGCGTCGTGATTGGTCGTGCACCTGAACTGGGCCGTCTGCGGCGGCTACTGACCGATGACGGCGGGCACGGCGGTGCGCTGATCGTCCACGGTGGTGCGGGTGTGGGTAAGTCGTCCCTGCTGGCCGCGGCCGCCGCCGAAGCCCGCGAAGCGGGAATGCTGGTGCTGACGGTGACGGGTGTGCAAGCCGAGTTCGGTTTGCCATACGCGGCATTGCGTCTGCTGCTGTCCGGTCTGGCCGACGACAACGACGTGGCGGCGTTGCTCGCCGGGCCGGACGACGGCGCGTACCGGATCGCTTGGCGGGTCCTGGATTTGCTGGTGGCCACCGCGGAGCATCAGCGGCTGGTCCTCGTCGTCGAGGACGCGCAGTGGCTGGACCGGCCCAGCTGGGATGTGCTGACCTTCGTCGGGCGGCGGCTGGCCCAGGACGCGGTCGTACTGCTCGCTGCGATACGCGACGAAGCCGATCCCGGCGACCGTTTGCGCGCGGTCGGCATCGACCTGCTCGCGGTCGGTCCGCTGTCCGATGAGGACGCAGACGCGCTGGTGACCGCGCACGCACCCGGTCTCGGCCACGACTTGCGGGCGAGGGTCGTCACCGAAGCCGCCGGCAATCCGCTCGGACTGGTCGAGCTGTCCGCCGTGGCGTCCCGGTACGGCGCGGACGCGCTGCTGCCGGCGTGGCTGCCGCTGACGACCCGGTTGGAGTCGGTGTTCGGTGACACGGTGGCCGCGTTGCCGGCCGGTACGAGAACGCTGCTGTCGGTAGCGGCCCTCGACGACGGGGACAGCCTTCCGGAGATCCTCCAAGCCGCTGCCGCAGTCGCCGACGGCCCCCTCTCGCCGGACGACCTCGATCCCGCCGTGGCGGCTCGCGTACTCGTCGTCGATGCTGCCGACCGGGTGCGTTTCGCGCATCCGCTGCATCGCTCTGCGATCCGCCAGGCGTGCGGTCTGGTGCTGCGCGGGCGTATCCATGCGGCGCTTGCCGAGTGCGTGACCGACGGTGACCGGCGGATCTGGCACCGGGCGGCGGCCGCTCTCGGCCCGGACGATGCGATCGCCCACGAGCTGGAGCAGTCGGCGCACCGCTACAACCACCGCAGTGCGTCGTATGAGGCGGCGCGGGCGTGGGAACGCGCAGCGCGGCTGTCGGCCGATCCCGTGGTACGCAACGGACGACTGGTCGCGGCGGCGTTTGAGTACGCGGAGTCCGGTGACATGGCGGCGACGTCCCGGCTGGTCGCGGTGATCGACGAGAGCCGCCTCGCGCCGGCGGCTCGCAATCAGCTGGCGTGGCTGCGCGAGACGCGGATGAGCATGGGCTGGTCGGGTGCGGCCCGGCTCGTCGCGTCGGCGGACATCGCGTTGCGGATGGCCGCGGACGGGCAGCTGGAGCCGGCCATGCACTGGTTGTCGTCGCTGGGAGTGCGCGCCTGGTGGTCCAATCCGGACGAGACGGTCCGCGGCGCCGTGGTGGCGGCAGCCGAGCAACTGACCATGACGCCCGATGAACCCTTGATGCTGTCGACGATCGCGCTGTGTGAACCCGTCAGCCGGGCTGCTGCTTGCGCGGAGCACATGCGCGGGCTCGCCGGGCGCACCGACTTCGATTCCGAGCAGTTGCTGCATCTGGGAACGGGAGCGCTGGGCATCGGCGCGATCGATCTCGCCCGCGGTTTCCTCGACGACGCGATCACCCGGCTGACCGGCGCAGGCCGGATCGCGGTGCTGGTGCAGGCCCTGAATATGCAGGCCTCGGCGGCGGTCCAGTGGGGGGACGTGCGGCTGGGTGCCGCCGCCGCGGCGCAATGCCGCGACCTGGCCCGCGAGTCGGGTGCGGCGCTGTGGGGCCTGACGTCGGGGCTGATCCACGCGCAGGCGCTCGCGTTGATGGGCGACGGGGCCGCTGTCGCCGGACAGGTCGACGCCGCCGAGGAGATGTTCCTGGCCATCGGTGCGCATCCGATGCTGGCATTGGTGCAGCAGGCTCGTGGCCTGCGCGCGCTGGCCGACGGCCGGGCGGAGGAGGCGTACGACCATCTCGTGCGGATCTTCGATCCGGCGGATCCGGCGTTTCATCTGTATTCGCCCTTCGGTCTGCTCGGTTACCTGGCCGACGCGGGCATGCGCAGCGATCGGATGGATGCGGTGCGGGCGTTGTACGACGAAATGGTGAAGGTCGCGGCGGTCAGTCGTTCGATGGCCTTGACTGTGGACCTCGCATACGTACGGGCGCTGCTGGCGGGCGAAGATCCGGCGGCGGGCGGACTGTTCGAGGCGGCGCTGGCCGGTGACGCGGCCCGCTGGCCGTGGGCACGAGCGCGAGTCCTTCTGGCGTACGGGATCTGGCTGCGCCGGGTACGCCAACCGGCCGCCGCCCGGCCGATGCTGCGTCAGGCCGCCGGGACGTTCGAGGCGTTGGGCATCGAACCGTGGGCGCAGGCGGCCCGCCGGGAGTTGCGGGCCTCCGGTGAGACGCTGCGGCGCCCGACTGAAGTACGCGAACGGCTGACCCCACAGGAGATGCAGATCGCACAGCTGGCGGCGGACGGGCTGAGTAACCGCGACATCGCCGCCCGGCTGTTCGTCTCGCCGCGTACGATTAGCACCCATCTGTACAACGTGTACCCGAAGCTGGGGGTGCGTTCGCGGGCGGAGCTGGCGGCGGCCTTGGCGGGCGGTGCGCAGAATCTACGTCACTTGACGTAGGCGCTGCCGGTGGCCGGCTGCCTAGCGTCAGTCCCGTGACCGCGAACAGCAACGGGAGCCGGCTGGCCATGGCGCCCGCGTCGCCGTCCATCCGGCCCGATGCCAGCGCCCCGCAGCTGCGGTTCTCGGTGCTGGGGCCGGTACGCGTATGGCGCGGCGACGACGAGATCGACCTGGGTTCGCCGCAGCAGCGGGCACTTCTGGCCTTGCTGCTGGTACGCGCCGGTGAACCGGTCGGCCTCGACGTGATCGTGGATGTGCTGTGGGGTGTGGACCCGCCGAACACCGCCGTGAACGTGGTGCACCGCCATGTCGGGGTGCTACGCCGGCTGTTGGAGCCGCAGCTGGCGGTGCGGGCGCCGGGCCGGTGGCTGCTGCGATCCGCGGGCGGGTACCGGTTGGTCTGCGTCGCGGGCGATGTCGACGTGCTGCGCTTTCGTGCGTTGATCCAGCGCGCGCGGCACACGACGGCCACCGACGCGGGGCGCGCCGCCACGATGTTCGCCGAGGCGCTGGAGCTGTGGCACGGGGTGTGCGCCGCCGGGCTGGACGCCGAGGTACGCGCGCACCCGGTCTTCGCGGCGTGCGAGCGCGAATTCCTGACCGCGGTGCGGGAGGCCGCCGACGCGGGCTTGCCCGCCGGACTGGCGCACCGTCTCCTGCCAGTGTTGCAGGAGGCGGCGGTGCGGGCCCCGCTGGACGAGCCGGTACAGGCGCGGCTCGTGCTGGCCCTGGCCCAGGCCGGTCAGCAGGCCGAGGCCCTTGCCGTCGCCCAACGGGTACGCGCGCGGCTC
Organism: Dactylosporangium darangshiense; assembly: GCF_039537565.1. Lineage (NCBI taxonomy): Bacteria > Bacillati > Actinomycetota > Actinomycetes > Micromonosporales > Micromonosporaceae > Dactylosporangium > Dactylosporangium darangshiense. The sequence continues at coordinate 23,576 of NZ_BAABAT010000024.1, forward strand.
GCCGATGACCTCGGCATCGATCCGGGAGCCGAGCTGACGGCCGCGTACACGGCCGTTCTGCGCGGGCCGGCCGCACGAACGACGGCCCAGACGCCACCGGTGCCACGGCCACGCCCGGCGCAGCTGCCGGCCGATCCGGCCACCTTCGTCGGGCGCCGGGCCGTACTGGCGCACGCCTTGTCGCTGCACGGCGACGCGAACGTGGCCGCCACGGTGGTGATCGGCGCGATCGGCGGGATGGCCGGGGTCGGCAAGACGACCCTCGCAGTGCACTGGGCCCACCAGGTCGTCGACCAGTACGCCGACGGGCAGCTGTACGTGAACCTCCGTGGGTTCAGCGCCGACGCGGACGTGATGAGTCCGGAGCGGGCGCTGCGCGGCTTTCTTGACGCGCTGGGCGTCGCGCCACGGGACATCCCGTCCGAAGTGGACGCCCAGTCGGCGCTGTACCGCAGCCTCCTGCACGGACGCCGGATGCTGGTCCTGCTCGACAACGCACGGGACGTGCACCAGGTCCGGCCGTTGCTGCCGGGAGCCGGCGGGTGCCTGGCGATCATCACCAGCCGCAACGCGATGCCGGGCCTGGTCGCCGCCGAAGGCGCCCGGTCGCTGACGCTCGACGTGTGGCCCGCCGAGCAGGCCCGTGACTTCCTCGCCCGGCGCATCGGCGCGGACCGCGTGACAGCCGAGCCGCACGCCGTCGACCAGATCGTCGCCGTGTGCGCCGGGCTGCCGCTGGCGCTGGCGATCGTGGCGGCGCGGGCCGTCACGAACCCGGCGTTCCCCCTCGCCGTCACGGCGAGCGAACTGTGCGACGTCCACGGTGGCTTGGAGGCGCTGGGCGGCGCGGATCCGGTCACCAACCTGCGGGCAGCGTTCTCCTGGTCCTATCGGACGCTCAGCCCCGACGCCGCACGGCTGTTCCGGCTCCTGGGTACGCTCACCGAACCTGACGTCGGCGTACGCGCCGCCGCGAGCATACTCGGCGTGGCCGTCCATCGGACGCGCCCGCTACTGACCGAGCTGACCACCGCGCACCTTCTCCAGCAGCCCGCGCCGGGCCGGTATGGGCTGCACGAGTTGCTGGCCGCGTACGCCGCGGAGCTGGCCGCGACGCTCGACGGCCCGGTCGAGATCGAGCGGGCCCGGCACCGGTTCGTCGATTACCACATGCAGGCGGCGCCGCGGGCGGATCGGCTGTTGCAGCCGCGGCGTGTGCCGCCCCGGTTCGGCCCGCTGCCCCGCCGTTGACGAGCAGGTCGTCGAGGAACCGCTGGCCGACCACGACGCCGCGCTTGCCTGGATGAGCGCCGAACTGGCGGTGCTGCGGGCGCTGATCGCTCGGACCGTGCGCGAAGGGCGGCATGTCGAAGCCCAGTATCTCGCGTGGGGCATGCAGACGTTCCTGCATCGGCAGGGCCACTGGCACGACTGGGTGACGGTCCGCCGCCATATCCTGGCCGCGTGCTCGCCGAGCAGCTCTCGCGGCAGGATGTTCCGCCGATCCTGCAGAAGATCGACTTCCACACGCTCACCGCCCTGCTCACCGCGGAGCGACTTCGACCGCAGATCCTGCCGGTACTGCGTAAGGCGCTCGGCAAGACCGACTACGAACGGGACATTGACGAGATCGCCGACGAGGTCCGGTCTAAATTCTCCCTCACCGAGGAGACGCTCGTGGCCGAGTGTGATGCACAGTTGGCCGGACGGCCGTTCGGCGACCTGGGATCGCGGCGAACGCTCACCTTCTCCGCGCTCGGAACGACCTGGTTCGTGACTTGTCTCAACAACCAATACGGTGTCCTGGCAGCCGAGCGTTTCGTGGCAGGTGCTCAGATTCTGATCGTGGAACTCGCGCCGGCGATCCTCTGTTCTTGGCTCAGGACATCCACGTCGACGTGCTCGTGGGCACGCCGTTGGGCGACACCGGAAACGTCAAGTTCAAACCCAACAACGAGGCGGTGACGTGCACCGTCATCCTGAGCCCGTACGACCCATCGGCCGATCCAGAGAAGCTGAACCTCGAACTCGCCTCCACATTGGTCTACCTGCTTGCGAATCTCAGCGCTCGGCCTCAGGACCAGTTCATGGCGAGCGTGGAGCAGGCGTTTGCCGGTGGCGCGACCCACAAGCTCCACGTCGCTCGCCCTTACGACGAACTCGCTGGCCTTCTGGACGCCAACCACTACGTCGCCCTTGCCACGGTCGCCGTGGAGCCACTTCAGGGTCCAGCGTACCGGCCGAGTCCGGCGCAACCGCTCGCTCCGCCGGCCACTCCAGGTCCGACGTACGATCGCGCTGCCGGGCTTGCGCACATCCGCGACAACTACGAGCTTTTCCCGAGGCTGCTGAACCAGACCCTCCCCCGGGCACTCGCTGACCCCGACACGCTCGCGGGATTTCGGCAACTCCGCGGCGAAGGCTGGCTGGACTGGCAGATTCTGCTCGCAACCTTCAACGTGGTACAAACCATCCGCGTCCGTTCAGCCGGGCTGCTGGACGGACCCAGCCAGAACCTTGCCCAAGCCGACCAACTCGCATTCCAACCCGAGACGCCGCAGTCCAGCGTCATCCCGCTCACCGCCCTCAGGCCCAAGGAACTGCAGGCGGCGATGAGAGGTGCGATTCACGCTGTCGGCCGACGACGCTGGCGCATCTTCCCGCCGACCGACACGCCGAACATCGAAGCCTTCAAGGACCTGTTGATCGCCCGGTATGCCTTCGCCGTCGACGACGTACCCCACGTTGACCTGCTCTCCGGCGGCCTTGCAGGCAACGAATCACTCGTCGAGCTCGTCGACACGCGAGATGTTGCCGGTGACGCGGGGGATGCCGAGCCTCGCCTGCAGTCGGACGAGTCGTGACGCGTCTCGGCCCCCTGTCCGTCGTATGTAACGACGGACAGGGCACTCGGCTCACCGGTCTGTGCTGCCGTCGCAGCCGATGAGCAACCGCTCGTAGAGGTGCTCAATCTCCAGAACAGGCAAGGGTCGGCCATTTTCGCCCCGATCTCCCACATCGCCTTGACATCGATGTGCGCTCGCGTCGGCTGATCCGGGCGGACAACCAGACGCTCGAGGAAGTCGGCAATTCATGACTGCATGAGCCCGATTGCCAGGAGCTTGGACCGCACGTCCGTCCTGCGGAGCTGGGAGTCCTGACGAAGTCAACGGTCTCAACGTTGTCCGCGATCGCGCCCTCTACCCTCTGCTGGAACGTACAGATCTTGGGTATTTGCTGCGTCCCGGGCGGCTTTGTCCAAGCGCACCAACGCGTCGAGGCCACGGTCGCACATCACCGCCGGCGTCGATTGCTGGAAGCGTCGCGTGACTCGCGGCCTTCGGTGCTCAGTCGGACGCCGTGAGGTCTGCCAACAGCAGAGGCAGGTCTTGCTCTTCGTAGCGGCGCTGGCCGTCAGTCGCGTCGCGCCGTTCGTACCGCCAGAGCTGCGCGGCCGGCGCGATCATGTGCACCTCGTTGACAATCTGCTGGCCGGCCGGGTCGTCGTCCGCACGGATCCACAGCCGCACGCCGGCCGCGGCGAGCACCGCGATGAGCCGGCGCGCCGCGCAGGTCGGTCTGCCGTTTGTGCAGATCAACGGCCGGCTGCTCACGCCTAGGCGGTCGGCGGCCGCGGCCAGCACCGCTGGGTTCTCGCAGACGTACACATCCGTCGCCGGGCTGGTGAACGTGCCACGAAGTGAGCGCCAGGTCAGCCAGACCGGTTCCGCGCCGGCCGCGCCGGTAAGGTGGGTAGCCGCAGCGTCGCCGCGCAGGTCGAGGTTGAGTACGAGCACGCGCGACGACAGCTCGTCGCAGACCACTCCGAGGTGTTCCCAGGCCGCCCGCCATGCCTCCGCCTCTCGCCGTGCCGAGTCGGGTAGCTCGCCGCGGTGGGCGAGCCGCAGGACGGTGGCGCCGAGTCGAGTGTCGCGATCGAGTGCGTGCGGATCGTCGAGTGCGTCGGCTGCTAGAACCGCCAACAGCGTTGTGTCGCCGGGGGCCGGCAGAGTCCGCAGCACCGCGGCGGCCTGACTGGCTAGCCGGTGCAGGCGGCCTGAGCCGGCTGCGGGCAGGGCCGCCGCCGACATCCAACCGTTGATCACGTCGTCGGGCAAGCCGGCGGCCCGCAGCTCCTCGGCGGCGGCCCGGCGTTCCATTTGGGCGGCGGAGCGGCGGGCGGCGCGCTCCGCCGGACGGTCGACCAATGGGCCATGCAGGGCGGTCAGGAGGCTCGGTAGGTCGGTTCCGAGTTCCTCAATCCGTTCAGCGAGCTGACGGAGGGGCACGGCACGCTGCGACAGCTCCCATGCGGACCCGAGCAGCCGGCCGACGTCGCGGCGTTCGGCTGGTGTCAGCGACACCGGCAGCGGGCTGCCTGCGATGCTGCCGCCCGCTTCGAGCCGGCGGCGCGTCCGGTCGAGGACCTTCGTCGGGCCGGGCAGCCGCGCCCAATCGAGCAGACCGTCCGGTACCGCCGTCATGTCTGCAGCTCCGAGAACAGGTCGGGCAGGTCCGCTGGGTCGGGTGTCACCAGATGCGTGAGCTCGCCGCCGGCCCACACGGCCAGCTCTAGGCTGACGCCGGGGAACGGGCGCGGTGCCCGGCGTACCTCGTAGATGGCGGCCATGGGGACGGTGGGCGTGTTCGCGATCGTCGCCGGGCCGGCCACCACCCAATCGAGATCGCAGTCGGCGAGCAGGCGCAGCATGGTGGCGCGGTTGGCCGGGTCGACGCCGTCGAACGCTTCGTCGAGCCACATCATGCGCGGGCCGATGCCGGACTGGTCGTACATTGCGTGCAGCGCCGCGACGAACGGCTGCAGCAGTGTGACGACCTTCGCGCCGCCGGACAGCAGCGAGTGGTCGTCGCGGTTGAGCGGTCGCCAACCGATGGCGCCGTTCGCGGTGGCCTGGGCGGTGCGGTACTCCAGTCGCAGCTCGAACCAGCGGCGGTAGTCGAGGATTCGCTCCAGCTGCGCCCGCCAGTCGGCGTCGCCGCTGGCGCGGGCGGCCTCTTGCGCGTCGCCGATGCGGCGGGACAGGAACTGCCGGATCTGATCCTGCGTGCCGGCCGGAAGCAGCCCAAAGTCGCGCTCCAGCGCGGCGAGCACGTCGTTGGCCGCCCGCTCGCCCTCGACCGGTGCGCGTACGAGTCGCAGGATCAGGCCCGACGTGGTGGTTGGGGTCTGGGCCAGCTTGGCGTTGATGTCGGTGCGCAGCCGCTCGGCCTCCACGAGCCGGTCGCGCAGGTGTTCGATGAACGTGCTGCCGAGCAACTCGTTAATGGTCCGGCTGAGCTCCTCGTCGTAGTCGTTGCTGAGCCGCTCCAACAGCCGGGCCAGCACGTCGACCGCGGTTGGCGGCGGCAGCGCCGCGCCTGTGCCGTCCACCACGACGTCGACGGCCCCGGGGTCGTCCTCGTCCGCCGGCTTCGTCCGTACCGTCCGTCCTGACAACGATTCCAGCCGTGACCGCAGCTCTTGCGCCGTGTCGACCATCGATGCCCAGCGGGCCTGGACCCGTTTCGCGACGACTTGCGGTTCGTCGGACCAGTCGCGGGGGTGGATGGCGGCGCGGGCGGCTCGTGCCGATTCGCGCGCTGCGGTGACGTTCCGGGCGGATGGGTCGGGCAGGTGGCGGAGCGCGGGTAGGCCGGCGTCCACACAGGCGAACCAGGAGTCGACGGCCCGTTGCCGTTCGGCCTCGGCCGCACTGCGCTGCTCCTCGACGGACTCGAGCGTGCTCTGTGCCTTGAACTGCCGGCTCAGCACCTGGTCTCGCTCGGCCCGAAGCAGCTTGACCTGCCCCTCGAGTTGACCGAGGTTCTTGCGCAGGTCTGCCACCCGAGCCAGGATCTCTTGGGCGTCCTGCGCCAGTGCGGAGGCCGCGGCGGCGGCCTGCACCTGCAGTCGTTCCGCTTCGGCCCGGTCGGTCTCCGCGTCTTCCTGGGCGGTCGTCGCGAGACGCTCGGCCTCGTCGTACGCGCCGGCGAACTGAACCGCGATCTCACGTAGCCGAGGCAGCCGACCGACGGCGTCGGCGAGCTTGCTCACGACGCTGGCGAAGTCGTACAGCGCTAACCGTGTCGCCTCCACCTCGCCGGGCCGGCGGGGCAGGCGGTGTTCGTCGGCATGCGTGACGACGTCGGCAACCACGCCGTCGAGGCGGTCCTGGGCGTCGCGGGCGGCGGTTTCGCCATCCGCCGCCTTGCGAGCGAGCCGTTCCGCCTCCCGCTCGGCGTGGCGCAGGGTGAGCACGGCGGCGACAACCGGGGCGTCGTCGGGTGCGAGGCGGGCCGCCTCGGCGAGGCGTTCCAGCAGTTGGTCCACGTCCGCAAGCTCGTTCGTGATGGCCTCTGCCGTGGCCCGCAAGTCCGCGAGCTCTGCGCGGAGTCCGACGATGCGCCGGCGCCGGTCCGCCGCTCGGGCCGCCGCGCCGAGCAGGCGCGGCCCGCCGTCGACGCCGATGGCGCGGCCGGTCAGCGTGCCGTGCCACCACTGCCCGTCGGGGCTGAGTGCCGGAGCGGCGGAGGGCGTGGGGGAGTAGGCGGTGTTCCGTAGCAGCCGGTCGACGGTGTCGGTGAGGACGCCCGCGTCGTCGGCCGGACGCAGCACCGCCCGAAGCGTATGAGAAATCCCCGGTGCTGCGCGGTCACCGGCGATCCAAACGGTGTCGGCCCCGTCGCGCTCCAGTTGGTACGCACCGTCTGGGGTGACCCACGCCTGCAGGAGACCACTCGCCTCCAACGCCGCCTCGAGTGTCGCCACGTCGGTGCCATCGGCGTCGTCGATCACCTCGACCAGCCGCCACAGTGGCGCGCCGCCGTCGGTAACACCATCGGGCCGGTCACGGCGGCGCCACAATGCCGGTTCGGCGGGCCGCGGGTCCCGCTCCTGCTCGACTGCGGCCAGCCGCGCAGTGAGGTCCTGCTGGGCTCTGGTGTTCTGCTGGAGCTGGCTGGCCAGCTCGGCGGAGCGCTGCTGCAGCGTCCGGCGGATGCTGTCCAGGTGGTCTCGCGCGATGGCTGCGGCCACGACTGGGCGCGGCCGGTCCGCGTCGGCCAGGCCGGAGACGAGGCCCACCCACGCCTCGACGGCCTCCGGCGTCGGGCGCGCCACATCCGGGAGTCGCGCCGCCCAGGCGCCAAGCGCCGCGGCGACGGCCTCAATCGTCCGGGTGACCTCCTCGCCGGCGGTGTCGGCGAGCGCGGCGGCCGCGGTCGCTTCCGTGCGTGCCTGCGTCGCGACGCGAACCGCCTCGTCGAGGGCCCGCTGCGCGTCCGCCTGGATGTCGAGCAGCTGCAGTATCCGGGTCACCGCGGCCTGGCGTCGCCGGGCGGCCTGGTCCAGCCGCGCGGTGTCCCGGCCGGGCAGGAAGCGGGCGGCCACGTCCGTCAGACCGGCTGGCTCCGCTTCGGCCGCGACACGGTTGGCGGCAGCGTCGACCGACGCTTCGCCCTCGCGCAGGTCCGTGGCCGCGGTCTCCGCGGCGACCCGCGCCGGCCCGACTTTCGCAATGGTGTCACGCGCCCGTTGCTCGCTGCGTTGCGCGAGTCTGACCGCTTCGCGGGCCCGCTCTGCGAGCTGGTCCGCGTTGGCGATCGCCGTCACCGCATCCTGGTATGCCTGTTCCTGCTGCAGTGCTTCAAGTTCTGCCCGCGTATGGGCAGTTGCGACGTCGTCGGCCGTGATCTGCGCGGCCAGTTCCGTCACCTGCCGCTCGAGCGCGGACGCGGCTTCGCGGGCCAGGCGCTCCTCCCGCGTGACATTGTCGAACGCGGTCACCGCGGCAGTCACCGGGTCGGCGGCGGCTCGGATCACCGCGTCGGCCCAAGGCCGCCACGACTTGCGCGTGAACTCCTCCACCGCCGCGAGTGCCTGCTCGGCGGTGTCGCGATCGCTGCGCAGCCGTTCCAGCTGGTCCCAGCCCTCGGCGAGCTGGCGGATCTCGTCCTCGGCGAGCGGCGGGAGCGCGTTGCGGAAGGCGGTGGTCAGGAACGCGAGGTCGAGCCGGTCACCGATTTTCGGCGTGCGCACCACTCGCAGGATCCGCACCACCTGGTCGAGCAAGTCGCTCGCCGTGCCGAACATGGTGCGGGCGATCGCCTCCCGGTAGGCGGCGCCGGTGCGGTGCAGCACGAATCCCTCGATGTCGCGCAGTTGCTGCGGTTCGGCGACCAGGCCGGCGGACAGCAGGGTGAGGCCGGCACGCACCCGGTGCCGGCCGTGCAGGGTGCACCAGTGTGTCTTCAGGCTGGCGTCGGTGCGCCGGGCCTCCGCGAACAGCAGGGTCGTGAAGTACTCGGGGTCGCCGTCGGTCTGCCGGCCGTACTCCTGCCAGGCCCAGCCGCGGTGCTTCTGTCGGGTCGCGTCGCGGCGGTCGAGCGGATGGTCCGACGGCTCGACGTAGTACCGGAACCGCTTGCCCGACTCGCCGAGCGTGTCGATATTGCGGCTTCCGGTGTCGCCGGCGAGCAGCAGCAGGGTGGTCAGGGTCATCAGGGTCGACTTGCCGGACTCGTTCGCGCCTTGCAGCTGCATGCGGCCGTCGGCGTACCAGACCTCCGCGGCGTCGTATTCCCACAGGTTCACGACGCCGGCGCGCAGCGGCTGCCATCGGTCGCGGCGGTACGGTTGGGGCAGCCCACCGCTGGTGGCCGCGTCGCGCCATTCGACGAGCTGCGCGTCCGTCGTCACGCCGGCCCCTCCCCGTCGCCCGGTTCGGTGAGCGCCGGCTGCCAGGTCGCCACGGGATCGCGGAACCTGCCGGCGGTCGGCAGGACCAGCCACGACCCATCAGACTCCGGCCGGATCAGGCCCAGGCCGCCCAGCTGGTCTTCCACCACTGATCGCAGGCGGTCCGGCGAGCCGGCCAGTGCCTCGGTCAACGCAGCGTGGTGCTGCTGGTACAGGTCGATGACAAGCCGATCGATCTTGCTCGCCGGCAGATGGATCCTGCCGTCATCATCCGGCGCCTGGCCACGATAGATCGCCGCCTCCAACGCCTTCAGCGCAAACCACGACGGTGCGGTCGCCACTGGAAACGCCGGCACGGCAGCCGCGCTCGATGGCCGGTCCTCCGGTAGCCGTAGCAGCAGACCCTCCGCGCGGATCTCGACGGTACCGCCGGTCATCTCGACCGCCTGTGCGGCAAGCCACGACCGCTGGCTGCGCGCGTATTCGGCGTCCGGCCGTACAAGGTCGGCGTAGAGCAGCGCCGTGTCTTCGACCAGGGTTCGCAGCATCCGCTGTGTGCGGGTGGCGGTCCGGGTGGTTTCCGCGTCCTCGGCTGACCCGGTTGCCGGCCGCAGCGCCAGTTCCACCGTGTACGGGTCGCTCAGCTGCAGCAGGGCGTCACGGTCCACCTCATAGCCGCCGCCGACACCGGTCCCGTCCGTCTCCCACTGCCGCAGCAGCGCCTCGTCGCTGGTTCGTCGGACCAGCACCCCGAGCTGGGCCAGCCGGTCCAGCGCCCGCAGGAACGCCTGCCGCTCCGCGCGCCGGTCGGGGTCGTACGGCGTGATGCGGCTCGCCGGGCTCACCGACAGCGCTCGCGCCTCATCGGACAGCTCCTGGATCGTGACGGTTTCATCGGTGCTTTCGCAGGCCGCCGCTGCGATGAGCTGCAGTACGAGATCACGGCGCGGCGGCGGGTCGAGCGGCGGCGGCGCCGCGGTACGCTGCGAGCCAGCCGGGTCGCGGTGCAAGCGGATGACTCCCGCGTTGACGACCAACCGGTACCCCAGACGGGCAGCCCACTCAGCGAGGCGTGCGCGGTGTGGCAGGAGTAACCGCATCTCGGCGGGGTTGGCCCGGGCTGTGAGCAGCGGATGGGTCAGCAGCGTCACGAACGCCGTCTGGGCGTCCTGCCGACGGTCCGCATCCGGCACGGTGCTGCTCACGCGGCGGTCACGTCCAGGCGCCAGTTCTCGCAGGCGATCCGCCCATCTGGCAGGATAAGCACGGCGGAGCGCTGGTCGGGCGGCGCGGGGAACGCCACCACGCGCAGCCGTGCGTCGCGGCTGTATGCCAGCCGCACACCTTCGCTGTCGGGAGGTTGTCGCAGCACCGCCGCTAGCAGTTCCCATACGAGCGCCGCCTCGGCGCGTGACGTCAGTGCCGTCCACTGGGACAGGTGCAGCCCCGACCGCGCCGCGACGGCCTGCTCGGCGACCTTGGACGCCGCCCGGTCCGCCGCGGCGCCTTCGCGCGCGGCCCGCCGCGCCGCGCGCCGGTCCGGAACCTGTGCGACCCGGCCCCGCACCGACTTCGCGCCCCGCTTGCGCAGCGTCAGCTCGACGGGAACCGGTGGCGCCACCCAGAACGAGGTCCGGGGCGGCGAGTCGGCCGGCTCTGGCGGGCGACCAGGCAGGTGCCGCGCCGCCCACACCCCCGTCGCCGCGCACCAGACCCGCCATGCCTCGGCGTTACTCGGGGCCGATTCCACCGCCGCGGCCACCCGCAGCAGCTCCGCCCGCCGGGTGACGCTGCCGCCCGACGACAGCAAAGCCCGCGAGCCGCGCAGCAACGGCGCGACCGCGTCGCGAACTTGACGGCGCAGCCGCTGAGACTGGGCGTCGCGCCCCGCGAACCAGCCACGCAGCAGCTCAGCCAGGTCACGATGTCCGGCGACGATAGCCTCGACCACGTCCTCAGACGCGTCGACGTCGACCCCGGCAAGGGCGAGCGCCCGCCAGTCGTGGTCGGTGACGTAAGCGAATCGCTCGATGGCGCCGCGGATCCGCGGACTGTACGTGTCCACGCCCGCACCCCACACGGTGATGTACGCGAGGATCGTCTCCCGCAGATGGCGCATCTTGTCGGTGTCCGGCGCGCCGGCGAGCGCGGAGGCCATCCGCGACTGCCAGACCGCCGCCGCCTCCGCCATGTCGGCGAGCGTCGTACGTACCTGCGCCCACGCCTGCGCCGCGAGAAGATGGTCGGCGTCGGCCAGCGCCAGGAGCATTTCGTCGAGCCGGTCGGCGATGACAGCCGGAGCGAATGCCGCCGCACTGGTCGCCACCGCGTCCTCGTCGATCTTCCGCCGCAGCCATCGGTGGAGGTCGGCCGCAGCGGCGGTGAGCTGGTACCGGTCGCGGGTACGGACGAAGTCGGCCTCTGTCTTGGCCTTGTCCTGCCAGCGGATTACCACGCCCCAGGCGTGCAGGGTACGCATCCGCGCCTCGAGGTCGAACTCGTCCGGCAGGGTCAAGCGTTCGGCCGTCGCCAGGTCGGCCACCGCGGCGACGCGCCCGCGGACCCGGTCGAGAAGCTCGTCGCGGCCCACCCCGGTAAGCGAGTGCTCCTGCGCGTCGAGAAGGGCATCCACGATCACCCGGTACTGCGTGGCGTGCTGGTCGGCGGTGAGGTACGCAGCAACGTCAAGCCGGCCGGGGAGGCCCGTCAGCTCCCACGCGTCGATGCTGGCGGGAGCCCTTCGATCGGTCACCATCGTGCCGCTCAGCGTAGCGGGTCATCGCACTGTCGGCATACCCGCGCGGTGGCCGGTCTCGATGCGGGAAACGCGCCCATTCGGGGCCGTCTGGAGCGACGGTCTGGGTCTTTCGTCCCGACGAATTAGCCGATCGGCGTACTCATTCCGTGTATTAAATGACGTCGACCTGGATGCGCGGAGCCGCGATCGGCGCGTTGCTCTCCACGGCGCATGAGTGGTTCGGCAGGGTGCTTAAGTCGATGTAGATGTACCTGTCGACCCGTGATCGGCCATGGCGAGGGGGTGGGGTTGGCCGGTCATGGCGGCGAGTGCTTTTGCGACGTCTTGCAGGTTTGCGCGGATGTAGGTGGTGGTGGCTGGTCCGGTGGTGTCGGTGTGGCCGGCGTAGGCGCGGGCGATGCCGTAGCCGAAGTGGCGTTCGACCCAGGTCAAGGTCGTATGGCGTAGCCAGTGGACGGTGACGCCGTGAGCGGCGACCCAGGCCAGGTGGTGGCCGATGCGGTGCCAGAGGTGGTCGTACCGGCGGCCGGTGAGCGGTCTGCCGTTGCGGTAGCGCAGCAACGTGTCGGTCGGCAGGACTGCACCCCGGATTCGGGCGTGTTCGGCGAGGCGGGTGGCGAGGTCGAGGCTGATCGGTTGCCATCGGGTGGTGCCGCCCTTCTCGCGCAACAGGACCAGGCCGCGGTCGGTGTCGAGGTCCATGCGGCGAAGGTTAAGGGCGCCGCCGCGGCGGCAGGCGGTCTCGGTGTGCAGGCGCAGGAGCAGGGCGTCGAGGATTGGGTCGTTGCCGGTGGTACGGGCGACCTGGTTGATGTCGGCGAGCTCCGTATAGGTGAGGGCGCGGCGGGTGCTGGGGAGTCGGCGGGGTTTGCCGATTTGGTGGGCTGGGCTGTCGGTGGCGTTGATGAGGTTGTCGGCGATGGCGCGGTTGTAGAAGGCGCGGGCGGCGGCGAGGAAGAGTTCGCCGGCGTAGCGGCCGTCGCGGTGGTTGCGCCGGGCCGTGGCGTGTTCGGCGGCCTGGACCTGCATCGCCTGGACCTCGGTGGCGGTGATCGTGTCGATGGGCCGGTCGCGCCAGGTCATCGCCATGCGGGTCCAATAGGTGCGGTAGGCGCGTCGGGATCCGGGGCCCGCGGCGGCCACCACCTTGGGTAGGTATGCCTCGACGGTAGGTTGTGGCGGCCGGGCGTCTTGCTGCAGGTCGTCGAGGGTGACGCCCAGTTCGGCGAGGGCTGTCCAGGCCGCGTCGAGCCGGGTGCGGTCAGCTGGCATCGGCCCCGCCGAGGCGGTCGGTGAGCAGCCGCGCCACGATGCGCGCTGGGTGGATGACGAGGAGGTCATGGGCGGGATCGGCGAGGAGGACGACGGTGTCACCGGTGGCCAGCCGGCCCAGGTGCCGGACGGCCACGGGGATGGCGAGCAGGCCGCTGGCGCTGATGGCGGTGCCGGTCCGGCTCGAGGTGGCGGTGATGGTGTGCTCGAAAGCGTCGAATCGTAACCGGTGTCCGGGCGTCCAGTGCAGCAGGCGGAGCAGCGGGCGGGTCGAGATCCGGCCGGACGGGTCGAGTCGGCTGACGTCGAGCTGTGGTTCGGCGGGATCGGCCAGGGTTCGCGGCGCGGGCAGGCGTGGCAGGGGTGGCCGGGAAGGCCGGCTGCGGGGGAGTGGTGCCGGGATGAGCGCGGCGATCATCTGTTCGGTCGGGGCCGGGATGTCGCGCGGCACGTCGCTCATCGTCGCTGCCGGACGGCGACCGGGACACACCAATACCCGACCGGGTGAACACCCGCTCGGGTCAGCTCGTGTGTCGAGATGTAACGGATCTTGGTGAACCTTTACCAAGATCAGTGTCGAAGGGGGGATTGAACCCCCACGCCCAGCACACACGCCGAAAACGTGTGTGCATGCGGATAGCGTAGCCAGTCCGGTACGCCGCATCAACGGCCGTACGCTTGGTCGGGTGGATCGCCGACGTGCTCCGGACCAATCAAGGTGCCGCTGACGCGGCGCACCGCGGCGCCAGGGGGTAGCTTCGCGTCCTGCCGCTTCGGCTGGTGCCTCCGCGGTAGGCAAGCCCCTGGCGCCCGCATCAGAGTCAGCGACGCCAGGCGGACGGCGCCTGAATGAGGTTAGGCGTCAGGAAGTCGCCACAGCATGACCGTTACCGGCGAAGGGCATACGGGAACGGGCCTCTATATTGGCGCGCTGCTCGTGGGACTCGATGAGATCGACTGATCGGCGTACGAGGGGGCCTACGGCCCGGCCACGGAGGCGCCGGACATTCTGCGGGCGATGGCCGACCCGGATCCAGAGGCCGCCGGCGAGGGCCGGCACGGTTTCTCCTCGTACACAATCGGGGACAACTCCTCGTCACCCTCGGCATGCTAACCGACCCGGAACAGAGCAACGGCCCGGACCTGCCGGCGGTTCGAGACGCGATCGCCGCCCACAGCGGCGCTCTGGTGCCGCAGCTCGTCGATGCGGACCCGGAGGTCCGGGCGGGCGCCGCCTACGCGCTGGGCCGCTGCGGGCCGCACACCTTGGAGGCGCTGCGCGGCCGATGGGCGGTCGAGTCCGACCCCACGGTCCGGGCCGCGCTGCTGCTGGGCATCGCGCACCACGAGGGTGCCGCGTGCGCTGATCTGCTGCGCTCGGCGGCCACCGACGGGGCGGCTCCGGTTCCGGCGGCAGCCGCGCTCGCGTACGCGAAAGCCGGGCTCGCGGTGCCGTCGCAGACCGTGGCTGCGATGGCGGCGGCCTTCGCCGCCCAGGAATGGCGCACACCCTGGGCCGGGGGAGGCGCGCTGAAGGAGGCGCTGGAGCGGCTTGACGCCGAGTCGGCCGATGCGCTCGCGGTGGCGTTGCTGGATGGCGGGAGTGCGTCCGCTGGACGCGTCCGCCTGGCAGGAGCCTTGAGTTCCCGGTTCCGGGCAAAGCGGTCCGCGCCGACGGCGCTGATGCCCCGACTATGCGCGCTGCTGACCGGGTAGTCACCCACTCGGGTCTGGCAGTGTGCCCGCTCGTAGATGATGTTGGTGAAAAGCCACCAAGATCGGTGTCGAAGGGGGAACCCCCGCACGTTGCACCCCTGCGAAATCCAGGGGTTCATGCAGCGATCGTAGCTGGGCCAACCTGGCGTTTCAATCGCTGCATGAGTAGCTCGCTGCAAGGTGTGTCGCCGTTCTGTAACCTGCCTGCGGCGGGAGCATCGCCGGCGGTCGCGAAGCCCGTGTCGACCTGCTTCGAGCTTCCGAGGGTCGTAAACTCCGTGTGGTGCTTGACGAGTACGGCCCTGACCTTGGCCTGACTGACGTGCAGGAACTCTCGGCTAGTCGGCTTCTGCCACCCTTGTCGAGATTTCCTGACCCTCCTGTCGGTCAATCAAGTCGTTTGTTGCCCTTGCTTGAGCTCGGAGGCGGACACTTCGAGAGTTTTGGCCTTGAGGCCGTCGCGCATCTTGACGGGTTGACCGGGGCGCGGATCTACGGTCGTTCGGGGCAGGCGCAGCATGGACTCGATGTCTACGGCACGCGCCGGGACAACACGAGCGCCGTCTATCAGATGCGCTGCCGTAGGCAGGAGCTGACCCCTGCGATGCTCCGCAAAGCCGTCAAGGACTACTTCGACGGGGAGCAGCCGCACGCTGCAACCTCGTTCCAGCTGTGCTGGGCCGACAGTGTCGATGATGTTGCACTCGACGACGAGCTCCGGAAACTTCGGACGGAGTATGCCGGCAAACGCATCGATCTGCGCGATCAGAGGAGTTTCACCACTGAACTGATGGTCAACCGTCTGCTTGTGCTGCGCTGGTTCGGGGAAGCGACGACCGACGCCGTATACGGGGCATTTGCGCAAGCGCCGACATTCGAGGGTGCCGCTGACACTGACGGGCTCCTGAGGGGGCCGTTGGCCGCGAGCTATCTGATGGGCGATCTCGAGGACGCCATGAAGATGCGGGGCACTGATCCGGGTCGTGCGGCGGCACTGCTCGGCGAGATCGCCGACAAGATCGAGGCCAAAGGCTACCGAGTCCACGCCGCGGATATACGGGCCGAACGCCGGACCGCGCTGATCGCTGCGGGCCGGCTGGAGGAGGCCTATCGAGAGATCATCAGCGACCTCGAAGCACACGTCGATCGAGCAGGTTCTCTGCTGTCGTTCCCTGATTACCGAAGGCTGCTGGATCTTCGGTCGGCGATGACCGCGGGCGCGTTTCCACCGGCAACGCCTCGGCTTGCAAGCGATCCTGTTCCCGATCCGCCGGCAACCTCGTGGCCGGAGATGCATCCGCAGATTCAGCGGGCTTCGGCGCTGCTCAGCGTTGAGGCCGCCCGTGACGGGTCGGTCTCCGAGCTCACCGCGCTGCTCGAGGCAACGAGCGGTTTCGTCGAGGCGGGCGGGATGCGGCACGAAGGGGCTGTTGCGGCTATGCGCCGCGTCGCCGAGATGGCGCTGGTGTCCGAAAGCCCCGATGTTCTTGCCGGCCATCCCGGGTTACGTCAGTTCGTCGTCGGGCTGCCAGCAGGGCGCACAGCAGCAGAGGAAGACGACGACGTGCGCCTCCGGACAGCGATTGCTGATGCGTACGCCGATCACGATGTCCTCGAGTCGCAAGCCCGCTACGGCGTGATCCCGCAACGTCTCGTCAGCGTGGTACATGCCCGGCGCGCGAGATGGCACAGCTGGCACGCGAAGCCGAACGATGCCCATCGGGCATGGTTGGAGGCGATCCAATCTGCCAATAGCAGCAGCTCCCGCGAGGATGCGGGAGATTATCTCTGGGCTGTTCGCAGCATCGACAGCTTGTACCGCGAGTCGGGCAGCTTGGACGGGATCGAGTACGGACGTCGTGCACAAGCCGTTGTTCCCCGCGGGCGCGCGCTCTTCACCGACTCACAAGCTGAGATCAGCGCCCTGCGAGAACTCAGCCGACCGGGTCGGCTGGGCGGCGGGACTGGGTCGCACGCGAGTTCGGTCGGACGGCTGCTCCGAAGGCTCCTGCATGAGTCGATCATCCGAGCTGACCTCGCCGGAGAGCTGGAAGCCCACCGTTTGCTTGCCGAGCACTATCAGCGGGAGGCTGATCCATTGCGTGCGGTCTGGCACGCGCTTCGGGCGGGCGACGACAGTGTGGCTGTGGCAGCCGCAAAGTCGCTCGGTGCGGAAACGCTCGATGCCCTCGCGGGCGCGCCAATCGCTCCATGGTCGACGAAGGCATCACTCACGGCGTTCCGCACTGTTGGCGATGTCCTCACCCGCGAGCAGGTGGTCAAGTTCCTGCCCTGGATCCGGGATTGCCTTCGAGCTCGTCCGATCGTCGGCTGGAACGACAACGAAATCCGTGATCGTGCAATGCACGCGCTCGAAGCGGTCGCACTCCAGTTAGCGCCGGACGACGCGGCGTTGGTTGAGGAGATGATCGATCCGTACCTCAACCTCGATGTGCGGCAGAGCACTATGCGTTCGGCCGTCGGGGTCGCTGCCCGCATGCTGCGTGCGTGGCCCGACCTGTCCATGCCACGTCGTGTTGTGCTGTATGCCATCGAACGCTTTCCCGCGTACGTCGCAGAGGACATTCACCTCGCTGGGCCTGCATTGTGGCTGCTTGTCGGCGACCTTGAAGATATCGCCAATCGATCTGAATCCGACGAGTGCACGGCAGTCAAGCTGCTGATGTACCTTGGTGTCCCGCATCCCAAGGTGCTCCGTGGTGCGCGCGCTCGTGCCCGGGCAGTTCTTGATACCGCGACTCAGGTGGCGCGTGCGCAGTACGAGGTCAGCGGGCCCTCCCATCAACCGGCTGGTGTGTTCGGCAGGCTCCTGCCAGTCGCGGAAGTTGCCGACCTGGCGCGACAGCTCGTCAACATCGCGTGCGACGGACTGACCAGCGAGTTCGACCGAACGCAAGCAATCCTTGCCCTCGGTCACCTCGCACCCAAGCTGTCTGCCGGTCAGCGGGACAGTCTCTTTAACGGCATCTGGCCATTGGTCAACGGGTTGTCCCCGAGGGACGTGGACGTGCCGTTGGTCCGAGGGTCGCTGTCGCTGGCGGTACTACGCACCGCAGCGAAAGTGGCGATCGAACATGCGCACATCGGGGAAGTCCTGCGCGTCGCCCACGAATGGCTTCTCAGCGACAGCAGGGCCGGGACGGCCGCGTGGGCGATCGTCGACCTCGGCAACGGAGAGGCGCCGGGCACGCTGGAGATGCTTGTCGAACACCGTGATCCCGATGTTCGCGAAGCAGCCGCCGCGCTCTGGCTATGCGATCCATCCAACCCGGAGATCGGACGGCGACTGGCACGTGATTCCGAGACTGATGTCCGGCATCATCTAGCCCGCGGCCTGAAGAAGCTCGGAGCAGATGCCCAGGAGCTCCGGGATGAGCTCGAAGGGTGCCTAGCAGATGACTCAAGTGCTGACGTACGGCAGGCGATAAAGGACGTTGTGGCTGCTGGCAAGCCGCAACGCTGACAGGGCAACGAGCTGCGACTGACTACGTCAGACTGGTTGTGGCGGATTTCCGCGGCCGGAAGTCTGCAGGAGTGCTTGGTACGCGACAGCGGGGACGATGTTGGTGTCAACGGTGTCGATGATGGTGTCGGCTGTGCAGAACAGCACGCGGGGCATCCCCGCGTACGCTGCGGGCTCGACCCTTCGCGTGACGATCAGTCCTTGCACACTCCAGACCCTGTCAGGGTTTTCGACCCGCATCGCTCTGGCAACGGTGGATGCCGAGGTGCGGATCAGATCGACGTTTGCGAGAAGCTTGTCGATGTAGCCGCCGGTCTCGTGGAACTCGTCGATCGCTGTGCGCAGCTGGTGCGGGGAGAATGCGACAGACCGATCCTTGGCTTCGAGAACCCAGATCCGTCCCCGGACAGGGTCGATGCAGATTCCGTCAAGCTCTCTCGGCAGAGTGGGCAGCCCGAGGACCTTCGCCTTCTTGATGTTGCCGAGGACCTTCAAGTGGGTTCGTTGCGACAGTGTCGTGATGATCTCACGTTCCAGTGCGACGTTCCGGCGATGACGGAACGTCTGTAGCTCCTTGTTGACGGCACCGGGCAGCGCCGACTGGGGCCACGGGAGCCGGCCGTCAGAGAGATGCCCGAGCATGATCCGACGACTCATTGATGCCGCCCAAGGACAGAGGAACACGCCGTCGTCTCCCACGCCGACCAACGGTCGGCTTGCGAGCCGCACCGCGCGGCGGTCGAGTTCCCAATGCTCGAGCATCTCGCCCTTCAGCGCTGCCGGTCGCAGCGTGAGCCACTCCACCGCGAGCGTCAACTCCAGCAGGTCGCCGTCAGTCTGTTCGGCCGCCTCCGTCACAAGCACCGCCGACGGAACAAACACCACCGGCTCGCCGTCGTCGACAGGCCACGAGGCAACCGTGTCCAGCACACACAACAGCGTATGGACTCCGAAGCCGAGCGATGTCCGCAGCGCTGAGTCGACGCCGTCGATCTCTGGCCAGGCACGTTCGACAGTGTGTGGGGACGCGTCATCGGGAGACTCTTCCGGCTCGGACACCATCAGCCTCTGAGGTGGTGTGGCCGCCGTGAGCGCCCGGTTGAACGCCGCCACGTCCAAATCCAGGTCGGCCGGCCGAACGATGATCTCGTACCCGTCCGTGATCTCCAACTCGGCGCCAGACACCCGCTGGTGGATTGTCTCGCTCCGCATGCCCGACTCGAAGAGCAGGTAAGCGACGCCATAGATCCGTTGTAAATCCAGGAAGCGCGGAACATCCGCACCCTGCGGCAGGTCGCGAAGAACTTCCTCGACAGCAAGGGTGAGTGCTCGCGTGGCAGTCGTGATCTTCTGCCGGGCCTCCGTGAGGCTGTCCGTGTTGTCGACATCGGGCGTCGCGAGAGCGGCGAGCCGGCCCTGATGACCCTCGTCGCGCCAGCGGCCGAGGTGCACTCGCTCGAGATCCTCCAAGATCGCGCCGACGAGCGACGGCCCGTCGAATCGCGCCGTCGCTTCGAGGAGCAGGCCGAGCAACACCGGATAGATTTGCTGGCTCTCCAAATCTCGGGCGTCGGTTCCCTGGCGAGTGCCGGGCCGGATACCGAGCGTCAGCAGTCGCGTAGCCGCAGCGCGCTCGGCCTGGGCGCGGAAGGTGCCGTGCGGCGGCTGAAACGAGCCGAGCATCCGGGCGTGCTGCGGAGGTGCCGCCACATCGACCGCGATACCTGGCGGCGCAGCGACCCACGCGCTCACGAAGTCACGGGCCAGCGGATCGGGCAGACCGGCGGAGAACAACACCGCAACGTGGCGTTCCGCTGCTGACGCGTCGGCCAGCAGCTCCTCTCCGAAATCCTCGGAGAACCCGACGATGTAGCCGTCGTCGTCGGAGCTCCGGACAATCCGCAGGGAGTCGCCCTTGAGGTCGAGAGGGCCGACCACCCGGATCTGCACGCGCCGTGAACCAGCACCGACGGCGAGCGCTGAGGCTGCACCACCGACGTGCCGAAGCTTCCACAGGATCGCGTGGGCGATGTTCGCCGGCCGGACATGACCGTCGACATCGATGCGGTACCTGACACCGATCACGGTGCCGTCCCCGAGTTGGGCGACGTCAACCGCCTCGTTGCGGAACCGGTCAGTGAGGGCCGCAGCGTACGCTCCGCCGCGGTCCGGGGCACTCTTGGGCCAAGATGCGAGGCCGGGAAGCTCAAGGCGCGCCAAGGCATCCTCCAGCCAGCCGAGCTCAGCGTGAAGGAACCATTCGGCCCGCTCGTGATGCGGCTCGAACAGCAACATCGTCAACGGCGCGCCGAGGCGGTGGAACGCGCCATCGTTGCCGTGCCACGTCTCCCACAAGTCGAACGTGCCAAATGAGAACTGCCGCTCCGAAGTCGGCGTCTGGCAGTCGAGCAGGAAGACGGCTAGCTCATCTGAACGGTCAGCCCGAGCCAGGATCCAGCGCAGATCCTCGGCGAGCATCACGTGAACCGGAACAGTCTCATCGCCACGGAAGATCATCAGCTGCTCAGGTCCGGCTACCACGGCCAGCCTGACGACCTCCTCATCCTCGGCCAGCGTCATCTCACCCCGCGAGGTGCGGACCGTCGCGCCGGGAACGAACGCGCGAAGCCGATCCTCAACATCCGTCAACCCTTGCCCATCGATGTCTGCCACGATGACGTCGACGGCGAGTACCAGACCGTCCCGGATCTGCTGCAGCGCGATGACCGGACCGCAACCGGCGTCAGCGCCGACGGCCACAAGCGCGCCCGGACCAGAGATCAACGTCAACACCCGGTCGCGTGCAACCTTGACCCAGCGCTCCCGCACGTCCGATTCCTCAACACCAATCGCCTGAAGGACATGCATCGCCGCGTAAAGCCCGTCGACGAAGAACCCGACAGGGAGCGCGCGGAACTCCTCGCCATGCCGCACTGCAATGACAGGACCGAACGTCGCGGACTGTCCATCGACGGCTACCTCCAAGCTGTCCGGTGCGCAACTGGCCCACTGCAACGCGCGCTGCGCCCGGTCCGGGGCGTGACAACTCAACGCCGTCGACGCGATGTCAAGATTCGCGGCGGCAGCTGCTACCTCCTCGTCGCTGACGACAGCATCTCGCTCCCACACGGGCGCCAGCCGCTCATCCTTCGCCGGCCAGCACCCGGACAGCCGCTCCAGGCACCTATCCATATGGCGAAGCACGAGCTCCGTAAGATCCGCCAGGCCGAACCCCAGCCGTCGCTCGATCACCGGGTCCAGGGCTCGAGCGAGCAGCTTCGCGTCCTCGACGATGGACAGCGGCCGCTCCCAACCTCCAGGCGCAAGCCGGAACAGCTCCTGCCCAAACCTGGCGCGGACCCCAAGACGGACATCCAGAGGCTCGAATCTGTCACCCACCATCGCTGGGGAAGCCATCTCGGCTCCCTCTGCCATGAGCTCGCGAAGGTCGCTCGCAAGGGCGTTCACCGTACCGTCGACCTGCTGGCGGTGAAGCAGCGCGACGATCGGAGCAAGCACTGCCTGACGATGGGCGGCAGTAGGAGACACGCTCGCAGCGTCCAGGACCGTCAGCGCAGACCATCGCTCAAACCTGGCTGAATCTGTCAGTGGGGGAGGTGTCGACGGCACCTCGTCGGACGGCATGGTGAGAACGTTATGCGGATCGTTCTGGCACCTCCAAGCCGTTTTGTCGGCCGCGTCCCTGACCCGCAGGCGTGAGCGCTTGGGACTCCATCGCCGGCGTGTTCGAGCTGCGGCTGGACAAGGCCACCAACGTGGTCACCGGCACCCGGTACTACACAGCGCCGGGCACGGGCCTGGTCACCGTGCGGACCCGGGCCGGCCTGACCCGGATCGGCGCCGACGAGCAGGACATCGCGCAGGTCCAGGTCTCGGCGACCACCCAGCAGGCGGAGACCCGCCGGCAGAAACCGTTCGGCGAGCCGCGCGGCTCGTCGGTCACCGGGTGGACCGGCGACGCGGGCTTCGTCGGCGGCACGAACGACGCCACCGGGCTCGAGCAGGTCGGGGCCCGGTATTACGACGTCGCCCAGGGCCGGTTCATCTCCGTCGACCCGGTGCGCAACGCGCACGACCCGCAGCGGCTCAACCCTAACCCTGCCGGAGCCGTCGCCGTTCGGCCGCACCCGGAGTCCGCGGCCCAGATGACGTCGGGCGGGTTGGCCCCCGCCGCTCCTGCTCGCTCGTAAACCCGCTTGGTGTATTGACCAGGTCGGCTGGCCGGCGCTCCCGCTCCTGCGGCCAGCCGTCGCGGGGACGCAGCGGCGCGACCTCGTCGGGCCGCCCGGTTCGCTGCAGGAGGGTGTACAGCGCGTATCGCGCGGCCGGGTCGGTGCGCTTCGGGTGCTCGTGCAGCAGCTGCAGCGCTTGGTCGATCAGCGCATCCTGGCCACGCGCCGGGCGGGGAACAGCATCTTCTACCGCATCGTCGACGCCTGCGTACCGTCCCTGCTCGAGCTCGGCTGGTGCCTGCTGGACACCACCCAGACCACACCGGCACAAGCGCCGGCCGTGGACACCCCGTAGCAGGGTCGTGCGGGTGGGTCATGTGCCGATGACGCCGCTGTCGCGCTTGCGGATGACGACGGTGGCCGACTGAGCGGTCGCTGCTCTCCAACAGCTGGAGGCAAGTCCTTCCCTGGCCGTATCGGCAGCTAGCCCCACCCGTTAGTCAATCCGATGCCCCAACCGCACCGATCCGACCGGATCGGCCGGCAGTCGAGACGCAGGCACGCTGCAAGGAGGACTGTGGTTCGGCGCAGCGATGACCAACGGCTGGACCGCCACGCCGACCGCGGACGTTACCGTCCGCAGGACAGCCCTGTGGCGCCGACCGGCCGGGGCGCGGACAACCCGTACCGCGAGACTCCAGGCCACCCCCAGGCCGGCGGCACGCTGCCGATGGCCCGGCTGCTGCTCTCCCTCGCCACCGAAGCCGAGATCCAAGCCCTGGCCGCCGAAGCCCAGCCGATGACGGAAGATCAACGAGCCCGACTCGCCCGGCTGCTGCGGCTCAACCGCCTCAGCAATCGCCCGCCCCCTGCGTAGCGCAATGACGCGGTCGCCCGCATGCCAGCGGTTGGGCGGGAGCTACCACCATGAACGACTTCGGCCGCCGTGTGCGGGATCCGCGCACGATCCCGGCGTGGCTCGCGGACCACTGTTCAGCTCGACCAGGACCACCTCGGCCGGCACGTGCGCGACGCCTGTGGGCTGCCCGAGGACGCGACCAGGCCGGTCCTGACGCGGCGGCCGCGGAACGGGCGCGCCTTGCGCGCTCGGCGGCGTCGTCCGGCGGGAGGTCGTCGCCGGCGACCGGGAGTGCCAGTAGCAGGTGGGCGGGCTCGTCGAGCGCGGCGTCGTTGGGTGACTCGGGCGCCGCGCTGTCGCACATAGCGCGCGGCCGGCCTGCAGCGACGAGGTGGTCAATGGGTTGTATTGCGGCTCCTGCTGGCGTGGTTCGGATTGCGAGGTGTCGATCGATTCGGGTCACGAGCGTGACGATCTGCTGACGCAATGGACGAGCCAGACGCGCCCTGCAGCACGTTTGCGTCGGCGGCCGCCGGATGAGTTGGGCGGCCTGCGGCTGGGCGGGTGTCGACCGCGGACTTCCAGGAGCGGGAGTCGTCGCGGCGGTGGCAGCGGGACGCGGCCGAGAAGTTGATCGCCGGTCATGGTCGTGTCGTGGTCGAGTATTTTGACACGTCGCGGAGCCGGCGGCTGGCGTGGCCGGACCGGCCGCAGGCGGCGGCGTTGCTGGAGCGGTTCGCTGACTCGGACCGTGGTTTCGATGCGGTGGTGGGGGAGTACGACCGGGCGTTCTGCGGCACGCAACTGTTGACGCTGCTGCCGCAGTTCGAGGTGCGTGGGGTGCAGCTGTGGTTGCCAGAGGCGCACGGCCCGTTCGACATTGAAGACGCATCGCATCGCGCGTTGGTGATGCTGCTGGGCGCGCAGTCCAAGCGGGAGGTGCTGCGGGCGCGGTGGCGGGCGTTGCAGGCTATGCGGGCCCAGGCTCGCGACGAGGGACGGTTCCTCGGCGGCCGGCCGTTGTACGGGTATCGGCTGGTTGACGCCGGGCCGCATCCGAACCCGATGCACGCCAAATGGGGCAGGAGGCTGCAGCGGTACGACCCGGACCCGGCGACCGCGCCGACCGTGCGGTGGATCTTCGAACAGCCGCGCAATCGGCCCGCTGCGTAGTCCATCGTTGCTCCGCTCGATCGCGGATCGCGTCGGCATAAGCCAAGAAAACTCCAGTGCCGGCGACCCTGCGGGTCACTACCGTGAGAAGTCGGCGTCGACCGTCGAGCGGGGTTACGGGGAGGATCGGGTCGCGATGCAGCGCCTGGAACTGGTGATCGTGCAGTTTGAGGAGGTCAAGCGCCTCATCACAGTCGGACGGGTTCCTCAGCTGCGGCTGGCCCTCATCCTGCTCGACAGCGCCGTCGAACTGATCATGGTCCGGATGGTCGAAGCGGAGTTCCGTCATGAGCGCTTCGATTTCGACCAACTCGAGAACCTTCGCCGCTACGAAGCGTGGCAGCACAGCGACAACCCGATGCAGCGGCGGTTTGCGACCAACGGGCCGAGCCGTGACCAGATCGCCGCCGAGATCCGGCGGTTTGAACCGAGGGTGACGTCGAAGACCAGGCGGAGGAGAATCGACCGCATCTTCGACGACAAGATCGACTTCTTGGTCGAGCGGCAACTGCTGCCGATTGATGTCGCGCCAGCGCTGAAGAAACTACACGACTATCGGAACGAGACGTACCACCGCGACCGGCATCGCGTCGAGGTGATCCGGCCAGCGGTCCTGATCTACTTCGATGTCGCGTGCACGGTCCTGGACCACTACAACCCGGGTTCGATGATCGTTGGCCGGTCGTTCGGTCCTGAGTTGGCGCGCTTCCAGGATGGTTCTGGCGGCTACGACGACCCGTTCGAGCTTCCCCACCGGGCGGCGCGGCAGCTCCGGGAGGAGGTGGGCCTCGATCTTGCGGCGGTGCGCGCTGCGCTCGTCGCGCACCTCCTCGAACGTCTTGACGAACTCGAGTCCGGCCTTCGCTACATCGAGGAGAACAGTCCCAATAACCCGCGCCCTGGCGATGCGATTCGATGGATGCAGATCGAAGACGGCGACGTCGAGGCCATATTCGACGATGCCGCCTTTCGTCGCCGCGACTACCCGCTGACGATGGCCGACGTCACCTCCTGGATCGAGCGGGCGACCGCGATGGAGGAGATGACGGACAAGCACGCACTGTTCGCCGAACTCGCAGCTCTCGAGGACGCCTTCGAAGAGTTGGAGCGCAGAGTCAGCCAAGCAGTTTGGGATATCGACGAGCAGGCGAACATGCGCTGAGCTCCTGTTGGCGTCCGCAGCTGCTCGTTACAGTGCCGCAAGCTCAAGGTCGACCCGCACGGGAACCCCTTCCGCGGTCAATTGGTAGAAGACCCGGGCCGGCGCCCGGTCGCGGCTAGTCGGTGGCCCCCTTCGGTCTCGGATCGCGGCCACATCAACGGGCCATCAAGCTAAGATCGATCGACATTCAAGCGGATCCTCTCCGGCATGCAAAGGTTCCGGTTCTTGTTCGGTCGAGTGGGTTCGCGGCCAGCGTGATAGGCCGTCGTGCTTGGTGGACGAGCGGCGGTGGGGGAGGCGATCCGGCCGAGAGTCGCCTCCAAGCCGCGGTCACCATGCCGTGCTGCTATGGAAAATCCGCTCGCTGGCCGGCGGTCCCGGCGTGTCTGCCGGGCTGGCCGGCCTGCCGCCCCACCCTCTGCGCCCACGCTTGTACGCGCCGTGCCCGCTCCGGACCCGGCGCGCTGCTTCGGGCCGGTAACTCGTTGTCGACACCGGCCACTCCGCGTGTCCCGTTCGTGGACGGCCCTAATGCATCGGCGTCAGAAGAGGACTCGCCTTCTAAGCTAACCCGCCTGCGACTCAAGGGGTGGGCAGCTGAAACTGCAGGCGCATGCTGTGGCCGGCCACGCGGTAGAACTCGAAGCCGCCGGCGGCCAGCGGATTCGGCAGGATGTGGAGGCGGCGTCGCGCCGGATCGAGGGCGTGTGTGACGAAGGCGATCAGGTACTCCTCGTCGGCGGCGAGGGCCTGTGCCTTTCGGACCTCGGACTCGCCGAGGGCGATCTGGAGCGTGGCATCGGTCGTCGCCTTGACCTCGATGAGGATGCGCTTTTCCGGCGAGTTGACCAGGAAGTCGTAGCCGAGGCGGTCGTCGCCGTCCTCCGGGAACCGCGTCTGGCGGTAGGCAGATTTCCAGGTGGTCTCGGGTGGGTAGCCGAACTGATGCTGGATCCACTCGCCGACCAACAACTCGCCGGCGAGGCCGACTCTTGCGGTCACCTCCGGTGGCACCGTGATGGCTCGCCATCCCCCTCCGCTGCCGGGCGCGCGGAGCAGGGCCGGGTCGCGAGGCGGCGTGGCCGGCAGCGCGACGGGCCGCGGCGGCGTCGCCAGGACCTCGGCCGGCACGCCCGCGCGAACAGCGTCGATGAATGCCTGGGTCTCCACCGCGTCGTGACCGAACTTCTTCGTGCCGTAGGTCGTGGCCACCGAGGTCCGATGCTGCTGTTCGGTGGCTTGGGTCAGGCGTTCCTCTGCCTTCGCGAGGTCCTGCTTGGAAAGCTCCAGGAGCGCGGTCTCCTGCGGCATCGACTCCGGCCACTCATGATGGGCGTACAGCCAGCCGATGACGTGGTTCTGGGTGAGCCGGCGAAAGTCCATGCTGCCGTCCGCGGCCATCGCGGCGGCGACCGCCTCGGGCGCGCCGGGTCGACGCGTGCTGCTCGTCGCGGAGCGGTGCAACCACGCCTCCACCATGATCCGGGCGGCAGCCGTCGCGCGTATGGCGGTGCGATGGCCGGCCTCCCTGAGCTCCTTAACGGACGCCAGCCGTACCGCCGTCGGCGAGGGCGCCGGGCAGACCCGGCCGAGCCACTCCGCGACCCGTGCGCGGAGGACTGGCTCGGGAAGATCCCAGTAGCGATCCAGCCATTCCGGGTCGGGGCCGAGGCCGGGGAGGTCGCGTAGCCGCAGGTATTCGGTCAGCGGCTCGCCGCGTTCGGCCACGGTGAGGTACCGGTCGCGCAGCTCGTCCTGGATCTCGGTGCGGTGCTGCTGGAGGTGGGCCGCGAACTGCCGGATGTGCCCGTCGCGGTTGTGCAGCGGCGGCACGCCGGCGGCGCGGAAGCCCGCATTCGCTGCAGCGAGGGTGACGCCCAGCTTCTCGATCGTGACGTGCAGGTCGTCTTGGTCGGCGAGGGCGAGAACGGTGTCGGCATCGACGCCGCGCTCCGCGAGCCAGGCGCGAAGGTCGTCGCGCCCGTCGAAGGGCTCGCGGCGGTCCCGCAGTTCCTCGGCGACGCCGGTGTCGACGACCGCGAGGACGGCGACGATCGCGGAGTGGTCCGAGGGGTGGGCCGTGGCGTCGAGCACCAGCGCTTGCAGATCCTCGATCGGCACGCGCAGTGCCTGCGCGATGTCGGCGGTCGTGGGCGGCCGGTCGGCGCAGATCCGCTGCAGGTCGATGAGCGCCAGCTCGAGCGAGCGTTCGACCTGGGGGAAGCCGGCCAGCTCGGCGAGGGACCCGCAGGCGGCCCGCAGCAGCGTCCAGCGATCGGTGCCGGCGGCCGCGACGACGATGCGGGGCCTGCCGTCGGCCTCCATGAGAAACGACCGCGGGACGGCCCCGGCCCCGACCGGGTGACCGCCGACACTGGTGACGAGCGACTCCGCGGCGGCGATCTCGCACTGGCCGAGGCGCCGGCCGGCGAGCGCGAGTTGCTTGCTGCTGACCGTCACGAACGAGTCCTGCTGGAACTCCACGGCGCCGAGCACGAGCGTGTGCAGCCACCGCCCGGCGAGGTCGTCGAGGCGCCGGTACGCGAGGTCTGCGGCTGGCCGTCCGTCCGCGGTGACCTCGATGATCACGGCGGAGGTGCGAGCCAGCCGCAGCGGCCCGGACCGCTGCAGGAGGTCGTGGACCTGGGTGGCTAGCCGGTGCTTTCTGATCGCGAGAATCGCGACCGGCGTTTGGCCGAGAAGCCGCTCTTGGGCGACGCCGGCCTCGTCGCGGACGTACACCGGCTCGCCCTCGTGGTCCAGGTCGGTCACCTCCAGCTGGGTCAGCCGGGAGACAACGATCCGGTGCGGGGGCGCGGCCGCCGCGCCGAGGTCCTCCCACGCCTCCTCGTACGCCTTGCGGACGCTCGGCGGGATCGGGCCGCCACCCTGCGAGCGGTGGCGCGCCACCAGGTCAGTGAGCTCGTCCAGGCGGCTGCGCGCGGTAGCCGGGTCGTCCCAGAAGCGGACGCCGAGGCGGGCAAGCCGGGTCAGCACGCGCGGCGTTGCCAGCCCTCGCAGGCTCGACGGCGGCGCCGGCAGATAATCGGGCGTCTCCGCCGCGCGGAGCCACCAGGCGCGGTTCGGTGGCGCAAAGCTCAGCCGCGTGCGGTCCCCGGGCGCGGTCTGCGGAATCCAGTCGGTGGTCGCCAGGAACGCCGCCGCAAAGGTCGGCCAGGCCGGCCGTGTGCTGTCGCTGTCGCGAGTGAAGGTGAATTCCAGGGCCGAGTCCGGCCAGGAGTCGAGTCCCCGCAGGATCAGCTCCGCGTAGAGGCGACGCGCCCTGGCGTCGAACTTCGACCAGTCCTCCTGGGCGGGGAGAAACGCGACGTTGGTCGTCGGCCGGTAGTACACCGTCTGATGAAGCGGCCCGCGCCGGGGCCACCTCGCGGCGACCTCGCGCCAGCGTCGCTGGTCGTCGCCGGATACTGGGATCGATATCAGGTAGCTCGCGGTCGTAGGGTCGGCGACCTGGGAGCCCGGCAGCGCCAGTGTGCTCGATCGGATCCAGTTCGGCCTGAGCCCGTGGCGGACGCCGGTCGCCTCCAGAAACGACCGCCACGGGTCCGGGTCGATGTCGCCCAGGTGGGCGGGCTCGATCGTGGCGTCGCCGATCCGCCGGAGTTCGGCCGAAGCGTCCCCCGCCGCGGCGACCAGCTGGGCGAGGCGGGTGTCGGTCTCGCCGGTGGCCCCGCCCCAGCCCGGTCCGAAGTTTGCGGTGTTCGCCATCCTCCAGCCCGATCTCGTCGGGACCCACAGGCGGGCGTCGCGGACCGCCTGGGGGCTTACGTCGCGAGTTGCGCGATGCCATACCTCGAACGCGAACTCCAGGCACTGCCACAGCGTCTCGGTCTCCCCTGGATCGATCGCCTGCATGGCCGAGCCGATCAGGCTCAGTACCGTGTCCGTCCTATAGTCCCGGACAAGGTTCTGCGACTCCAGCCAGACACGGCCCCGGCGCCTACGTCGTTCGGCCGTCAACCACGGGATGCCGGCGAGCATGAAGGCCAGCCGCTTTCGCACCGCGGCGGGCGGTACGGTCGCCTCGGCCCCGTCGTCGTCGGTCGTCCTGACGAACACGCTTGTGTCGCTGCGCGGCGACAGGAGCTTCCCCTCGTCGTCAACAAGGATTCGGCGTTCCCGCAGGACCGTTTCGTCGAGCCGCTCGGCCTCCAGGTCGTCGTAGAACTCGGCCCACACGTCCGGCTCTGCCGGTCGGCTCGCCAACGCCTCCGCGACTTCCTCAGCGAACGCGGCGATCTCCGCCAGGCTTGGCTGTATCGGGACGCCGAGCTCCCGGGCCAGCGCCAACAACCGGCTCTTTCGCGATGCATGAACCGCGGTGTCGACGATTGGCGTGCTCCCGGCAGCGGCCACCGCTTCGGCGGTGAAGACGGTGCCCCGGCCTGACCACAGCTTTGCGTTGGCCAGGCCGGTCCGGCCGTGATCCGGGCCGAGCATGGGTACCAGCGGAAGCTCGGCGAGCTCGACGCCGATCTCGTCGAACGCCTTCCGCAGCCGGGGCAGTTCTGTCTTCGTCCAGCAGACGAGGTCGAGGCCGACGTCGTCGGGCAGGCCGGACGGGTAAGTGACGGCCTGGGCGCAGAGCCGGGCTACCTCGGTGAGGAGCAGGTCGTTCAGGGGAATCGAGGGTGACAGGCTCCGGCGGTCGAGTTGGGCGAAGAACGGCGCGTTGACGAACGCCGGCATCGGTGCCGGCGCTGCCTCGCCCATCGGGAGGAAGGTGTAGAGCCGCCCGCGCTCCAGCGGCCGGTCGAGTGGGAGCGCGACGCACACCTCGGCGTCGCCTTCCCATTGGTCCCAGCCGGAGTTCAGTCCGCCCTCGTCCCGGCTCTGCTGAATGATCCGGGTCATCGCGGCCTCGGCGATGGTGCGGCGCAGGAGCAGGTAGGCGCTGCCGTCGACGTGCACCTCCTCGATCGCGCGGGCAACTGGACGACTTGATCGAGTGAGCAGGTGCGTGTGCTCGGCGCCGTCGGCTGTGCGCCTCCGGACGGCTATTTGCCCGACCCGCTCCAGGAAGAGGTTGAACGGCACGTCCGACGACGAGAGCTCGGCCAGTTGCTCCCGGGCCCGCTGCCGCGCTGCCGCGGAGCGCAGGATAAGCCGTATCACCGTGGCGAACCCGTCCCGCTCGAACTCGGTCACGCGCGCCGGAATCTCGTTCGTCGGGACCGTGACCTTGAGCGGGGAGACGTTGTCGCGCAGCTCCTCGGCCAGGTCCGGCCGGTCGGGCGCGACCCGGGCCGCGAGGGCATCGAAATCTGCCGGGCCGGCGAAACGGAAGCAGAATCCGTCGAACGTCGGCGATTCCTGAGCGGACCGGCTGTAGACCTCCGGGCTGGCCGACAACTGCAGCACGCTCTTGAAGCCGACACCCTTGTTGCCGATGCCCTGGTCAGGACGCTTGCTGCTCATCGCGATCCGGCACATTGAGTCGAAGTCGTCGGGACTCACCGGTTGGCCGCCGTTGGCTACGTAGAGCACTCCGAACTCGTGCTCGTCCTCAGCGATCAGGAACTCGATCCGGCCGTCCCGACGATCCGCGGGATGCGCGTCGTGGCCGTTCTGCAGCAGTTCGACGACCGTCCGCCCGTCGTAGTCGGCTGCGATGACGCCCTGGATGAACTCCTTCTGTTCCCGTGTCGCCGGCTGCCCCAGCCGCTCGCCCTCCAGGTAGAGCTCAGCGATGGTGTCTGCCTGCCGTACGACCCGGTCTCGGAAGCCGCTCACCAGCCCAGCGTGCCATACGCTGGCCTCCACGGTGTGCGGCACGATCGCCCCTGGACCCCGAGTCGCAGCACCAGATCCTTGACGGCGGCGGGCGAGTTCGACGTGCGGTGGCGAACCGCCGCATCAGCTCTCACCCCGTCAGCGGCACCGACCAAACGTCCCGCACCGGCGACACCAGCTCCGACCCGGCCCGCCACCACGCCGTCCTCCACCGCAACAACCATGATGGACCCAACCGCCAGCGCGTCTCGAACCCCGACAAGATGCGGCCCGTCCACACAGAGATCCCAGACGATGCAGCTGGAACGGCAGCCGCGACGCCATTGGCCCGGATATCCGCATCCGTTATCAGACACGCGCCAGGGCGCGACAATCTGAACTTCTGTACCCCCGCAGGCCAGAGGGCGTGTCGGCGAGCCCGGCCAACTAACCTCTGCGGCCGTGGTCAACTCCGCCCATGCAACTCCGCACTGCGCAGCTGGTCGAGGCGGTCAGTGTGGCCGCTAAGGCGCGCGCCTCCGCCGAGTTCGTCGACGGCTTGTGGCAGGGTCGGCGCGTGTGGCGGCCACCGGTCTGAACGCAGTGCGCAGGTCTTCCTCGGTGAATCGGACCAGACGGCCTTGGGGGCTTCGGCGGCATGAGATCGCGCCGGCGGCTACGGCCTTTCGAAGCAGGGACTCTGAAACCCGAAGAATCGCTGCAGCTTCCTTGTAGGTGTAGAGCCTGAACTCGTCGGTCATGGCTCGTTCCTCCCGTGCCGGTGTGCGCGACCGTTGTGCCCTCACGCTACGCAGGTGCGCGTTGCTGCTCCTACGTATCGGTTCGTGTTGCTCCCTGCTGACACTGGTCGACACCTGGTGGCACCTGTTCGTCCTTCCAATGCGGCATTGAGAATCGCGAAGTCGCATGGCGAACCACCGAACTCGGTGAAGGCGCCGTCATGTGTTCGTTTCGGTGAACGCGCCTCCGAGGTGCTCGCGGGGTACTGGCCGCCCGCGGCGTCGGTGTCGTGTTTGCTGATCTACCTGAGCGGGGTGGCTGCAGGTGAGCGAAGAAGGTCGATCAGCGCGCCCACCTCATGCCTGGGGTCCGACCGAAGATGGCCTTGCGCAGGCTCTTGTGCACAGACACGGTCGCGAACTGAGGTCCTGTCCTCAGCGCGGCGCGTGGTTGCGCTGGGCCGGTCATCGCTGGGTTTGGGATGAGGCGGACTCGCATCGCGAGTTGATCAGGGCGTTGGCCCGCGAACTGCCGACGTCAACCCGGTGGCGGCGGTTCCGCCAAAGCGCCCTGTCAGCGGGTGGTGTTGCGGGCGTTGCACGGCTCGCGCGGTCCGATCCGCAGCTGGTAGTCGAGGTCAGTCAGCTCGATGCGAGCCCGTATGAGTTAAACACCCCAGGCGGGATCGTCGATCTGCGCACCGGCGAGGTGGCGGCGCCGGACCCGGCTCGTCTCCATACCCGGTCCACAGCTGCCGCGCCGGACTTCGATCGGCGGGCAGAGCGCTGGGAGCGGTTCCTCGGTGACACATTCGGCGACGACAACGGTCTCCGAGACTACGTGCAGCGGCTGCTGGGAGTCTCCGCGATCGGCGCAGTCCTCGAGCAACTGCTGCCGTTTGCACTCGGTGCTGGCGCGAACGGTAAGTCGACTCTGCTTGAGGCGTCGATGCATGCGATGGGCCTCGGCGGGTCGGGATACGCGATCGTGGCATCGTCGGAGTTGTTGATGCAGCGGCAGTTCGCCGATCACCCTGCCGAGCTGGCGCAGCTGCATGGCGCGCGGCTGGTTGTGTGTTCGGAGCTCAACGAGGGCTCGCGGTTCTCGGAGAGCCGGGTGAAGCAGCTGACCGGTCGGGACTCGATCTCGGCTCGCTTCATGCGTGGGAACTGGTTCACCTTCGCGCCGTCGCACACGCTGTGGCTGCTCGGCAACCACCGTCCGGAGGTGCGTACCGGCGGCCTGGCATTCTGGCGGCGGGTACGGCTGGTGCCGTTCATGAACACGTTGCCGGAGGCCCGGCAGGATCGGCATCTGGGGGAGCGGCTGGCCGAGGAGGCGCCGGCGGTGTTGGCGTGGATCATCCGTGGCGCCGTCGACTATCACCGCCATGGCCTGGCCGAGCCGCAGTCGGTCCGTACGGCGACCGCGGCGTACGCCAGCGACGAGGATACGGTCGCCCGGTTCGTCGCCGAATGCTGCCACCTTGCCGCCGACCAAGCGCTCGTGCGCGTGGCCACGACCCGGCTCCGGCGCGCGTATGAGCTGTGGTGCCAGCAGATCGGAGACAGGCCGGTCTCGGCGAAACGACTCACCCAGGACCTGCAGCGACAGGGTGTCGGCACGGCCCGCGGCGCTGGCGGCGCACGGCACTACGTCGGCATCAGTTTGCTGATCGCCGAGGACGCGGATGAGGACCTGGACGACGCGTCCGGCGGCCGTTAGGCCCGCCTGCACGAAGGAGGGTCGCGGGCGACATCCCTGGCGCCCCGCGGTCTGCGTCTCGACTCGCGACTGCGGTGGCGTCTCTGGCCCGTGGCTCAGAGGCAACACTGCCAACCGTCGACCGGCATGCGAAGTGGCCGATGCCGGCACAGTCACCCCGTTGCGGAGTGACAGGTGACAGATGTTGGCGCATTTCCAGGTTGTTCTCTCGCGCGACTACCGCCTTTCGGCACGAATGTCAATGCACCGCATGCGAATGTAACGCCTGTCATGATCCGACTGAACATGCCTGGCGGGCAGTGAAGCGCGATTCCGAACGCGCCCGGCCTCGAGTGGATCGCTCGCGCGCGCGTCACGCGCGTGCGCGGTGGCCAAGCCGGGACGGCGCCGGAATCTGTCACCTGTCACCAGTCGTGGCGATCGACAGTCGTTCCGGCAAGATTTGAGTAAGCGCCGAGCGGTGTTGAGCAAACCCATTTCCACCGGCTCAGCGACGTGCGGAATGAGCATGCTGCCCGGCAATCGTTACGCAGCGTCAGCGCGCTTGGGGGTCGGCCGGGGTGAACCGAGAATCGTATATGTTGGAACGATCGCAGATTCATGGATTTGTTGTCGGAAATACGACATGATCCAGTACGCAATCGTTACCGATAAAGGCTTGTGCGGTTGAGGTCTGTTGCCCGTGCATCTTGCCTGCTGAGCGGGGGTGTCGATGTGTCGATGCGTGGGCAGGCCAAGTGAAGTGCGTAAATTCGCTCTGGAACGACTTGTCGGCGAGCGTGCGCCACGGCACAGGGATCGTTCGGCATTGATCTTGACACCGGTTGCCCTGCCGTGTTTACCTCGCCCAGGTGTGCGGCTTGTGGGCGGCTGATCACTGTCAGCCAGTCGTGGGCTGCGATTACACAAGGTCAACGGAAGCGATGTACGGGGCATCGCAGACACCGCCGAGTTTGGGGAACCGTCGGACATCGAGCGCGGGCTTTGGGGGAACGAGCTTGCGCCGTTGTGCGGTAGTGATGATCCATCGGCGGTCGACGGGGGTGTTTCGTACCCACCGACAGGAGGGTGCTGACCAATGCGGGGCAAGGCGGGTGAACAGCAGGCATCACGGGCGCAGTCGTACCTTCGGCGCGTTCGAGGCCGCTCAAGATCGGGACGTAGTGTGCGTCTGGACATGTCGCGGCGGCGGTTCGGTGGTGTGGCATGACGGGGCAGGAGCCGCCGGAGCGGTTGCCGACTCCGGAGGAGATCAAGAACATGACGCCGGGGCAACGGATCTTCCACTACCGCAGCCTGCGCGGGTATTCGCAGCAGACGTTGGCAGCTCGGATGCGGCTCATCGCCGTGCGGTACCGCGGATCAGGCGTGGATCGGCGCCAGATTTCGCGATGGGAGAGCGACATGCACACCCCGGACACGTACAGCCGGCATTTGCTGGCTGAAGCGTTGGAGGTCCGCGTTAAGGACTTGGGGCTTCCGCCGAACCCGTACTTCCGGTAGCGGTAGGACGACGTCGTGCTCGGCGCGGGAGGGTCTGCGGACGCCGCTGCGGACCGGCCGCTCCGCTCACGACGACGTCCGCGCCTCGCGTAGGCCCTCGCCGGGCGCGCGGGCCAGGTGGACCAGCCCGGCTGCGTAGGCGTGCAACGCCTCGGCGAGATCGGTCGGGCGTTCGACCGCGTACACCGCGCCAGGTTCCGTGAACAGGTTGCCGGGCGCCTCAGGGTCGGCGGGCATGTCCTCGACGTGCACGGACGTGTGATCGTCGAAGCGGTCGAGCGCTTCCCCGACCTGCCGGTACCGCTCCACCGCGTCCAGCACAGCGCGGTACTCATCGACCGGCAGTGCCGCTGGCGATGTGGCATCGCGAGCGTCCGTGTGGAGTGCGAAGGCGAGGTACCCGCCAACCGGGACTTCCTTCGCCGATGCGACGCTGCGAATGTCGGTGAGAAACGCGGTCGGGTCCAGCAGGAACTGTTCGACCGTGGGCACCGTCACCGGGGTTGGCCGGCCGGCTTCGGATGGGCGCGTGCGGGCAACGACGAGGGCGTCGGCATAAACGGCGTACTTGAATGCGGTTCGGGTGTAGAGCACGGTCAACCGGTCGGCTTGGGCGACTGTGGCCCGGGCCAGCTCCTGACGGACGCACCGCTCGATCGGCCCGACGTGGTCGGCCGGCCCGTACTGTGCGGCGTGGAGCAGGTAGTCGGCCTGTTGCTCATCGGCGGCAGCTTTCACCAACGCTCCGGCCGCTACGTTGGCCGCATGGCCGAGGTCGGCGAGTTGCCGCTCGTGTTCTGCCGGCAGGGTGCTGCGCCCGAGAACCTCGTGCCAGAACTGCCCAGACCTCACGTGCCGTGGCCCCCTCTTCGTCAGCCGCTCGCTGCGCGGCCGTCTTCATCGTCGCGGTTCGCTGCTGCCCTGCATACCCATCGCTGCGTCGCTTGGCACCCCTTGGCACATTCCGCTCGCCTCGGCGAACGACCAGTGTCGTTGGCGTGACCAGCTCGATCGAACCTCCAACCAGTTCACGGTGTGGCCACGCCCTCAACGCGGCACGGCTTGCCGCGCGATGAACGTGGCTGAGCAACACGGCTTCCGACATCGCTCGCAGACCGACCTCCGGGGGACCGCTGGAGTCCGCGGTCCGTGGCAGACCCATACCCAGCAGTCGGCCGGAGGGCCTGGTGCATCGCCACGAACAGGTCGTCCATGACCACGGTTGGCGGCATCGGTCGAGCCGACGCACCGGTGACCTGATCGTCACCGTATCAGCCCAATCTTCGCATTGCACCGTCTGCCCAGGAACGGTGTTGTCGATCTCTCCGGCGCCAGCCAGTAAGGAGTACGACCCCTCATGCGCCTTGCACGCACTGTGTTGGCCGTCACGAGCGGCGCTATCATCGCGCTGCTCGTCGCGGTCAGCCCTGCGCATGCCACGCCCATCCCACCCGGTGGCGGCGGTGCCGTCGCCCCGGATCAGACGATCACCGTGACCCTGACGCTGACCGGCGCCGATCCCAGCGTGGTCCAGGCATACGCTGCGGCCGTCGCCGATCCGTCGAGCGCCAACTTCGGCCGCCACCTCACCCACCAGCAGCTGCGCGACCGCTTCGGCGCCGGCCGGGACCGGATTGCCCGGGTCACCGCGTGGGCCGACCGCGCTGGGTTCGCCGTGCGCGGCCTCGACGACACCGGGACCAGACTCACCCTGACCGGGACCGCCCGGGCGGCGCGGGCGGCGTTCGGTGTGCAGCTGTCCATGCAGACCCGCCACGGGGTGCGGGCGCTGACCGCGTCCGGGCCGCCGCGGTTGCCGGCGACGGTCGCTGCCGACGTGCAGGCCGTCACGGGTCTCACGCCGCCCATCGCCCGGCCGCTGTCCGTGCGTCCGGCGACGAACGTGCGGCCGCTCGCTGATGGCCAATACTGCGCGACCGTCTGGGGCGAGTGGAACAAAGGCTCGGTCCCGCAGAAGTATCCCGCGGGCCGGCAGTCCAACCCGATCTGCGGCTACAACGGCGCCCAGCTGCGCGGCATCTACGGCCTCGGGTCTGGCGACCGCGGGGCCGGGCAGACGATCGTGATCGTCGGCGCCTACCACCAGAGTTCGATCCTCGCCGACGCGAACCGGACCTTCGCCACGAACGGCGTCCCGCAGTTGCCCGCGGACCGATTCGCGGTCAAGAGTTACGCGCCGACGTCCACTGTCGAGGGTTGCGATGTGGCGAACTGGAACGTCGAGGAGGCGCTCGACGTGCAGGCCGCGCACACCATCGCCCCGGACGCGCGGATCGTTTACGTCGCCGCGCCGGACTGCACCAAGCTCGACACGACCGTCGCCAACGTGATCGCCGACCCCAGCATCGACACGACGATCATCTCGGCGTCGTGGGGGATTGTCGGCGAGCCCGACAACCAGAACCTCCTGCAGGCCGACAACGCGATCCTGGCCCGCGCCGCGATCCTCGGCGTCGGTGCCTACGCCGCGTCCGGCGACACCGGCGACAACAGCGGCGTCGACGGCGCCGCCGGCCGGAGCGTGCTGTTCCCCGCGTCGAGCCCGTGGGTAACCGCCGTCGGCGGCACCTCGACCGGGGTCGGCGCGAACAACAAGCCGGTCTTCCAGACAGGATGGGAGTCCGCCGCGAGCCGGCTGCAGGGCGGCACCTGGCAGCGGCTCAGCCCGCCCCTGGTCGGCGGCGCTGGCGGCGGCGCGTCCAGCTACTTCGACAAACCGTCCTGGCAGGCGAACCTGCCCGGCACCCGCCGCTCCGTACCGGACATCGCCGGCCTCGCCGACCCGTACACCGGGTTCCTGATCGGCTGGAGCTCGGGCGGGCAGTACCGGACCAGCCCGATCGGCGGCACCTCCCTCGCCACCCCGATCCTGGCCTCCCTCGCGGCGGTCGCGCAGGGCCGCGCCGGTGGCGGCGCGGACATCGGCCTGGCCGCCCCGATCCTGTACGCCAAGGCCGGCACCGGCGCCACGACCGACGTCGGCCACGTTGACGCCGGGATCTGGACCCCCGGGATCAGTACCAGCCTGCCGACCGGGGACTACCTCATCGACCTCGACGGCGCACCGCAGAGCCTGCGGACCGGGCCCGGCTACGACCACGTCACCGGCCTCGGCACGCCCGGCCCGAACTACCTCACCGCGCTGGTCTCATGACCCGGCACGACAGCGACTTCGAACGGCACCGCGCCGCACCGGCCGGCGAGCCCGGCCAGCATCTGCGGCCGGTACCGCAGCGCGCCACCGGGCGCCGGGCCAGACACACCGTGTGGCCCACCGCCGCCGTCGTCGCTGTCGTGGCCGCCCTGCTCACCGCCGGGGTGATCCTCACGGAGCATCGCCCGGCACCACCGGCGCGTTCCTCGGCCATGCCGCCACCGCCCGCGGGCAGCGGCCACGCCGAGGAACCGTCCGGGCTGGCGGCCGTGCCCGTCACGGCGCCGAATTCGGTGCCGCACGTCACCGCGGCGGACTTGGCCCGGCTGCCCGAGGCTACGACCGACACCACCATCCCGGGTACGCCGGTCGACACCGACCGGGCAGCCGGGACCGACGGCGCCGTCGTGCACAACCGGACCCCCGTCGCGGTCTTCGACACGCCGGGCGGAACCCCCTTCGCGCGGCTTCCCACCACCCAGGCGGGCAGCACGACCTGGTTGCCGGTTACTGACCGGCAACCAGGCTGGGTGCGCGTGCTGCTGCCGAATCGGCCCAACGGCGCCGCCGGGTGGCTCGACGCCACAGCGGTCGACGTCGCCCGTACTCCGTACGAGATCCGCGCCAGCGTCCACACCAGGTCGGTGACTCTGATCCGCGACGGCGTGCCGGTCGGCCGGTGGACGATCGCAGTCGGCGCGGCGAGGACACCAACACCGACCGGCCGGACGTTCCTGCTCGCCCAGATCCACGACCCGGCGCAGACGTTTTCGCCGGTGATCCTGGCCCTGGGCACCCACAGCGCCGTCCTGGCCAGCTACCACGGCGGGCCCGCGACTACGGCCCTGCACACCTGGCCCGACCACACCGTCTTCGGCCATGCGGTCAGCAACGGCTGCCTGCGCATCCCATCGCCAGCGCTGGCCGCCCTGACGAGCGTGCCGCTGGGCACCCTCGTGCGTATCGACCCCTAACCCCATACGGCGCCCTTGCTCGCGCCCGCGTACTCCGGCAACGCGCCGGCCGCTCCAACCAGCCCCATCCGACCGGTCCAACCGGCCCGGATACGGGACGTCCCTTCACCTCGAGGAGTTGCTGCTCGTGCAGACCAGAACCGTTCGCCGTCTCGCCGCGCTCGGCGTCGTCGCAGCCGGCGGCTCGCTCGGACTCGCCCTGTGGGCCAGCTCCGCCGGCGCCGCCGCCACTTACCACGACGCCGCCTACGGCATCTCGGCCAGCGGCGCCGCACCGATCGGCGCCACCCCGTCGGTCACCTCGACCGACGGCAGCACCCGTACCGCCAGCGGTGGCGCGCACTCCTCCGACGGCACCGTCACCGTCAGCGCCGCGACCGTTCGCGCCGGCGGCGGGAAGGCCACCGCGACCGTGAGCGGCTTCACCGCCTTCGGTGGGCTGGTCTCGGCGTCCTCGGCGTCGGCGTCGTGCACGAACGGCGAAGCAACTTCCAGCGTCACCGGCACCGCAGCCGGATCGCTGGGCAAGAAAGGCACCGTCGAACACGGCGTGAAGATCCGCAACAGCAACGGTTCCGTCACGATCATCGCCATGCGGGTCACCATCAAAGCGGGCAGCGGCACCGAAGCCGCCACCATCAACGTCGCCGTGGCTACCTGCGCCGCGCCGGGCGGCAACCCGACCCCATCGGCGACCACCGGCAAGCCGAGCTCGGCGCCGCCGAGCAGCAGCCCGACCGCCTCACTCAGCGCCAGCCCGAGCACTGGCCCGACCAGCGGACCCAGCAGCGCGCCGCCCACGACCGGGCCGACTGGTACGCCGACCACGAACCCGACCGTTGCGCCGTCTGGCGGCGGTACCACGTCAGCAGCGCCGGTACCGACGCCGGGGCAGACGCATGCCCCAGTGACTGGCTAACGCACACCGGCACCACCGGCGCCCAGGCCGACGGCGGTCCGCCACTCGGCCCGGCGGCCCTGTGCAACCCGACCATCAGCCGCGCCCGGTATCACCGCGGACCCGACCGGCGAGCGCATTCGTTGGGCGATGCCGGGGACGCAACGGCGGGCAACAGCACATCGACACCGGCGAGGCCGGCACACCCGATGCATCCGGGAGTGCCGGCCTCGCCGCCGTTCGGAGACTGTCCACTGGCGACCGTCAACAGTGGACGTGGCACGGCACGGCACCCCTTGGCCCGTTCCCGGCACGGTCGCCGGCGGGCAGGGTCGAACTGTGATCGTCGCGCGTTCGTCCGTGTCGCAGCAGCCACGCGGTTGCTACGGGGGTTCGCGGCCGAACCGGCGCGACGCCACGGCGGCCCGTTCCGTGACGGGTCGTCCCGCGCCGCTTCGCGCCGCCGATCGGCCGGAGCGACCGCGCCGGTGCGGGCCGTGCCTCCCCGGCGGCCCGCACCGGCCGTTGACCGGCGCGCCCTGCTGACACCGCCCCGGGCAGGTCGGCGCCCACCGTGCGGCCGCGGCGTACCACCCACCCCCGTTCGCCGCGGCCTCACACCTGGGCAGCCGGACCGCCCGCGCGTCCCCGGTCGACGCCCACCACGGGCCCGATCCCAGGTGACGTTGCTACCCAACAAGGAGAAACCGGTGCCCGATGTCGTCGCCCCCCGCGCAACCGCCCGGACCGCCGCAGCCCGGTCGTCCTCCGGCGCCGGCAGGCCACGGCAGCCGGGCGCCGTGCTGGCGGGACGGCGCGCGACCGCCGTCCCGCCAGCCGCCGCCCCCGTCCACGCCAACCCGAGCATCGCCGACGCCAGGCCGGTCGCGCTGCCGATCGCCGCCGTTGCCGCGGCGCAGCCGATGGTGCCCCGCGAGTTCGGCGGCGGGCCAACGATCGACCGACTGTGGCAGGCCGCCGCGCAGCTGCCGCCCGGCGGGACGTTGCTGGGCGTCTCCTCGGCCGACGGCGGCGTCGGCCGCTCCACCCTCGTCGCCGCGCTCGGCGGCGTCTTGGCCAGCGCCACCGCGGGCCTGGTCCTAGCCGTCGACGCGACCTGCCGCAGCTGGGGCGGCCTGACCGAACGGGTGCACGACGGTGACCGCACCGTCTGGGACGCCGTCGTCGCCCTGGCCGCCGCCAACGGCCAGCCACACCCTGCCAGCCACGCCGACGCGGACACCGTGCTCGGCTGCACCCGGTCGAGCCCGACCGGGCTGCGTGCGCTGGTCGCCGAACCGTCCCGGACCGCCGCACGCCGTCCGCCGGTGCTGCGCGAGACGACCACCGCTGTGGAACGACTCCGGCCGCTGTTCGCCGCGACGCTGCTGGATCTGCCGGTCGCCGACGTACGGCCGGCCTGGGAGTACCTGGCTGGCGTGAACGTACCGATCTTGGTGGCCCGCGCTGGCGTGGACAGCATCCGACACACCCAACACCTGCTCACCCAGCTGCGCGCAGCCGGTCTGGACCGCATCGCGGACCGCACCGTCGTCGCGGTGGTCGCGACCGCCCCGAGCCCGCCCAGCGACGCGCGGGCCCTGTGCCGGCAGACCGCCGGGCGCGTCGGCGCGCTCGTGCAGGTGCCCTACGACCCGCACCTGGCCCGGGCCGAACCCATCGACCTGCGCCGGACCCGCCGCGCCACCCGCCGAGCGCTGCTCGAACTCGCCGCGGCCTGCCTGGCCCGGCGTCCCACCACCACCGGCGCCGCCATGGAGGCCGCCACCACGGCCAACCAGGCGGCGCCGCCCGAGTCGCAAAGGAGGCCGAGCTGATGTTGTCCAACGCGGGGGCGTGGATCGCGGCAGCGGTGCCGATCACCGGTCCACGGTTGTTGCTCGCCCCGACCCCGGACCCGACCGGCGGCGCCAACCCGGACGGCGGGTTCGACTGGTCCAAGGTCCATCCCGACCCGACCGCCGTGCCCAAGAGCGACCTGTTCTACCAGCTGGCCAACGCCACCCTGTTCCTGGGCATCGTCGCCGCGGTCTGCGGCATCGCGGCCGGAGCGATCGCGTTCAGCGTCGGCCCCAT
This sequence comes from Dactylosporangium darangshiense, assembly GCF_039537565.1. Lineage (NCBI taxonomy): Bacteria > Bacillati > Actinomycetota > Actinomycetes > Micromonosporales > Micromonosporaceae > Dactylosporangium > Dactylosporangium darangshiense. The sequence goes on from NZ_BAABAT010000024.1 coordinate 65,737, forward strand.
CTTCGGCTCGCACATCATCTCCGACCGTGGCAAGTCGATGATGTGGAAGGCCGGTCTGGTCGCCCTCATCGTCGGGTCCGCCACCAGCGTCATCGCCTGGCTGATCAAGGCTGCGGCGTGAAGCCGGCCAGCTACAAGCCCGCCCACGCCAGCCCATCTGCCGGCCGCCGCGTCGGCGCCGCGCTGCTGCTGGTCGTGCTCCTGCTCGCGGTGGGTGCCGCCACCGACCGGTGGCTGCTGCCTGCCGACAGCGGCGCGGCGAGCAACTCGGGCGGGCCGGGCGCCGGTGGCGGGGTACGACTCGTTGATGGGGTGCCGGTCGGCTACCCGGCCACCGCCCGCGGCGCGGGCGATGCCGCGGCCCGGTTCGAGACCCTCCTGACCGCCGCCGGGACGCTCGAGCACCGGCAGGCCATCGCGCTCGCCGGGCGGCTGTGCACCGCCGACGCGGCCGGCCTCGCCGAGCAGCTCGTCCCGGCCGTGCCCCGCGACGCGGCCACCATCCAGCAGAGCACCACCGTGCGGGTCTGGGCCGCGCACGCCACCGACACCACGACCCTGCCCGTCGGCGTCAAGGTCGACGTCCAGACCTACGTCCTGGTCCTGCTCGGCACCAGCGCCGACCAAGGCGGCGCAGCTAACCCGACGGCGGGCAGCCCGAGCGCCCGCACCACGACCGGGACGCCGGCGGCGACCACACCGGGCGCCACGCTCGCGCCGAGCCCGACCGGCAACCCCAGCACCGCTGACGGGTCGGGTCCAACGCTGGCGGCCGGGTGGCTGGTCCACGACGCCACCATGCAGCTCACCGCCAGCGGCTGGCGGATCGCAGCCATCACCGCTCCGGTGCCGGTCCCGCCGGGCGCCTCCGACGCCGCCGCGCGGCGCGACGGTCAACTCCTGGCGAAGGTCTTCGGCCCGGACAGCTGGGTGCCCTCGACATGACCATCCCCCGCTCGCCCGCATCCAATCGCCACAGCCGCCCCGCTACTGCCCGGGCGGGCCGTCGTCCGCCTGCACAGCCGGCAACGCCGCCCGACACCGATGCCGCTGCCCAGCGGCCCCGCCGCCGTGCCCGCCGCCCGGCCAGACCGGACCGCACTGGTCTGCGACCGGTCTGGTCGGTTACGGGTCCGCGCGCAGCGGCGGGCTGGCGTGGGCCGGCCCGGGCGCTGGCGGTGCTATGCGGTGCCGTCCTGGCAGCCACAGTGCTGCTCGGAGTGCTCAGCCCCGACCCGGCCGCCGCCGACCCGGCCGCCCCGACGAGCTCGCCGACCGTGGCACCGTCCGCGCCAGGACAGGCGCCGGACACGACGGACTGCGCCGGGCAGGCCGCGCCGGACGCCCAGCAACGGTGGTGCCTGCGCTGGATCCACTACACGCCGACACCACCCGACGGGTCGCCGTCGCACTGGCTGACCGGTTGCAGCCTGACCCGCACCGCCGACGAGACCGCCATCTGCCAGGCCGTCACGCTCAGCGTCGAGACACGCCCCGCGGACGGCACCCCGTCGGTCCTCGCCGACGTCTCGGCCGGCACCGCTGCATCGACGGACCTGGTGCACTGCGACCTGTTCACCGCGCGCGCCGTCGACCACCCCGCTGACGCCGCCGCGTGGAACGCACTGCATGACCGGTGCGTCGCCGTCGCGCCCGCGCTGGTGCAGACGCTACGCCCACCGAAGATCATCGGCGGGATCAGCGATTCCTGCGATCCGCTGGACCAGCAGTGCCGCATCGAGAAAGCGCTCAAAGACGCCGTCGCGGCCGGGATCCGCACCGGCATCCAGGGCCTCACCGACTTCTTCGTCCAAGCCGTCGGGTTCATGCTGTCGCAGCTGGCGAAGCTGGTGCTGACCAAGTCGAGCATCGGCGATCCGGACGACGCGTTCTTCTTCAGTTACAACGCCGCCGCCGGGATCCTGCTGGTCCTCGTCTTCCTCTACTTCGGCTGGTCGACGATCATCAACGGGCTGCGGGTGCAGGGCGGCCCGAGCCCAGTCGCCACCCTCGGCGGCCTGGTACGGGCAATCCTGGGCATCACGTTCGCCGGCGGGATCGCCTGGATGATCGCCTCGGCGTGGGACGAGGCCACGAACGCCCTCATCGACCACAACGCCGCCGCCGGCTGGGACGCGTCGCTGTGGCTGACCGCGCTGACCAACCTGTCCGGACCGGCCGGACAGGCCGGCTCCGGGGCGCTCGTACTCCTCGTCGCCCTGTTCGCGCTGCTCGGCCTAGTCCTGCTGTTCATCATCATGCTGTTCCGAGGCCTGCTGACCACCGGCGCGGCCCTGTTCGGTGCCATGGCCATGTCCGGACAGGTGATGCACGAGACCCGGCCCTGGGCCCGCACCTGGTTTTGGACCGTCAACGCGCTCGCCGCGTCCAAGTTCTTCATCGTGCTGCTGTGGATCTACGGCAGCCGCGCCGCGTACGGGTCCAACGACCTGACCACCATGCTCCAGGCGCTGCTGCTGATCTGGCTGATGGTGCTGTGCCCGGGCGTGATGCTCCGCCTGATGTCGATCTTTGACGCGTACCTGTCGGACGTCAACAGCCGGGCCCTGGTCGGCGCCGCCGCAGCCGGTATCGGTGACCTGGCCAGCCTGGGCGCAGACGCCGCGATGCGCCACCTTGGCGGCCGTGCCGGGCAAGGCGGGGGCGGTGATGCCGCGGAGATCATGGACGCCAACGTCGCCGACATGCCCGCCGAACCCGACGACGGCGGCGAGCCCGCGGATGAGACCGGCGAGGGTTCCGCGGAGGGCCCGGAGCAGCACACCGGCCAGGGCGACGGTACCGACCTCACCGATGGTGCGGCGCAGGCGACCGGTCTCGAACCGGGCCTGGTCGACGAGGCGGCGCAGGCGGTGGAGACCGGGCAGGACGGCGGTCGCCCCGGTGATCCGAGCCAGCCCGGCGGTCCGGCCGACGGCGCCGCCGCTGGCGGCGAGCCGGGCGACGAAACGTCGGTCGGCGAGCCGAACGCCGGCGAGGCCGCCGATGTCGAGGCGGCCGCCGATAGTGCCCGCCACGACGTCGGCTCCGGTGAGCTGACGCCACCGGGGCAGACCGGCGCGAGCGGCGCGCTGCCCGTGCGCCCGGACGCGGTCGCGGACTCGGCCCAGGGCGATGGTGCCGTCCCGACCGGCATCAGCCCGGCCGGCGAGGTCGGCGATGGGAGCGGCGCGACCCAGGGGACCGAGGGCGGGGCGGCGGACGGCGCGCAGCCCGGTCCGGACTCGGTGGGCCTCGGCCCGGCTGGCGGGCCGCCCTCCGATCTGGGCGATGGGCCGGACGCCGGCAGCGGCGGTCAGCCACCCGAACCACCCGATTCCGGCCCCGGCCCCACGGGTGGCGCGCCGTCCGGCGGCGGCCCAGTCCCGGCCGGTGGTGGCGGGGGCGCCGCGGGCGGCACGGCGGCGGAGGCCGCGGTGGTCGCCGTATAGGCCGGGCGCCACGCGCGTAGCTGTCCGCCCATTTTCGAGATGACGGGGGATCGATGTCAGTCCGGTTCACATTTCCACCTCGCAGCACCCGCGGGGCGGTGCTCGGGTTCACCTGGTCGCAGATCGGCGGCGTGGTTGTCGGCCTGATCTGCGCGATGATCGGTGTCAACCTGATCGCCGCCGGCCGTACCTGGCTCGCGGCCGCCATGTTCGTCGCGGCGGTGCTGCTCATCGTCCTGGCGTTGCTGCGGCTGAAAGGCCGCCGGATCACCGAGTGGCTGCCCGTCGTCGCCGGCGCGTTGGTGCAGCGGGCGACCCGGCAGGACCGCTACCGCGGGGCCGTGTTCGCCGCCAACGGTGGCGACCTGCTCGACCTGCCCGGCGCGGCGGCCGGGTACCGGTGGCTGACTGCGGTTGCCGCTGACGGCGTGACGCAGGTCGGGCTGCTGCACCACCGCACCGAGCGGACCGTCACCGCCGCGCTGGCGTGCACCGGCCACAACTTCGTCCTCGCCGACCCCGACGAGCAGACCCGCCGCCTGACCGACTGGGCCCAGGCGCTGAACATCCTCGGGTCCGAGTACGCCGACTCGGGGCTGGTGCGGTGGTCGCTGACGACCCGCACCGTGCCGGACACCGGCAACCGCGCCCAGCGGTACCTCGCCACCCGGGCAGTGGAAACCGAAAGCGTCGCCTACCGCTCCCTCGCTGAGCTCACTGCAACCGCAGCCCCGTCCGGGCAACGCCACGACACGTTCCTCGTCGTCGTGTTCGACATCGCCCGGCTGTCCGGGGAGATCGCCGCGGCCGGCGGCACCGACACCGCGATCGGGGTGGTGATCCTCGAGCGGCTCGCCGGAATCGCCGCCACCGTTGCCGAGGCCGGCGTCACCACCCACGGCTGGCTCAGCCTGCGCCGGTACGCGGCGGTGCTGCGCACCGCCTGGGATCCAGCCGACCAGGAAGCCGTCGACCTGCGCGGCGGCCTCGCCGCCCCCACACCGACCGCTGACCCGGCCGCGGCGGGCAAGGCCGGTGGCGTCGAGCCAGGCGTCGAACCACGACTGGCCGGGCCGACCGCCGTGGAGACGCTCGGCTGGGACACCTACCGGCACGACTCCGGGCTATCCCGCACGCTGTGGGTGGCGCAGATGCCGCGGCAGCCGGTCGGCGGGACCTGGCTCACCCCGCTCTACACCCGGGCCACCGGCCGGCGCACCGTCACCCTCACCGCCCAGCCTGTCCCGGCCGCGCTCGCGCAGCTCGCCGCCCGCCGCGACCAGGTCGCCACCGCCGGCGACGAGGTCACCAAACGCAAACTGCGCCTCGTGCGGACCGCCCGCGAAGACGAAGAGGCCAAGGCAGTGCGCCAGATCGACCGCGAACAAGCCGCCGGACACGTCCGCTACCGCTACCAGCTACTGGTCACCGTCACCACGGACACCCCCGACGAGCTCGATCGGCACACCCGCGCCGCCAAACGCGTCCTGTCCCGCGCCGGCTGCGAAGCCGTCGTGTTGTACGGCGAGCAAGACCAGGCGTTCGCCGCCGGGGCGCTGCCGCTCGGCCGCGGCCTCAAGCCGCTGCGCGGATGGTCGGCATGACCCGCCACCGCCGCCCCCCGACGCCGCGGCCACGCCGCGAAGGGTCACTCCGCGAGCTCATCACCACCCAGACCCAGGCCCGCGACGCCGCCCGCGCGCTGGAGGCGGCCCGCCGCGAACAGGCCGCGCTCGCCGCGCAGGAGGCCAAACTCACCGGCCCGCCGCCAGTCGGGCGGCGCGGCGGATACGGGCCGGCGGCAGGCAGGGTCGGGTGGCTGCTGCGGCTGCCGCCGCTGGTCAGCACATCAGCCCAGCTGTGCAGCGTGTTCCCGTTCGTCACCGACGGCGGCCTGCCCGTCGACGGCCCGCTCGTCGGCACCGAGGTCTACTCCCGCAGCGGGTTCACCTTCAGCCTGCACGAGCTCTACCGGGCGAAGCTGCTGACGGCGCCGAACATGGTCGTCACCGGCCGGATCGGCACCGCGAAGTCGTCATTGTTGAAGACCCTGGCCTTCCGGGGGGTGCCGTTCGGGCAGCGGTTCTACGTCACCGACATCCGCTCCGAATACAGCGCCCTTGCGCGGCTGTGCGGGATCACCCCGCTGCGGATCGGGCCCGGCCGCGGCGTCGTCATGAACCCCCTCGCCGGGATCCGCCGCGACCCGGGCATGCCGGTACCGCAGTGGCTGCAGGTCCAGCGCAGCCGCCGGCTGCTCCTGCTGGAAGGGCTGCTGGAGATCCAGCTCGGCGGGCCGCTGAGCGAGGCGGAACGCTCCCTCGTCGAATACGCCGTCGACGCCGTCGTCCGCGCCGACGACGGCACCGGCCCCGACCGGCAGGGCACCCCCACCCTGTCGTTGGTCCTGGCGGCGATGGGCGAACCGGTCCGCTGGCAGCACCGCCTGCGCGACCTCGCCTATCCGCTCGACACGTTCATCGCCGACTCCCGCCGGGTCCGGCTCGCCCTCGAGCGATTGATCCGTGGGGCGCTCGGCGGCACGTTCGACGGCGACGACACCACCACCTTCGCCCGGCTCGACTTCAATCAGCCCGGCGCGGTGCTCGACCTGGCCGACATCCGCACCTCCGACCAGCTCACCGCCATGGCGACGACCTGCGCCCAGTCCTGGCTGGAAGCCGAACTGTCGCGGCCCGACGCCGGCGCCCGGCTGTGCATCTACGACGAGTTCGCGCTCATCGCCCGGCACCTGCCGCTCATCCGCAGGATGCGGGAACAGCTCAAACTCGCCCGGGCGCTCGGCATCGGCAACGCGCTTGGCTTCCACCGCTTCTCCGACCTGGCCGCGATCGGCGACGGCGATAGCGAAGCCGTCCGCATCGCCCGGGGCCTCATCGAAGACTCCGGCGTGCGGATTTCGTACGGCCAGGAGCCAGGCTCCCTCGAAGCGGCGCGCGAGTTCCTCGGCGCCACGGACACCGAAACCAACCTGCTGCCCCTGTTCCGCCAAGGCGTCGCCCTGTGGAAGATCGGTACCCGCTCGTACGTCGTGCGCCACCAGCTGTCCTCCATCGAGAAGGCCATGGTCCACACCGACAGCCAGATGGAGGCCCTCCCCGACACCGATGAGCACGCCAGCGACGCCGAGTCCCGCATCGAAGCCGCGTTCACCGGCCACGTCGCCCGACCAGCCACCACCACCCGCTCAGCCGCCGTTGGTGCCGACGCCGGCGCAAGTGTGGCCGTCACCAGCAGGCGGGCCGAGTGATGCGCCGCCCACCGCTGTCCGCGCCCGGCCACGGCATGCCCCGCCAGGGGCTACCCCGAGCCGACCTCATCGTGCGGGTCGCGATGATCGCCTTCCTCGCCGTCGTCACCGCCACCCTCATGTGGACACTGTGGCTCGCCGGGCAACTCGGCGGACTCCTCACCCACGCAACTTGGCCCGACAGCACCCCAGGCGACGCGCTCGGGATCGCGCTGCGCCTCGCCGGGCACCTGCACCATCCGTCCGACGCTTGGCCTGCCGAGGCCCGCATTGACCAGCCACCACTGTGGCTGCTGTATCCACTGTGGACGCTGCTGCTCATGCACCATCTGGCCAGCGAGGCCGGCGCGGTCTGGCTGGCGCTGCGGCACCGGCGCCGCGCCGGGTTCGCCCGTCACGACGACGCAAACAAGCTGCTGTCCGCCGAGGCGGTGCTCGGCCGGGCCGACATCGTCCGGCCCGGCCTGACCATACGCGATCGGGACACCCTGCAGGCCATCGCGGCGAAGAACGCCCGGCGCGGCGACCCACACGAAGTCGGCCGGCTTCTCGGCCACGACGCCGTCACCGGCGACCCGCTCTACCTCGCCAACGAATACACGCTGCTGGCCACGGCGGTCGCCCGGTTCGGGAACAAGACCACCCGCTATGTAATCCCGCGCGTGCTCGACGCCCGCGGCGCGGTCATCTCCACCAGCACCCGACTCGACGTCGCCAGCGTCACCTTCGAGCACCGGGCCCGGATCGGCCCCACGCACATCTTCGAACCACAGGGCGAAATCCCGGGTGTACCGAGGATGCGGTGGTCGCCGATCGAAGGCGCCGATGATCCCATCGTCGCGATGCTGCGCGCGCAGGGCTTCGCGTCCGGGTCCGGGGTCGGCGCCGACAACGTCGAGAACGGTAAATACTTCCAGGACCAGGCCGCCAGCCTCATCCGCGGCTTCCTGCGCGCCGCCGCGCTCGACGAGCACGCCACGATGGTCGACGTCCTCGCCTGGAGCCAGAACCCCTCCAACGCCCGGCCGGAACGGATGCTGCGCCACCACGGCGTGCACAGCTGGGCCGACCGCCTCGCCCGGCACCGCGAAACCACCGGCCGCGCCCGCGACACCATCCAATCCGTCGTATCCGGCGCGCTCGACGCTTTCAACGACCCCCGGGTATTGGCCGCGTGCTCGCCGCCGCGGGGGCAGCAGTTCAACCCGGTCGACTGGCTCGCCCAGTCCGGCACCCTCTACCTGGTCGGCACCCGCGACGCCCAGGCCCTCATCGCGCCGCTCCTCACCGCCGTCATCGAAGACCTGCTCTACCAGGCGAAACGGATCGCGCTCACTGCCCCTGGCGGGCGAATCGAACCGTGCCTGTACTTCGTTGGCGACGAGATCGCCAACGTCGCCCCGCTCGGCTCGCTGCCGTCGCTGATGACCGAGGGCGGCGGTTCCGGCATTGCCGTCGACGTCTACTGCCAGAACACTCAGCAGCTTCTTGAACGCTGGGGCGACAAGGCCGGCCGGGCCATCGACGCGTCCGCGAACGCCCGGCTGCTCATCGGCGGATCCTCCGACGTGCAGGGTCTCCGCGACGCCCAAGCGCTCGCCGGGCAGGTCCAAGAAGTCTCCTCCTCGCACTCGTGGGGCGGCGGCCGCGCCTCGGTGTCCGAAAGCGTCCGCCGCGAACACCTCATCGACCTCGCCGACCTGCGCACCTTGCCGGAAGGCCGCGCGCTCGCCCTCGTCGGCAACCTCCCCCCGATCGAAATCGCCGTGCCGGCCTGGTACGAGCGACGCGACGCCGCCGAGCGCACTGCCGACCGCGACCGTTTCCAGGCCCGAATCGCCAAGGCAGCCGCAGCATGAGCACACCACCGCACCAGCCCGACCCCGTCGAGGCGACGCAGCCCGCCGACCCGCGCGGAACACCGAACGACCCCACCACCATCATCGGGGAGTCTGGCGACGCGTTGGAAACGATCGCGCTGCTCACTGACGGCCTTGCCGAACTCCACGACACCGTCGCAGCCCTCGCCGAGGACCACTTCCGGCTCCGTGACGAGATCCGCGCGGCTGGCGGGCCCGCCAATCGTTCCGGCGCGCCGGCCGACCTGCGCTGGCATCGCCTCGACCGGTCCACCGCCGCCACCTTGTGGGTCTGGCTCATCGATTGGGTCGGCTGGCTCGTCGCCCGCTACGAACTCACCGAGGAACTCCCGGCCTGCTGGCACCAGCACCCAGCCCTCGTCGACGAACTCGCCGCCCTCGCCGCTGCCTGGCACGGCGCCTACGATCCGCGCGCCGCCGGTGACGCCCCGCTGCGCTGGCTCGAAGCGTTCGCCCGCACCCGCGCCCGCATCCGCGACTGGGATGAACCGACACGGTGCCGCAACGGCGATCACCACCCCCGCCGCATCGACCTGCAGTGGCGGCCCAGCTGGCGTGACGCCGCCCTCGACACCGCCGAAGCCGACGGCCGGTCCCGCCCGCTGCCCGCCTTCAGCCCCACCCCGGCCGGATCGCAGGGCGCGGATGGCACGCCATCCGCTGGCGGTGACGAGACATGACCAGGCCAGCACCGGTCACCAGCGAGACCACCTGGGCCGCACTCGTGCAGGAGGCCCGTATCGCCAACCGCGACATCCGAGCGACCGCGACGTGGACCCACGACCGGATCGAAACCTACCGCAACGCCCGCGACGAAGCCCGGCAGAAGGCAGACCAGACCGGACCGAAGGAGAACGCCATGAACGAGGAAGAACTCCGCGCAGAGCGTGAGCGCGGCCTCATCGAGCAGATCGCCGCCGAGGAACGGGAGCTCGAAGAGTCCTACGAACAGGACCGTGCCCGCGCCGCGCAGGCACCGGACCTGGACGCCTAATGCCTGCGGCCACCGCTCCGCGAACGCCGAACGCCCGCCACGGCACCGACCGGCGAGCGCCACACACCGGCCCGGCCACCGGCGCCGCGGACCACCACAGCGCTGTTGACTGGCTCGACCGGCACGCCGCTGAGATCACCCGCCAAGCCCGCCGAGCGGTCGCCGCCGTCCCGGAGCAGCGCACCGCCGCCCTCGCCGACCTGCGGCGCACCGTCCACCACCTCGGCCGGCTGCTCGACAAGGCGGTCGACGGCTGGCCGCCGCCACCCGCACCCGACGAGGCGCCATGATCCGCACCCGTATCGCCACGCTCCTCGCGCTGCTGATCACCGGCACGGCCGGCTGCAGCAGCCCCACCACCCACACCGGCAACCCATCAACGACCAGCCGACCGGCAACCGGAAACCCGGCACAGACCACCCACACGATCGCGGCGGTCCCAGCCTCGGCCGACCCGGCCGCGACGATTGCGGCCGTCCGATTCGTCGCCCTCTGGGCCCGCCCGAACCTCGATCCGCCCACCTGGCTCGCCGCCGTCACCCCCGCGGCGACACCCCGCTACGCCGCCCTCCTGGCCACCGTCGACCCAGCCCGCGTCCCGGCCGGGTCGTCGGCAACCGCGACCGCGGCCGGTCCGTCGGATGCAGTGGTGCTCACCGCCACCCCGGACAGCGCGGTCCTCGTCGTCTCCGTGCGCGGCGGCACCGTCCAGGTCACCGTCATCCGTACCGGCGGCCGCTGGCTCGTCGACGACGTCCAACCCGGAGCCCCGGCATGAGCCGCCGCACCAGCAGCCGATGGATCATCGTCACGCTCGGGGCCGTCGCTGCCGTCGTCATCGGCTGTGGCGCCCTGGCCGCGATCCTCACCCCCGACACCGCCTACGCCTGCGCCACGACCATCGGCGACACCACCACGTCCGGCGACCCGACGACCTCGGACGGCCCCGCCGGCGGGCGGCAGGTCGGGCGGTGGGACGCAGAGCAGGTCGGCAACGCCGCGACGATCGTCGCCGTCGGCGCCGCCCACGCCATCACCACCCGCGGCAAGGTCATCGCCGTCGCCACCGCGATGACGGAATCGTCGCTGCGCAACACCCCGAACCCCACCGACCACGACTCCGTCGGTCTCTTCCAGCAACGCCCCAGCCAAGGGTGGGGCACGGCCGAGCAACTCCTCGACCCCCGCTATGCCGCCAGCAGGTTCTACGACAAACTCGTCACGGTCCCAAGCTGGGACCAGCTGCCCATCGCCCAGGCCGCGCAAGCAGTCCAGCGTTCCGGCTACCCGGACCGGTACGCGCAGTTCGAGGACGACGCCTCCCAGGTCGTCGCCGCCGTCGGCGGCGACCCCGGCGGGCAGCTCGGCGTCACCGACCTCACCTGCGCCATCGACGGCGGCGACGGCGACACCGGCGGCGGCAATGGACCCGGCCTCCCCGATGGATTCACCCTCCCCGCCGACACCCCACCCGCCGTCGTCACCGCGATCGGCTGGGCCCTGCAGCAGCTCGGCACCCCATACCACTACGGCGGCGACTGCACAGCCGCCCACTCGGGCATCCCCGCCCACCAATGCGACTGCTCGTCCCTTATGCAAGGCGCCTACCGCGCCGCCGGAATCAGCATCCCCCGCACCACCGGCGAACAAGTCAACGCCGGCACGGCCGTTCCCTCACTCGACGCCATCCGCGCCGGCGACCTCGTGCTCATCCCCGGAAGCCAAGGCACTCGGACACGCCCCGGCCACGTCGGCATGTACATCGGCCAAGGACTCATCGTCCAGGCCCCACACACAGGCGACGTCGTCAAGATCAGCAAGTTGGCGGCATGGTCGGCGCAGGTCGCAGCCATCAGGCGGATCGTTGAAGATTAATTTCAGTGTAGGTTCTCAAATAACATGGCCCATTTTCAAAAGAGATGTCCACGTTCTGTCCCATGGGACATATCGATGAGAAGCTACTCCGGCGCGTCGGGTCCACAGTGGATCCCCGGTGGGAGCAGGCGTGTCGGGTGGTGATGGCGGAGTTGGTCCCGGCGTCGACCCCGACCACGAGCGCGTTGCTGCAGCTGGTCGACGCCCGGCTGGACGAGCAGTACGGCGCCGGGGTCGTTCCCCGGCCGTCACCGGCGACCGCGTACCGGCAGCTGACCCGGCTGGCCAAGGGCACCAACGCGGTGCGGGGCAGCGCGAAGGGGCGCCGCTCGATCGCGGACCGTCCGAAGGGGGTGTACGGGCGGCTGCGGGCGACCCGGCCGGGCGAATACGTCATCCTGGACACCCAAAGCCTGGACGTGTTCGCGATGGAGCCGGTGACCTGCCGGTTGCTGCCCTGCCAGTCTCATGAGACATCTCGTTTGACGCGCGCCTCGATAGGGAATTCCGCAGACATCTCAATGAAGGAGGCCGTATGGAGACGTCCGCTAGCATCGGGCGTAATTCCCAACAGCCGCCACGCCCACGCGTGGCAGTGCGCGCTGCAGCGCTGACTGCAAGGAGGCGAGCCTAATGGCTCGCGTCGGTCGCTACGGGATCCCAGGGTTCGTATGGTCCTTGATCTGGGTCGTCGTCTGCATCTTGGTGATCATCCTGTTGGCGCTGCTCGTTTACCGCCTCGGCGGCGCCTCGCTCACGATCAAGCTCGGCCACTTCCACCTAGACATCGGGGTCACCTGACCTGCCAGATCGTCGACACTCAGGCGTCGGTACCGCACCAGGTTGCGGTACCGACGACCGTTGACTGACTCGATGTGGGCAGCCGTGCGGATCATTTCGACGGCGGTGGGCGAACCGGTGGCCAAGCGTCGAGGCGGCGAGCCTCGACGAGCGCACGCCGTCACAGGTCGCGCGCCATTACCCGAGGTGAATCGGTGACGCGATGTGCGCCGGGGCCGGGTGATCGTTCGGCGGCCTGCATCCGCAGCTGCTCACGGAAGGCCCGCAGCTCGGCGGTCAGCCCACCGCCCTGCACATACCTCGCCCAGACGGCACACCGCGCAAGGCCAATCACACCGGCCCGACTCTCTGACGCCACGCCGCCTGATCTGGGTCATGCGACGCCGCGAACCGCTACCGGCAACGCCACGATCAACCCAACCCACCGCAGCGTTTCCGTCAACCCTGCCCAACCATCCTGGCCCCATCGACTGCGCCAGCCTCTGCTCCGAAGAAATGGACAGATCGCTGAGAACAACGGTCGGGACAAAACGCTGAGAAACGCGACGCAGCCCCAAATCAGCGGCGTTCAGCGGGACAACAAGAACGAGAACCTACATTCAGCTAGACCCATTCGACGAAGGCATCGTCGAGGTGCAGGCGCAGGAATGCGCCGAATGTGTACGGACGGATCGTCGGCGGCAGTACCACAACATGGCGGTCCGGCGGCGGCATAACAGGGTCTTCTGGGTTCGGGCGCCGCAAGAGGTTCGGTCGGAAGCTAACGAAGGCATACTGTACGCGCCCGGTCAGCAACGCCAACTTGGCGAGATCGTGACCCTCCCGAGAAGTGGGGCGCGTCTTCACCTCGATGGCGAGATGGTTGGCATAGAGACCATCATCATCCAGCCGACGATGGTAGATCAGGTCAGGCACGATCTTGCGGCGAAAGTGCCCACCGGGACCTCGTCCTGCGAAGGCTTTCGGATCGTGCCCGGCGCGCTCGTACTCCATGTCAAGTCGGAATCCTGCGGGATTCGGTAGGCGGCCCAGCTCGGAGTCGAGATAGATCATCAGTCGGGCAGCGACAACCCTCTCCGTCGTTTGTTCAAGATCTTGGTCTTCGCGCCGAAGCCTCCCGACGGCCGACTTCAGCGCTGCATCGAGCTGTGACCGTGTTGGCTCAGGCGGGGGCACGAGGTACAGGCTATCCGGCGAGAGGTCCAGGCACAGCCCCGGACACCACTCCGTGGACGTGACCCACAGCCACCGGACGGTGCGGAACATCCCCTGGTTCGGATACATGCACTCCGCCAGTATTGTAATTGACCATTGTTGCATCAGATGCAACATTCGCAAGGCGCGGAAACTGTTGCAGAGCAATGGTTTCGCTGGGTTTGACTGCTTCGGGCGCGGTGTACCTGGTGCTGCCGGCTGGTGTTGTGCAGCTCAACCCGGAGCGCGCGGTGTTCGACGGCATGCTGGAGGGCTGGTGGCGGCAGCAGCGGTCATGGTTGTCGCGGGAGGCCACGATCAAGCCGAGGCTGGCGTTGGTCCGCCGGTTCGCCGAGTTCACCGGCTTGTATCCGTGGCAGTCGCGCCAGGTGTGGCCGGCATTCCATCCGCCCGCCGACGATGTGGCCGATCCCGCGGGTCCTCGAGGACTCGCCGGCCGCCGGACCGCCTGGCCGTCGTGACCGGGCTCAACGAGGTGACCCTGCTGCTCCGGCTGGCGGCGCCCGGCCCGGACGCCGGCGCCGCTGCTTGCCCACCCCGCACTCTGAAGGAGAGCCGCGTGATCGGCACCATCGACGAGGAGGTCCGTGCGTAGAAGAACGAGGACTACCGGAGAAGCTGGCCGTACCTGTGCACGACGGTGAACTGCGGCGCGGCGCTCGCCGACTCCCGCAGCTGAGCGGGTGTTTCGGGCCGGGCTCGTTTCCATCGACGATGGCGGTTGCCCGGCCCGCTAACATCGGGGGCCGTTGGGGAGCGGCTGATTGATCGGAGCCGGGGTTGACGCGACAGGCGGACGCGAGACGAGCGCAGGTACTCGAGTTCTGGCAGACAGTGGAGATGTTCAGCCCGCAGAAGGTGGAGAAGGTCGACCGCGAGCAGCTGGTGTTCGCCGTCCGGTCTGGCCAGCCGCTCCCGTGGGAGCCGGGCCACGAGCTGGCCCGGCGGGCGCTGCGGCCGAACCAGGCGTGGCGGCACGTCGTCTACTTGGGGATTTACCGCCTCGAAGAGGTGTTCGACGTGCTTTCGCGGGTGCTGGAACCGGACCCGGACAGCTACGACGAACGCCCGGGCGGGGAGAGCGCCGTCGCCGCGTTCGTCGTCGGCGAGGACGGGTGCGCCGTCCTGGGCTCGGAGGTCCTCTCCAGCTGTGCGTGGGCCACCGGCCGGGTGCTGAGCGAAGGGCCCGGAGTGGACTGGGTGTCGCGGTTTCAGGACGCCTCGATGGCGTTCGGCGAGGCGTGGCGCGAGGTGGTCACCTACGAGCCGGCGGGGTCGCAGGATGACGGCTTGGACTGGACACCGCGCGTGCTCGACGGCGACGACCTCGGCGAGTGCCTGGCCGCGGCGGGCACCGGCGCCGCGCTGTCGTGCGCGGAGATCCGCATCAGCAGCCAGGTCGTGGCCCGCCGGACCGCCGACAACGTGAGCGGACACGAGTTCCTCAACAGCTTCATCGTGAGCGACCTGGCCCTGGTGGCCGAGCAGACCGCGAAGGGGAACATCGGCACCGCGCTGCGCGAGTATCTGCGTTCCGAGGCCGAGATCCCGGTCGCCGGGCGGGTCGACGTGCGTGACCGGATCGACCGGGTGTTCGCGGCGACGGCCCCGGACGCGGTGCCGGCCGGCCGCTGGCCCAGCGATCCGCAGCACGCGTTGGCGCTGAGCCAGCAGCTGGCGGTGAACACCGCCTTAGCCTGGATCCACCGATTGACCCTGGTGTGCACGTGTCGCCGGGTATTGCATCGATGCATGCTGATTGAGGTGGTCGGTGGGTGTGGTGGACCTGCCGGGCGGTCCGGCGTCCTCCGTGGCGGTGGTCGGGCCCGGGTGGGCGGTTGGCCGGGGTCAGGCTGTGGCGGGTGGTGCGTGGACTCGGTCGAAGAGGGTCTGCCAGGGCTGCTGCCAGGGCCAGTGGGCGGGCAGGTGCAGGATGAGGCGGCGGGCGCGGTGGGCCAGCCGGGCCGGGATGGTGATCAGTTGCCGGCGGATGGTGGCGGCCCGGGCGGTGGCGTAGCGGGGGCTGGTCAGGCAGCCGGCGGCGCGCAGCAGGTTGTGGCTCATCGCGGCCAGACTCAGCCAGGCGGCGTTGGCGGCGAACCGGCCCGAGGGCAGATGCGCGAGGGGTCCGTCGATGAGGTCGGCGAAGACCTGCTCGACGACGGCGTGACCGCGGTGGGTCAGATCAGCGTCCACGGTGGACTCGGTGGTGTCGGTGAGGAAGGTGTGATACCGCCACAACGGGAACAACGCCTCCTGGCCTTCGGGGGCGGGGTTGCGTTCCTTGACCCGGCGAACGACGAGGCGGGCGGTGACCTTGTGGCGGGTGGTCTCGAACGCGGTGTAGACCGTTTCGGCGACCTCGGCCTCGGAGATCCAGCATCCGGTGTCCTCGTCGAACACGGCACCGGGGTAACGCACCGGCGTCCACGCCTGCTCGTCGATGCCGGCGATCGCGGCGCGGAGCTTGGGGTTGGACTGCAGGGTGAGCGAGAAGTTCGCCCCGGCCTTGCGGCAGGCGGTGGCCACCGGGCCGGAGCCGAACGCCGAGTCGGCGCGGACCAGGACCCGGCCGGTGGCGCCGCACGCCCGCGCGGTGGCGATCGCCTGCCGTACGAGGGATGCCGCGCCGCGGGCGGAGCCTGCGTTGCCGCCACGCAGCCGGGTCGCGGCGATCACCGGCGCCGCCGCGGCGGTGCTGATCGTGGCGACCAGCGGGGACAGGCCACGCAGTCGTACGCTGTAGCCGCCGACCTTGGCGTGGCCGAACCCGGCGCCCTGCTTGGCGTGGCCGTAGACCCGCCGCAGCAACGAATCCACGTCGACGTACGCCTGCCTCGCCGCGTCGGGCAGCAGCGGCGCGCGCACAGCGAGGGCGGTCAGCAGGTCCCGGGCCGCGGCCTCCACCTGCAGGGCGTGGCCCCAGGTGAAGAACCGCAGGAACGAACCCAGCGTCGAGGGCGCGTACACCCCTGCGAACAGCGTGGCCATCCCGCCGTGCCGCAACACGTCCAGGTCGTCGATGCTGTCCGCGCCCGCAGCCATCCCGGCCACGACCGCGGCGGCCTTGCCGCCCGGGTTCGACCCCGTGGACAGGTCCGGACGCACCCGAGCCCCGACCAGCCCGGCCAGATCAACCTGCTCGGCCAGGCCCATCACCGGAACCAGCCCAGCACACGACACCAGATTCGCCTCGTCGAACACCACGTCCACCGCGCGGCGAGCATGCAACAATCGCACCTACGAGATGCCCTCTCGACCGGGGTCATGGAAGCGTAGAGAACCCCCATCCTTCCAGGTCAGAGGGCATTTCTCATACCCTCTCATCGCACAACGTCACCGTTGGTCGGTGGATCGAGGCTTAGTGCCTGTTGGTAAAGGGTCTACGTGAGTGTTGGCGTGGGGCTGACTCGTGGGCGTGGTTGGCCCCATCGTCGTTGTAGGGGTGGGTCGGTGGATCGGCGGGCGAGGCGTCTGGTCATGATCCAGATGGTGGCCCAGTAGACCATGGCTTCGTGGTGGTCGGGACGGCGTTCGTAGTCACGGGCCAGACGTCGGTAGCGCAGGAGCCAGGCGAGGCTGCGTTCCACGACCCATCGGCGGGGCAGCACGGTGAAGACGTGCGCTTCGGTGCGTTTGACTACCTGCACGGTGATGCGGGCGACCGCGTGGGCCCAGGCGGTGAAGGCCTTGCCGTCGTAGCCGGCGTCCGCCCAGAGCAGCCGCAGTCGGGTGCAGGTGTTGAGCAGGGTGATGATGAGCAGTTTCGCCCCGGCTCGGTCGCCGATGTTCGCGGCCGTGACGACGGCGGCGAGGAGGAAGCCTTCGGTGTCCACGGCGATGTGCCGTTTCCGGCCGTTGATCTTCTTGCCGTTGTCGAAGCCGCGGGTGGTGGCACCGACGGTATCGGCGGCCTTGACCGACTGGGAGTCCATGATCGCCGCGGTCGGCTGGACCTCGCGTCCGACGCCGGTGCGCAGCCTGGCTCGGAGCCGGTCGACCAGGAGCTGTGGCAGACCGCGCTGGCTCCAGCGCTGGAAGAATGCGTACACCGCTTCCCAGGGCGGGAAGTCCATCGGCAGTGCCCGCCACTCGATACCGTTGCGCACGACGTAGCCGACCGCGTCGAGCACCGCGCGCAGGTCGTGCACCATCGGGCGGCCGGTGGCCCGGCGCAGTTGGTCCATCACCTGCCGCGCGTGCGGTTGCAGGATCTTCCACTGCGCATCGGTCAGGTCGGAGGGATAGCGGCGGACCCGGTCACGACACAGACAACCGGGACAGGTGGTACTGGCGCCGAGCGCGTCGAGCAGATATGAAGACATCCGCGGGCTTTTGGTGAAGGGGTTTGGCTAGTCACCTCCTCTGCTACCAAAGGCCCGTCTTCCATCTCCGCAGGACACGCCGAACGTTGATCAAGCCGACACCAACACGGTCAGCGACCTGCCCGACCCCTTTACCAACAGGCACTTAGGCCTTACCGGCGCCGGGATCATGGGGGTCAACGGGCCGCCCGGGACCGGCAAGACCACGATGCTGCGCGACCTCATCGCCGCGCTCGTGGCGGAACGGGCCCGGCGGCTGGCCGCGCTGCCCGACCCGCGGCAGGCGTTCACCGGCCGGCAGCTGCGGTGGAAGACCGGCCAGTACAACCGCGTCGTCAACGTCTGGCGGTCGGACCTGGCCGGCTTCGAGGTCGTGGTCGCCTCGGCGAACAACGGCGCGGTGCAGAACGTCACCGACGAGATCCCGGCCGCCGCCGCGATCGCCGAGTTCTGGCGGGAGCAGGCAGCCGCGGTGGACTACTTTCCCGCGATCGCCGGTGCGCTGCTGGCGCCGGAACCGGAGGCCCGGACGCCCTCGCCGGGCGCCGCGCCGTCACCGCCCGGGGCCTGGGCGCTGGTGGCGGCCCGACTGGGCAACAAGGCCAACCGCGGCCGGTTCGTCAACACGTTCTGGTACCACACCCCGGACGAGCAGGACGAAGACGCCTGGTCCGGGCTGCTGTCCGTGCTCAAGACCTACGAGCAGACCGCGCCGGAGCGGCCATGGTCCGAGGCCGTGGCCGACTTCCGCGCCGCCGAGTCCCGGGTGGAGGCCATCCGCGCCAAGCGGTCCGATGCGTACCGCGCGGTCGAGGAGCGGGCCGAGCTCGATCGCGAGCTGGCCCGCCTGGCCGCGGCGGTGCCGGCCGCCGCCGAACGGGTCGAGACCGCCCGCGGGCGGCGCGACGTCGCGGTCCGCGTCGAGCGCGAGCGGACGGAGGAGGCCGAGCGCATCGCGCAGGAGCGCCGGCTCGAGGCCGAGCGGGTCGCCCGGCGCCGCCGCGACGCCGCCGAGCGGATCGCCGGCGAGCGCCAGGCCGAGGCCGAGCGGATCGTCAGCGGGCGCCGGGCCAACGCCGAGCGGTCCGTGCGATCGTGGGAGGCCGAGCTTGGCCGGCGCTGGCAGGCCCGCGCCGCGCACCAGCAGTCCCGGCCGGGGTGGTGGGAGTGGCTGCGGACCTTGGGCGCGGCGAACGGGCGCTGGTCGCGGCAGGACAAGTGGCTGGATACTGAGGTGCACGCCGCCCGGCGCGAGCTGGACGCGGCGCAGGCCGGGCTGGACGCGGCCCAACGTGAGGTGGACACGGCCCGGCGCGCCGTGGCGGACGCCGAGCGCGACCTGGCCGCGGTGACGCGCCTGCTGGCCGATGGGGTGCCCACCCCGAACGTCACCCACGAACCCCTGCTGGCCGCGCGCCGGGAACTGGCCCGCGCCGACCAGGAGGTCACCGCGGCCGCCCGGGCCCTGGCCGCGGCCGAGTCCGCCGGCACGCCGCCCGAGGCCGGCTCGCCGCCCTCGACGACCGGCTTGCCGGGTTCGCAGCCGCCCTGGGCAAGCACTATCCGGACACCGCCTGGTGGGCCGATCGTGAGCGCCGCGAGCCGGCCGCGCTGTGGACGGACCCGGAGTGGAACACCGCCCGCAGCGACCTGTTCCTCGCCGCCCTCACGCTGCACAAGGCGTTCCTGCGGCACGCGGCCACCGAGCTGCGCCGTAACCTGCAGGCGGCTATGGACGTCGTGAGCGGCGACGCGCCCCGCGACATCGCCGAGGACGCGGCGCTGGCCGCGTGGCAGAGCCTGTTCTTCGTCGTGCCCGTGGTCTCCACCACCTTCGCCTCTTACGCCCGGCTGTTCGGCCACCTGGGCAAGGAGGCGCTGGGCTGGCTGCTCATCGACGAGGCCGGCCAGGCGACTCCACAGAACGCCGTCGGGGCGCTGTGGCGAACCCGCCGCGCCGTCGTGGTGGGCGACCCCCTGCAGCTGGAGCCCATCACCACGCTGCCGTTCCGGGCCGAACAGGCCATCCGCACCGAGCTCGGCGTCGACGAGCAGTGGCTGACCAGCCGCACCTCCGTGCAACGCCTGGCCGACCGCCTCACCCCGCTGGGCACCCACCTTCCCGCCGACGGCGACACGACCTGGGTCGGCGTCCCGCTCACCGTGCACCGGCGCTGCGACCGGCCCATGTTCGACATCGTCAACACCATCGCCTACGACGGCCTCATGATCAACGGCACCGGGGACGCGGCTCGCGAACGCTTCAACGCCAGGTATCCGACGCTGCCCGAGTCCAAGTGGATCGACGTCGTCGGCGCCACCGCGCAGGGCCACTGGATCCCGGATGAGGGCCGCCAGCTGGACCGGATCCTCCGCGCGCTCGCCGACCTCGGCCTCGACATGTCCGAGGTGATGGTCATCGGACCGTTCCGCGACATCGCCCGCCAGATCGGCGGCCAGGCCCGGCGGTATCCGGCCCTGACCGCCGGCACCGTCCACACCGCCCAAGGCAAGCAGGCCGACGTGGTCGTCCTGGTGCTCGGTGGCAACCCGGCCCGCCCCGGCGCCCGCCGGTGGGCCGCGAGCCGCCCGAACCTGCTCAACGTCGCCGTCAGCCGGGCCAAGCGCCGCCTCTACGTCATCGGCAACCGGGAAGCGTGGTCGTCGCAGCGGTACTTCAAGACCCTGGCCGCCGACCTGCCGTCCACAAGCGCGTCACATGACGTACGTCAGGCCGATCCAGAAGACTAGGACGGCGGCGGCCAGCAGCCCGCTAAGCCTGGTGCCCATGACGATGAGCGCCGGTGCGATCCGAACCCGCTCGCGCAGCAGCAGCAGATACACGCCGATGGCGCCGACGTAGGCCATCACAGCGAGGTGTAGCACGACCAGGAACGTCACCGCGACGAAGACGGCCGCGCCGACGCTGGCAGCGCCCGATCGCTGGCGGCGTCGCGCAAGCGGACGGCTCGCGCCAGCAAGGCGCCACGATAGCCGTAAGCTGCCGTAGCCGAAGCGACAGCTCCGGATCACCGATGGCTGCCTGACCGGCGACGTGGACGGAGGGACCATGGCCCGCCTCAGCAATGCCGCCGTATATGGGCTCGTGGTTGGTGGCCTTGCTGACGCCTCTGTCGCTGCGCTGGTCAACCTCTACACCGCCGATCTTGCCGTCTCGCTCGGGGTGCTTGCCGGCGGTGCAGTGGTGGTCGGGATCGTGGTCCGCTACGTGAATGCGGTGCAGCAACAACGTGAAGCCGATCGTGATCGACAGGGACTGCTCGCGCGTATCCGGGCGCTCGTGCCGTTCTCCCCACGGCTGCGCAGCCGGACCGTCGCCTTGGACCTTGCCGACCGGCAGAATGCCGCCCGCCGCCAAGTCAGATTGCAACCGAGCGTCGGTCCGGAGCGGCTGCCGATGGTGCTGACCTGGATGGCGGGCCTTGACGAACCGACCGTGGACGTTCCGCCCGGCAGCGTGCGCATCCTGGTGGCCCCGATGGGGGCGGGCAAGACGGAGCAGGCGGCCCGCTGGTGGGAGGAGTGGCTGCGCATCGCTCGTACGGATCCAGAGGTGGACATCCCGATTTGGCTGCCGGCTCGCGAGGTTGGAGCCAGCCTCGAAAGTGCGGTTGTCGCAGCACTCGGACGGGATCCCCACCGTCCCTGCCGCGTCGTTATTGACGACCTTGACAGTATTGGGTACCAGGACGCCGACTACATGCTCAACCAAGGTCGGCAGTTGGTCCGGGTCTGGCCCAATCTGGCGGTTCTGGCGACCTCTCGGCTAGGCGTTGTGGCGGGGAGCGACGAGACCCTCAGTGTGGCGCCGTGGCCGGAACAGCGCGGCGCCGAGCTCGTCCGACTGGTCCTCGGCACGGAACTCCCACGGAACATCTGGACGCATGAGACGACCGAGCTGCTGACCAGCCCGCTGCTGGCGCACGCCCTCGCCGTCCGGCTCGGCACTGGGCAGGGCGGTACCGTTTCACGGCCTGCTCTGCTGGCCGGATTGGCTCGCTCGATCATCGAGCGCCGACGACTCGGTCCGGCAATGGCGCAGACATGGCAGGACCTTGCGCGGCTGGCCTGCCGCGTCCTCGACAGCCCCGCACCAGTCTCAGCGATATCGTTCGGCAACGAGGCGCAGGTGTGGCGGCTCACGGAGACTGACCTCGTTGTCAACGCGGACGGGGTACTGAGATTCGCTCTGCCGGTCTTCGAACAGCACTTTGGCGCGCAGGCAATCACCGAGGGCATCGTGGCGTTGGACGTTGCCGCGAGCGCTGACATGTTTCCCAGGTGGCGGTATGCGATCGCATTCGCGATCGCGACTGCTGATCTTGTTCAGGGCGAGGGGCTCATGGTCAGACTTGCCCAGACGAACCCTGCCGCAGCCTCGTGGGTGCTGGACGAGGTGGCAGGGCAACGCACTTCGAGCGTCGACGTTGCGATCAGTAGCAGCGCCGACGTCCTTGCCGTTATTGGCGCGAGCCAGCCATCGGGCCCCCAAGCCGCCGCCAGCGGTGCGGCGGTAGTCGCCGGTGGCTGGCTTCGCGAGGCGCAGCAAGCACTCCTGGACGGCCTGCAACCGCTCGCGCCTCGGCTTGCTCGGTATCGGGCCGACAAGCTCACGCAGTGGGGCGTCTTTCTCCAGGGAGACTGGATCACCGTCGCAGAATCGCGCGAAAGTACACCGCCGCCGGAGGTGGTTGAACTCCCCGACAGCGAGCCTGAGATCACAATTGCGGCGGGCTGGAACCGACGGCAGCAGTTCTCGTTCCCCCATGGCCACCTCGGCCGGTGGCATTGGGCGCGAGGCAAGCTGCGAGTTCCGCTCGCCGAGATGATCCGCCGTGGCGTGCTGCCAGTGCCCTCGACATCCAGACTCGCCGCCGAACGGCTGTGGTTGCTGGCCCAACTTGCGACGCGAGGCGGCACCAACTGGCTTGTCGACACCATCGCGCTCGAAACGCTCCGGCAGAAGGTCGCCGAGATGATGGTGACCGTCAACGGCGCCGTCAGCGCGCGCTGGGACATGAGTGGGCACGTTGTAGAGTCGGCCGACGTCCGGTGGCTGGAGGCAGAACTCGCGGCGCAGACCGGATCGGAACTGACCCGGCCTTGGCCGTCCCCCGACCTACATCACAACACGCGGAAATGGGCTTGGGAGGGGTACTCGCCGGAACTGACGCACAGCATCCTCACCGCGGTCATTCACGATGCGATCGTCGGATACCGGGAACTTGTCGAGCTCAACTTCCCCCGCTTCGGTGCCGCACTGGGCCTGTACGGCATCTTGCCGGTCGACGTTGAGGGCATCGTCACGCGGTACGACGACGACCACGCCGACCAAGATAACGAGTTGCTGTTCGTGCTGAAGCCACGCGGTCGCGGGAAGCGGTCAGACACTCCACACGTTGCCCTCGAACTGGCGACGGACCGCGGTAAAGATCGGCGCTGGCAGTTGATTCAGTCGGAACCCGACCGGCCACGTTCCGTGTTTGCGCCAAACACGAGCAGCAACGGAAGTATTCCGCTGTACCGGAATCGGCCCGCCACCACCCTGGCGTATGAGTGGCTCGTCCAGGATCTGCAGGTCATCGGCTGGACTGGTCACGACACGCGTTTTCGTGACTAGCAACGCGATGGTGAGCACTCTCCGCGCTCGTCCTCGCGGGGCGCCATGAAGCTAGTGCGCCAGAGTCTTCCAGCTCACGCCCCACCGGTGATCCGGAATGCAGTTAGCGGAACCCCGTGCGGCGTACCTCGGCGGCCGAGCGCGAGTCGCTTGAGCACATCGTCGCCGGCGCGATAGCGCTGCCGCATCCGGCCGAGTCCCGGATCGTCGTCCTGACCGCGGTACCAGGCATGCACCTCGGCGGTCCGTTGCGCGGCGGCGAGCGCCGCGATGACAGAGCCGCCGACATCGACCGGGTCCGCGTTCCAGCGCGCCTGCCGGTCAGCGATGTCCACGCTGTCGGACAGCCGCCACGGCATGCCATGGGTGACGCCGGACAGCATCGCGTAGACCGCAGGCAGGTCGGTGAACGCGCTGCGGACCAACTCGCTGGCCTTGACCGAGATGGACTGATGCACACCTCCCGGTTCGACGTTCACGCCCTTCGGCTTTCCGTCCCGGCCGTTGACGACGTTCACCTTGGCCCGGTCGAGCAGGTCAAGGAACTTCTGATGCGCGTCGGCCCACGCCGGTCCGGGCGCCGGCATCGGCCCCATGGCGGGCACCTGGTCTGCGGCACGGCGGGCCGCGTCCGAGTCGGCGATGAGCAACGCCACCCCTCGGGCAAACCGCACTTCGCTGGACGCCGCGGCGTCCAGCAAGTGCGCGATCATGGCGGCCGACTCGACGGCGGCCCGGGCGACGGTCGCGTGCGTGTAGATCGGCACGTCGGCCGGGTCGGTGAGGAGCAGGCTCAACGCGCGGACATGATCGGCGACGGCCACCGCCATGTGCAGACCATTGATGGCGGCGCGGCTCCACAGGTTCTGGCGGTCGGCGCTGCGGGTCCAGGACAGGATCCGTGCGTGGTCACGGCTGGCTGGCGCGCCCGGAGATGCAGCGGTTGCCTGGGTGCGTTCCATGGTGGCGCGGAGGTCGTCCGCCTGCTCCGTGCAGAGCTGGTGCATGCGGCGCATCGCGGCGATGCTGGGGTCGCTCGACATTCGTGGTCCTCGTCTGTGCCGCGGGCGGTCGTCTATGGCTGGGACATGGTGGTGAACACTGGCGGAAACACACTGTTGACGATGTGCCGATGCCACGAGGCCATCAGATCCGCCACATCGGCAGTGGCTCCCCCGCCGGTGAAGGCGGGGTCGTCCTTGACGACGAGGTTGAACTCGTGGTTGACGTGGTCGCCCATGCCTTCGTCACGCCCGCGGACGTAGAACAGGATCGACCCGTCCGTCATGGTGCCGTCACCGCGCAGCATCTGGCGGTTGGTCGGGCCGTTGCTGCCCCAGTAGATGACGTCTGGCCACCACCGGACGATCGCCAGCCGCCGGTGCTTGTCAATGTTCCAGAGGCGATCGAGCCGGTATAGGGGCCGGAAGCGGGCGTGGTCCTCATAGGAGCCGTCGAGCTGGGTACCGCTCTGCTGGAGCAGCTCGTCTTGGAAGAACGGCTGGACCTGCCGGAACGCGCTGCGGGCGCGGTCGTCGTATAGGGCAGCCCGCCGTCCGGTGAAGAAGGCGTCGAACTTGTCCGGCGTGGCCTTGATGGGAAACGTCGACGTCTCTTCCTGCTCGGGCGTCAGGACTCCACCGTGGCCAAGCCTGGCGACCTCGAAGGCGAGGCTCTCCAGGGACGCCCGAAGGTTGCTGAGGATATCGCCGACCGTGGTGTTGATGGCGACGGGCACGGGCTGATGGAGTCGCAGCCGATAGGCGAGCTGGTCGGGTATGTCGGTCGGCTCGGGCGTGAGCGAGTACGGGGCGGCGGCCCGGAACGCGTCGACCTGGCGGCGCAACGACTCGACGTGCTCGCCCGCGCGGTTGGCCTTCGCCCACCATGACGAGGTCGGGTCGTTCCATTGCGGGTCGACGTTCACGATCACATCGTCATGATGGCACCGCCGCCCGGCGAGGGCTTGCGACTTTTCGTGTGCCGTACGGGCACGGCTCCTCGTGACCTCGCCGGTGCATCGGTCTTCGCGCCGCGCGCACCGCGATGCGTCTCGTCCACGCCTGGATAGCTCGTGGCACGCCCCGGTACCCCTTGCCGCCTCGCCTGGCGGGCCGCCACCGAGAAACGATCTTTATGTGAGGATCGGGGCCAGCCGATGACGAGCCAGGTGCCCCGCCGGCTTGGCTTCGCCCACGCGACGGCGCTATACGTGGGGGCCCTGCTCGGTCCAGGCGTGCTGACGCTGCCCGCCCTTGCAGCGGAGGTTGCCGGCCCGGGATCGCTGCTCGCTTGGGCGGTGCTGGTCGCCGCGAGCGTGCCGTTGGCGGCGACCTTCACGGCCCTTGCAATACGGCACCGACAGGCCGCCGGTATCGCCGGGTTGGCCGAGCTCGCGTTCGGGCGCCGCGCGTTCGCGATGGTCGGCTGGTGCTTCTACTGTGCGACGCCGATCGCCGCATGCGCCGCGGCGCTGATCGGCGGGCAGTACGCGGCCACCGCGCTCGGCGCCGGACGACCCGCGGGCCTAGCCGTGGCCGGCGGCATCCTGACCGCGATTTTCGCGGCCAACGTGTTCGGGCTGCACACTTCCGGCCGGCTGCAGCTCGGCGTCGTCGGCGCGCTCGTGGCGATGCTGAGCACCGCGGCAATCACCGCATCCCCGCACGTCGACGCGGTCAACCTCCATCCGCTGCTGCCCGCCGGACCAGTCCCGGTCGGTCGGGCCGCGGCGGTACTTTTCATCGCGTTCTCGGGATGGGAGGCGTGCGGGCATCTCACTGACGGCGTCGCGCGGCCCGCCCGTACCCTGCCGAGGGTCGCGGCCGCTGCGGTCGTCATCGTCGGCGTGCTCTATCTCGGGCTCGCCACGGTGACCGTCGGGGTGCTCGGCCCGACCGCGGCCACCACGCCTGCGCCGTTCATCGCGTTGCTGCATCATGGGATCGGCGCGGCCGCCGGGCCCGCGGCGGCCGTCGTCGCGTTGCTCCTGACCTGCGGCGCCGGAATCACCTTCGTCGCCGGCGCGATCCGGCTCGGCGACGCGCTCGCCCGCCGCGGCGCGCTCCCTGCGTGGCTGACCACGCCGGGCGACCCGGCGGGCCGGTCGCGTCGGAACCTGCTCATCCAGGCGGCCGCCGCCATGCTCGTCGCGGCTGTCTGCCTTGGTACCCATACCGGGGTTGGCCCGCTGCTGCGAATCCTGTCCGTGCTCCTGGCCGCAGTCACCCTCGCCGGCGCGACTGCCGGCATCGTGCTCCTGCCGACCTGGCGGCGCACGGCGGCTGCGGTCATCGCATCGGCGGTGACGGCTGTCGTTCTGGGCGCTGCTGGGCCGCTCGTGGTGGTCCCGGCCATCGTCGGCGCCAGCGGTGTGACCTTCGCGGCCGTCCGCCGTCCGCAACGGCGCCGTCCTGAACCGCACCCCGCGGTACGCCCCGCAGCCGAGGCGCCCTGGAAACGCCGGCCGCCACACCGAGCCCGCCGACGCCGGCCCCTCCCCGCTCCGCGCCGCCTTGCCCGGGCGACAGCGGGACCTGCGATCGCCTCCGGCGTGGCAACCGCCGCATCACCCACGCGGGCGCGTCGATGACGGCGCTTGACGTACCTACGCCGCAACTTGGCGATCCGGTCGTGCTGCCCGCCGAGGCCCCGCCGGTCCTGGGGGAACTGCTCGGCTACCGGGGCGGGGACCGCTACGTCGCGATCTACTTCGAGCGGGGCCTGCTGCGCCTCGACGACGGCGGCAAGCGTGACGAGGCGAACCAGGCCGGGTGGCGCCACTACGCTGCCACTCCGATCGCCAGGCTGCTGTTCGCGGGCCTCGACCTCGGCGATGGGGGCAAGGACGCTACGCATTGGCTACTGCTTGATCGGCAGACCGATCAGCTGACGGCGGGCTACGCCGTGGATGTCGCGGCCCTGGTGGCGGCGCAGCCGCACACCCGCGACCGGTTCAACCCGCTCCTGGCGCCGGGCGCTGATGTGGTCCGGCGCAACGATGCCGAGCTTCGCGCGGTGAACACGCCGACCGACGAGCCGGTCTGGCGGGCGGCGCTGCACCGCGAGACCGCCCTGTATGAGCTGCTCGACCGGCACGTGGAGCGGCAGTATGCCGCCGTGGTGCGCGACGGTATCGGTAGCCTCCGTGCTGACGTCGTGGGCCGGGTGGAAGCCCGTGCCGCCGATCCTGAGCCTGTACAGGGGTCGCTGTTCGCCGGGATCGCTCTGCCGACCGCCGGATCGGCCGCCGAGGCGGCGCCAGCCGCCGATCCTGCCGCGGCCGGCGTCGAGCTGAGCTGAACCGGTGGCACGTCGGCAGGCGGTCAGCCCAGGTCCGGGCCGTCGACCGCTCGTCCTGCGGAGTTGTGCTCAATTGGGTGCTCGAGCCTGGACGCTCCATCCGCGAGTCTGCCGTCGTGGACGGCACCGCCGGCGACAGCGCGGGTTAGCCGATCGACCTCGGCTCGCAGTTGACGTACCTCGGTGACCAGCCGTGCAGCCTGTACCGGCACCGTAGCCGCCGCGATCTGCTGCAGGATCGACGCCATGTACCGACCGACCGAATCGGGATAGCGGCCGCGCCGCGCCACGCGATACGGTGCAGGGGACGACAACATGGGCTGGGCGGAGACCTCGTCTCGCTGGGCCCGCCTGTGGGGGCCGCGATCACCATCGGGTAGAGCGGCCCCGTCGTCGCTGACGGTCAAGACCGTCCCGGTCTGCGCGTGCAGCACCGTGGTTGCGTCGATCACCCGATACAGCCATTGCGGTTCGTCGGCGGCGAGGGCCCGACGGGTCGACCAGACCACCGCGTCGGCCATCCACAAACCGGGCCGGGTCGTGTCGTCGTGGTGGACCAGCCGCATCCGGTTGGAGATCTCCCCGCCACGCACCAGATGCCGATAGGTACGCAGGTCGCGGTGCTCCGGATCGGCGAGCCGCTGACCGCGCTGCTGCGCAAGACCGATCTGGGCGGTGTCGGCACGCCGGTCCAGCACGACATCGCCGACCTTCTGCCCGTCCAGGTAGCGCAGCAGCCGCTGCAGGGCACTCTGCCGGGCCGCCTCCCGATGCGGGCCGATCGGGGTGTGCGCGACCACGACGTTCCAGCCCGCCCACTGCGCGACCGCCTCGAGCATCGCCTCAACCACGCCCATGTGCCCGCGGCTGTGCAGCCGGGTCGCGTGGAATTCGGATGAGCCGGCCGCAGTCCGCGCCGCCTCCTCAGCCCGCTCTACCTCACCCGGCTCGACCAGCACCGCGGCGAGGAGATACACACCTGGATGACCCGCCCGGTGAATGAACGACTCGTCCACGAACGCGGTCGGCGTGGCCCGTGGGTTCACCGGACGCTCCGTTCACGAGTCCCGGCGGGGCACCTCGCCGCCGCGCCACCGACTGGCCGGGCCACACCGGCGTGGAGCCAGACCCGCCGTCGGGCGCTGGTGGACTTGAGGACGCACCGGCGCGCTGGCCAGGGGTCGGCGCACCCGGGCGACAGCCGCAGACGTACGCCCATCGGCGTCTACCGCGGCGTCCGGTGAGTGGCGAGCTGGGGCGGTGTGCGCTGCGGCCGGACCTTGTGCACGAAGTTGCTGCGTCGCTGCGCGAACTGCTGCCGGTCGTCGAACATGTCCGGAGCCATCTGCGCCAGTTCCAGCGTCTCCCAGTACGTCATCGGGCGCGGTTCCGCGTCCGCGGCGGCTCGCTTCGCCGCGATCGCGGTTCGCCAGCGGGCGTCGTGCGCGTACTCGACGGCCAGGTCAAGCAGCCAGTCGATGTACTGCCGCTCGGACCGCGGGCCAATCGCGTCGACGAGCCCAATCGCGGCGGCCTGCTCGGCGTCGACGGGGAGCCGGTCCGCGAGCAGCCGACGCGCGGCCTGCTCGCCAACTCGCCGGGGGAGTGTCCGAGTGTGCAACTCGGAGCCGAACAGGCCCATGTCCGCATAGAACGGGTTGAGCACGACGCCGTTCCGGGCGGCGACGATGTCCGCGCCGAGCGGCAGCATGACCCCGCCTGCCCCGGCGTTGCCAGACACGCCGGCGATGATGATGTGGCCGGTGTTCTGGGCGATCAACCGGCACACCGCGTTGATGGCCCGGATGCTGGCCCACGCCGCCATCGCCGGGTCATCGGCGGCCTCGATCGCATTCACGTCGATGCCGTTACACCACGCGTCGAACCCGCCGCGCAGGATCAGGACACGGGTGTCCTGGGCCAGCGCCTTGCGCAGGGCGCCGGCGAGCCGCCGCGACCGGTCCACGTCCAGCGCGCCGTTGTACGGCTCGAACACCAACTCCCCGATGTGGGCGCCGTGGCGTCGGTACCGGATCCGTGCCCGGTCCCGCAGCCGGGGAACGCACGCGACCGAGTTGCGCAGCACCTGGACGACCGGCAGTTTGATCCCGCGGGTGCTGTCCGCACCGACTGGCTGCACGCGGCCGATCCACAACCCGTGCTGGTCGCCGGTCGCGACCAGCACGGCCTCATCATCGCGGCCGATGATCGTTCCGGGCCGGCCGGACACCGGGCGCCCGGCCAGTTCGGCGTCGAAGACGTGTACGACTCGGCCGTCGAGGATCGTCCGCACGCCCGGCGACCCGTCCGCGGCGCGGATCCGGCGCAAAATCGACGCCCCCGGCTCGTCCCATCCAAACGCCCGGTCGGCCTGCCGCATGAGCGGTCGCAGGCCGGTGCCGGGTACCCGCCGCGGCGCCGCGTCGAGATCGACCGGCCGGAAGCCGCGCCGTTCGGCCTTGGCGAGGACCTCGTCAACGCACTCTATCGCCGCGTCGGCGACCGCCCCGCCGTACAAGCTCGACTTGCGCGGCGTGTCGCTCGGCATCCGGAACGTGCGGTCCGCCCACACCGGGCCGGCGTCCATCTCCTCCACCGCCTGCACCGCCGTCACGCCCCACACCGGGACGCCGTCGCTGATCGCCCAATCCAGCGAAGACGGGCCGCGGTCGCCGACCGGCCCCGGATGGATGACGACCGTCGGCCAGCGCGACCACACCGCCTCGGGTACGCGCTCCTTGAGGTACGGGCACAAGATGATGTCAGGCTGTGCCATGATCGCCGCGGCGATCATCGTCTGGTTGTCGATGGCAAATTCGACGGTGACCTGGTGGCCCCGCGATCGGAGATGACACCAAATCCGCTGGGCCAGACCGTTGAAGCCCGACACGAGCAGCAGCACCTTCTGGGCGCCGCCGGGGACATGCCCACCGAGGTATCTGTCGTCGAGCGCCGAATTCGCCGGCTTGACATGAGGTGTGATCACACCATCGACGGTTTCGCGGCCGCGGCGGTTCCGGTACGTACCAAGGGGAGCCACTCGGCCTACTAACCCACCTGCGACAGCGCAGGGGTGCGCCGGTCCGGCACGACCGGCTGACGCCGTCGCCGAACCGGGGCCAGCTGTTCCGGCCCTTCATCCTCGGGCGGTCGTCACGACCGTTCGGTTGGGCGTTGATCTCAAGGGTGGGCTGCCCGCTCGATGCACACTGTCAACAAACGGTTCACGGCCGCCCGGCGCGGTAGGTCATCCACGCCCAGCACACACGGACTGCGGCTGATCTGGCGGTGCATGGCATCATCCGCCGTATCGCGGAAGCTGCTCAGGTGCATCACGTGCCTGCGGTCCGTCTTTCCCCACCCGTAGTTATTGACGACCTCCTTGAAGGTGGTGCTGGCGAACAGCGGCGGCACGTGATCGAGGATCGCTCGAACGAGTGCAAGTGCTGAGTACACGTGCCCGGACCGGGCCGCGCTGTCGAGCTCCCGGGCCAGCGCGGCGAGCTTGGAGAAGTCCCACGTGGCCGTCGTGGCCGTAGCCAGTCGGTCGAGCACCCGCTCATCGATCGTCAACGACAGCGGTGCGGCGGCCGCCGGTTCGAAAACCTGCGCCGGTTCGGCCGGTGGTGCCGGTCGGAGCGACTCGGCCCAGGCCGCCCCTGCAGCGCGGAACTCGTCGACGGTGTGGACACGACTGAACCACCGGACATCTCTGTTAACGCCGAAGGACCAGTCGGCGTCAGCATCTCCGGATCGGCTCCTGGAACCCCACTGCTCCCCATCGAGCAGGTGGAACAGCCTCGCCGCGGCGCGGCGATTGAGCCGCAGCGCCTTGGTCAGGTTGGCCCGCGAGACTAGAACTGTCATCTGCCCCGGCGGGGGTGCTGTCTTGGCCTCGTACAGCGCCATCCAACGCAACGCCCGGAGGAATGTTGCGACGTCCACATCGCTGCCAGCGCATTCGGCGACACCGACCACCGTCAGCCAGATCCGGTGTTCAGCGTCAACCCACATGCCGCGGCTCGCGCTCGTGCGCAACAGTTCGGGTTCGATCTCGCGAATGATCTGCAGCGGGTCGGCGCCCCGCGGGGTCCGCAACGCGCGGTCGATGTCCTGGAAAAGCGGCCAGCGGTCGTGTTCGCGAAACCAGTCGTAGACGGCCTGCATGACCCGCCGCCGATCACGTGACGTCACGCTGTCGTTACCCGCTCTTGCTGGCATTCGCGTCCTCATCGCCTTCTCCGTAGCCGTGCACACAAGGATGCATCGCTACCTTGCCGCACGTACACGGGTTTCGTCCCGGGGCGTGGGCATGGCAGCCGACCGTGCGCCGGTCATGGATTGCCACCGCGATCCAGCGTGAACGGAGCACCAGGATCATCAGGGCCTCGGTGGCTGCGGCCCGCCGGCGTACCGGCTTGCACGTTGCGTGGTCGGCCCGACCGATACGCGGCCGTCGCAGGTACGTGCGTCAGGGGGCGAGGTCCGGCTCGTTGAGCCGAGGTGAGTCAGCCCGCGCGATGTCTGTCGCGTGTTCGGCAATCGCCGTTGAGGGCGCCGCGGCGACAGGCACGTCATGCGTAGCGGAGGTGGCCGCGCGGACGCGTCGGCGCAGGTTCCGCACGTCGCTGGTGATGGCCTCGGCCCGGCGACCGGCTTCGAAGGTGTTCCGGTAGGTCGGGCGTTGCCCTTGCCGCCCGGGTGGCTGCCGATCGAGCACTTCTTGGAGCCCTGGTGATGGCCTGGTGCTCGTTGCGATGGCTGGCCACTCGCTCGGCACGCGCAGCAGCCGGGTGGTCTCGACCAGGTTCTTGCCGGGTCCGCGGGTGATGGTGGCGCGTTGCCAGAGGGGGTGGTTGACCCAGACGCCGTGTACTTCACGGGGTCCGGGCCACCACAGCTGCGCCAGGGCATTGCGGCTGATCGCGGCGTTGCTGCCGTAGTCGAGCAGGGTCGCGAGGTCGGGCAGGCGGGCGGCGAGTTGGATGGCGAGGCTGTGCCAGGTGTCAGCGTCCGCGTCGGTGCGCACGAGGTCTTCAGGCAGCCGCCAACCGTGTTCATGCCGAGTGAGCCCACGCAGCCATCGCTCGACCTGCAGCAGCGTCTTGATCTCCGGACTGGTGTCGATGTTGCGCACATCGCGGAGTTGCCCGAGGAGCCGACCGGCGCGCCGCCATAGGTGAGTAAGGTGCGCGACGGCGTCTTTCGGGAGTGGGTGGCCGGCCAGGCGCAGGGCGAAGCTGACTTGGTGTGACAGGGACAGTCCGACCCCGCTGAGCGTGGTGAGATCGATCGCGGTGTGGTGGTCGCGGTGGTCCAGCAGCCAGCCGCGAGCGGTGTCGAGGGCCGCGAACGCGCTGCCGAAGTCGTCGATGCTGCGCTGGCGGTGCGGCACCTCAAGGGCCGTATTGGCTTGGAGGGTATCCAGCGGTGACGGCTGTTTGGCGCGGGCGGTGCGGGCGGCAGCTTGCGGTAGGCGGCTGGTCGTTGTGCGGTCGGCGTCGCTGATGGCGGCGGCGACGATGGTGTGCTGAGCCAGCCAGACCCCGAGGCGATGGTCGAGGCGGGTTGCGGCGGTCACGACGTCGCCGATGCGGCGCAACGCGGCCGGGCGGCCGTGGCCGGCTTCGCGGAGGGCCGCAGCTGCTGGTGCTGGTGGGAGCGCCAGAATGGTCGGTGCTGGCGGTGCGAGGTGGCTGGCCAGGATCGCCGTGGCGGCCTCGGCCACTGCGGCGGCGCGGGCGACGGCGACGGCGACCGGAGAGGACGGCGCGGTGAGGACGATGCCGTCGGCCAGGTTGCCGGTACGGGCGGTGGCGTGCGCGAGCTCGTTGGCGAGGAGGCTGATGGGGGCGGCGCCGACGAGCACGACCTGTTGGTGCAAGTTGCGATACAACTGCGCCCGGGCGACCGCGATGTGGACCTGGTCGTCGAGGCCGGACGGCGGAGCCGCGCCGATTGCGACCGTGGCGGCGTCGAGCGCATCGATGGCCTGATCGAGCAGTTCGCCGTACGTCGTCATGACAATGCTGCGGCCGCGCGGTCGAGTTGGGTCGCAACGGCGACGTCAAGGTCGTGCGACAGCCCTGCCGGGGTGCCGCGGTATCGCTGAGCGAGGACAGTGAGCAGGGCACACAGTGTGCTGGAGAGCCGCGCGTCGACCTGGTCCACCGGCGGTAGATCCGGGGCGATGGCGACGGAGTCGCCGAGCTGAGGTCGCAGCTGGACGGCTGCTTCGCGCAGGTCGAGCGTGCAGAAGTCCCACGTGTCGGCGTGGTCCGGGTCGGCGTCCGCCGCCGCGGTGGCGGTGTCGATGGCCAGGAGCAGGGCGCCAAACATGGCCGGACGATCGGCGTCAGCGGCGAGGAGTTCGTGGTGGGTCTGGGTGAGCAGCGTGATCCGGTCCATCGGATGGTCTCCTTCGGTGCGGCTGGTGCATATCGTGCGCGAGGTGTGCAGTGGCGCGCAGCAGTTGCGGGCAGTCGTCGGTCGCGCTACCGGCTTCGGCGACTTCGTGGGCGTCGCAGCCGTGTCCATCAGCCTAGGTCCGGTTCGTCGACGGGGTCGGTGTCGAGTGTGCCGGCGGTGGTGGCGTGGTCGGTGACCCGTTTCGCGGCGGCGCCTGCGGCGTCGTCGATCTGTTCGAGCATCGGTCGCGCGTGTGGTGCGGGTCGTGTGTCGTCGACGGCTCGGACGCGGGCGGTCGTGGCGTGGATGCGTTCGAGGACAGCCTTCGTGGTGCCCTGGACCCGCTGCTGGCGGCGGGCCCGTTCGGCGTTGGTGAGGTACGCCGCATACCGGGCGGGCAGGGTTTCGCGGTACCAGCCGAGCCACTCCGCGTGGCGGCGATCGAGGTCCGTGACCCTGGTGTGCATGTGCTGCACGTGCTGGACAGCGGCGCCGAGCGCGGCCCGGAGCCGGTCGACATGCTGGCCGGTGCCGGTCGGTGTCGTGGCTGCGGGTCCAGCACGCCACCACCGTCGCGTGCTCGCGGGCTGCGGCTGGTCGGGGTGGTGTTCGGCGACGGCGAGTTCGGTGCGCAGTTCGCTGACGGCGTCGTGGGCCGCGAACAGGTCGAGGTGGGCGGTGCGCAGGTCGTCGGCGACGTAGTCGGGTTCGCGGGCTTCAGCGTCGCGCAGCGCGGCGAGGAACTTCCGGGTGCGCGCGATGCCAGCGGCGCGGACTTCACCGGCGATGGTGGCGGTGCCGAGGCCGAGTTGCGCGCGATGCCAGGCGGTCCACCGAGTGATGTTGCGTTCGGATGGTTCGGGGCCGATGGGTTCGTCGCTGGTGTGCTGGTAGCGGTCGCGGTAGGCGATGACGACCTTCGCCCGCTCCAGCCATGCCCGCCGCCCGTCCGGGTCGTCGGCGTTCGGGACAGTGCCGAGCGCGGTTGCCCAGGCGGGTGGCCGTTCGGCGGCGAGCTCGGCCAGGCCGGCGATGCGCGCGTCGGCGATGTCGGCGACCTGCCGCAGCGCGGAGTCGACGTCGCGATGGACTCCGGTGAGGTCGGGTACCCGCGAGGCGTAGGTGTGGGACGGGTTCGCGGCCAATGCGCGGCGCGGGTCGTGGACCAGGTCGGTGAAGATGTCGTCGAGGCGCCAGGCGAGGACCTGGGCGACGCTGTCGGCGCTGTGCAGTTCGCGCTGCCGGACGGTCTCGGTGAGGACGCGCACGTCGTCGTAGCCGGCGTCGGCGAGCGTGCGCAGCTTGTACGCCACTACGCCCATTGCCGGGTCTTGACGTAGGCGAGCGCCGGCGGCGGGGTCGAGCTGGGCGACGATCGCGATGTACCGGGCGGCGTGCGCCTGGCCGAGCAGGTCCTCGAACGTCGGCGCCCACACGTGCAGCGCGTCGTGCTCGGCGATAAGGATCTGCTCGGTTTCGGTGGCGGTGCGGTCGCTGTCGTCGCTACGCAGGACCTCGGCGAGTAGGCCAGTGCCAGACAGCGGCGGTTCGGCCCCGTACGGCTCCTCGGGTTCTGGGTTGGTCAGGACGTAGAGCATGTTGAGCCACTTGCCGCGGGTGGCCATCACGTACAGCTTGGCGCGGGTGATGCCGTCGCGGACGAGGGCGCGGGCGGCATCGACGGTGCGGCCTTGCGCGGCGTCGACGGTCGAGGCGTAGGCGAGCTGGACGTGCTCGGCGACGTAGTCGGCGGGCAGCACGACCTCGTCGCCGGTGCGCACGTTGCGCACCTGGAGCGCGCCGTGCGCGCCGACGTGCAGGACCGTCCACCGGTCTCGGTTGGCGACGAACTTCCCGGCACGCCGGTCGCCGAGCCCGAGCGCGGCGGCGACGGAGAAGTCCGGGTCGGTGTCGGTGGTGAGCCGCCGGTCGTTGTGGCGGGTGACGACAACGTCGCCGACGGAGGCTTTGGTGCCGTCGCGCAGCTCCACCCGGCGGCCGCGGGCGACGACGCCGGCGCGGACGAGCATGGCGCGGGCCTGGGCGGCGAGGTCGGCGGCTTCGGCTTCGGTCTCGACGAGGATGAGCGCGTCGCGGCCGTCGAGGGTGTCGGCGAGCCACCCGGCGAGGAGGCGTTCGGTGAGGTGTTCGTCGGTGCCGACGACGATCCGGCCGCGCTGGTCGTACTCGCGCAGCACGGTGGTGTCCCCGACCCGCAGCCGCAACGACGCCGGCCCTTCCCACGCTTCCTGGAAGCGGCTGAGGTCACGAAGTTCCACGGTGCGCCCGGTCCCGGCGAGGTGGCGTAGCAGCCCGCCCGGGCCGATCGCGGAGATCTGCGCCAGGTCGCCGACCGGGATGAGCTTCCCGCCGACCGCGTCGAGCAGCCCTACCAGCTCGGCCAGGTCGGTGGAGGACACCTGCGAGGCTTCGTCGATGATCAGCCACTGGCCGGGCTGGAAGTCC
Organism: Dactylosporangium darangshiense; assembly: GCF_039537565.1. NCBI lineage: Bacteria > Bacillati > Actinomycetota > Actinomycetes > Micromonosporales > Micromonosporaceae > Dactylosporangium > Dactylosporangium darangshiense. The sequence continues at coordinate 102,367 of NZ_BAABAT010000024.1, forward strand.
CAGTGGCCGGGCCGGCTGTCCTTTGGCGGGGTGTGCTGCGCGTGCAGCCACATCGCGATGTTCTCGGTCCTGAACCCGGGTGCGCCGTCTTTGCGGGCCTCGGCGGCGAGCACTTCCGCGGCGTTCTGCGACACCGTCAGCCCGAGTATCGGGACGCCGGCGCGGGCCGCGACGATCCCGACCGCCCGCTGCAGGTAGGTCTTGCCGCTGCCGGCGGGCCCGATGACGCCGGCGACGCGGTGGCCGTCGCCGAGCAGGTGGACCAGCGCGGCCCGCTTGTCGTCGGACAGCTGCAGCTCGGCGGCGACCTGGTCGAGCAGGTCGGCGGGGGCGGGGGTTGCGCCGAGCCGGGCGGCGTAGTCGAGGACCTGCCGCTCGTCGTCGAGGACCGCTTCGGTGGTCAGTTGCAGCTGGCGGTGCCGGGTGTAGATCGGCTGCCGGTCACTGGTACGTAGCAGCGTCGGCCCCCAGGCCACGAGCGCGGGCGGGGTCAGCACCCGCAGCCCAAACCAATAGTGGTTGGTCGCGTGCACGGCGAGGCGATGCACCCGAGACCAGTCCGCGCGGGTGCCGTCGCCCGGGTTGATGTGCAGGACCCGGCCGATCGCGAGCTCGAGGTGATCCAGGCCGAACACGGCTCGATCGGCGGACAGGTCCCGCACCGCCCGAGCCACCGCCAGCTGCGGGTCGCGGCGCACCGCCTCGGCGAGGATCTCTGCCCGACGCTCCTCCTCGTCAACGCCGAGTTTCACGACGACTGCGTCCACGTCGACCTCGGTCAGCACCGTGCCTGCCGGCAGGTTGCGGCGTGCGCGGAGCACCGCCCGGGCGGCGATCTCGGCGGTCGCGTCGCGGATCCGGCCGGCGACGACCGCCCGGACTTCCCCGGCCGTGTCCAGACCGTTGCGGGCGTCTTCGGCCCGCCACCGCCGCACCGCGTCGAACGTCGACTCCGGCTCGTTCTTGCGCAGCCGGGTCCGCAGCGTCGCTACCTGCGCCAGGCGCCGCCACCGCCGCATCGACAGGCCGGCCTCGCCGGCCGACGGCTCGGCCGCGAGCTGCGACTCGATCGCAGTCCGCCGCTTCGAATACACGACGATCGCGCGCGGCGAGATTCCCACGATCTCGCGGATCATGGATTCCGGCCGGGCCGCGAACCGGACCCCGAGCCGCCGCCCCAGCTCCACCTCTACGGCCCGCTCGTACACGATCCGCGCGCTGACGCTCGCCTGGTACACCGCCTTACCGTCCAGCGCAAACCATCGCTGCTCGCCGTCCGTTCCGGTGACTGCGACCTTGGCCGAGACGACGACATGGGAGTGCAGCTGCGGGTCCTTGGATCGGCTCATTCGGTGGTCGAAGACGGCGACGGCGAGCCCGTCCGTGTCGACCTGCGCCACCCCGTCGGTGCCCAGCCGGGTGAACGCCGCGTGCTGGCGTAGGTGCGCGACCATCGCCCGGATCGCGTGATGGTGTGCGGCCATCACCTGACCTTTGACCCGGTCGTCGCCGAACGCCCACAACAGGCTGACCGACTTCACCGGCGAGACGGTCACATCGAACCCGGCCACCGGTCGCCGCTCCGGCGCCGTCCACACGTCCAGCCATACCTTGAACCGCTGCTCGTGCGTCGCATCGTCCGGCAGCGCCTGCAGTGCCTGCTCCGCGAGCTCCTCCCGGCGGCTGTCGGTGAGCGCCTGAAACCGCCGCCACAGCCGGCCGAGCTGCTTGCCGGTTAGCGGGTGTTTGCCCTCGCCGATCAGCCGCTGCAATTCCTCCGGCTGCACAATCGGGCCGACGCCGAACAATTCTTGCGCCTGCCCGGCCCACCATCCCGGCGCCTCGCCGTGTGCCTTGTTGTCCGTGAAGTAGGCGACCGCGGAATTGTTCGGCGATGGCCGGAAATCGTGCTTTCCTGGTGCGACCTGTCCGAGCAGATAGTTCACTCCCGCACCGGGATGAATCTTGGTGACGGAGAGCATGACCTCAGCGTACGGCGCTGCCGCACTCTCCAGCGACATTGTGAATGCAAGGTTGTGTGCTAGACGGGAAGGTGACCAGCGACGATCAGCAAGAAACGCCACGTCAGCGACACTGGGCGCCAGGGAAAAGGGGGGCAACAGGATTTTAGATCCACTACGAACTATTCAGAATGGTGGCACCATGAACGCTCTTGGACGTACGCTGCGAGGCATGGCAAGTCAGGCGACCAACGACATTGTGGGGAAGCTGCGTGAGCGGCACGCCAGGGAGTTGGCGGCGGTGCGCGCGGTTGCGGATGCGACGCAGCGCCAGGCGGCGGCGGCCACCGCGTGCGACGTCGCGGTCGCGGTGCTGGCCGCGGTACGCGGCGACGCCCAACGGGCGGCGTTGGACTTGGGCGTGACGCCCGAGGAGGTGGTGGCTGCGCAGCAACGGGCGCCCGCAGCGGAGGTACGGGCGGCGGTGGCGCGGCTGCACCGTGGCCCGGGCCGCGGTGGGCGGCCGCGCCGGGCGGACGGTGCGGACCGGGCCGCAAGTGGGCCGACGGTCGCGGTTTCTGTGGAGCTGGTCGGGACGGCGGCGGACGGCTGACCGTCAGCGGGCGGGGTCAGCCAGCACCAGCGCGACGGCTGCGGCAAGTGCGTCGACTACGCCCAGCGCTGCCAGGGCGTAGCCGATGCGGACGACAGCGCGGCCGGTTCGGTCACGGCGCGTCGGTGCTGGCTCAGTCATTGCTTGGGTTCTTGGTGTTGGTTGGCGTCGATGGTGGCACGTCAACGACGGGGCGCGGGTACGCCGATGCCCGGTGCCGTCACGGGCGGCACCGGGCATCGTCACGTGTGGTGTGCGCTGGGTGTTCGGTTCTTGGTGGCGACGCGAGCGCGGCGGGGCGGCACACCGTGCCGCCCCGCCAAGGGGTGGTGCCTACGCCGCGGTCTCGGGTGCCTGCTTGCCGTCGGCCGGTCGTCCGGTGCGCCGTGCGCTGTTGCGCGTGGTCCGGTCGCGGGCGGTCGGTAGCACGCTGACCGGGGCGACCGCATCGGTGGCGTCCGGCTGCATCCCGGCGGCTTGGGCGACGACGGTTTCCGGCTTCGTCTCGGTGGCGACCGGCTGGCTGACCGGCTCCGGCTCGCTGGCGCTGGCGGTGTCGGGGGTCGCGGCCGGGTCGGTCGCGGGCCGCTCGCCGGTGTGCTCGGGCGTGTCGTCGCCGGTGGCGGCGGAGGCGTCATCGCCGGTGTACTCGCGGTGCTCGGCGAAGGCGCGCTCGATCGGGCTGAGGGTGTAGCCGATGGTGCCGAGGAACCCGACCCACGCGGCGGCGGCAGCGCGGGCGACCTCGCCGTAGGGCTGGCCCCACCGCCAGATGTCGTTGTCGAGGTCGATCGCCCGCTCGTTGGCGGCGGCGATGACGGCGAACTGGATGACCATGAGCCGCTTCTCGCTGGCGGCGGTGAGGCGTTGGGCGATGCCGGACAGCTCGGTGCCGACCGGCATGCCGAGCAGGTCGGCGAGCACCTTCGGGCGGGAGCTGCCGAGCCATCGGCTGAGCGGGTTGGAGCACATGACCATCTGCCGGACCATGTACTCGGCCGCCTCTCGCGGCAGCGTCTTGCGGGTGAGGTACGAGCGCAGGAATTGCATGCGGGTCTTCGTGGCGGCCTTCCACGCGATCCGGGCGTCGCGGATGCGCGCCTGCTCGGCGGCATCGGCGGCAGCCTTGGCCGGGTTGGCGTCGGCGGCCGGGGTGCTGTCGGCGGTCGTGGTGCCGGACGCTGGCGCGGCGGCCTTGGACATGTACGGGCGGTGGCCGTTGGCCTTTGGATCGGCGCAGACGTAGCGCACTGCGTCGTCGTTGGGGTGCGGGCGCAGGGCGCGGTGTCCGGGGCAGGTGGCGTGCGTATCCGGGGTGAGCTGGCGGCTGTGCTTGTCGGCGAGCCGGTCGACTGCGACCATGCCGGGTCCGGCGAGGTCGATGACCTGCACGCCGTTGGCGGCGAGCTTGTGCAGCAGTGCCTGGTGCTTGCGGAGCTGCTCGCGCTTGACCAGTTCGGTGTTGAGGGCGTGCTCGAAGTTGCCGCCGTTGGCGACCTTCTCGGCGATGCGGGCGATGGCGTCCGGGTCGTCGTCGAGCGGCTTGAGGGCGGCCAGCTGGGCGAAGTCCCATTCGTAAGCGGCGAACGTCTTGCGGGTTTGCGTGGACAGCGAGCCCGCCTCGATGCCGCGCTTGACGACGTCGGGCTTGAGTCCGGTGATCTTCGAGATCGCCGTGGGCGTGGCTCCGGCCTCGTTTGCGCGGAACAGCGCGAGGGCGTGCTCGGTCGTGGTGAAGTTCTTGCGATACACGTTCTCGAAGATCATGTCGAGGAAGTCGTTGGCGAGCGGACCGGCGGGCACGATGATGCAGGGCACGTGCGGGCGGCCGGTGATCTGGGCCGCGCGGAGGCGGCGGTGACCCGCGACGACTTCGAGTTTGCCGTCCGGGTACTCCTTGACCTTCAGCGCGAAGCGAACACCGACGGTCTTAACGGTCCGGAGGAGCTCCTTGTCGGCCCGGACGCTTTCGTCAAGGTCGTCGCGGGTGTTGCCCGGGTGCATCGAGAGGTCCTCGACCTTGACGTTGCCGATTCGGGCGGTGATGGTCGGCGTGGCCGCCGCTTCCTGTGTGGCGGGTGCCGGGTCGGCGTCCTGTTGCGAGGTGGTTGTGGCGGGTGCGCTCTGGCCAGTGGTGGCCTCGTCGACGTTGGTGCTGCTGGGCTCGGCAGTGATGGTCACCGTATTAGTCCTTTCGTGGCTGGTTGGCGGCCCGGGCGCGCGGCGCTGGCTCGGGCGCCCGGACCGTGGGGGAGGGGTCAGGCGGCGTTGGCGAGCACCCGCGTGGGGCGCTGGTCACGGTCGACGGGGCGGCTGGAGCGCACCAGGGTGAGCGGCCGGGGGGCGGGCGTGGTCGGCTTGGGCGGCACGCCGACGTTCTTGGCGATCGTGTCGGCGACCAGCCAGTCGACGGTGTCGGTGGGGTTCCCTGGGGCCCGCCGGAAGCGCTCGCGGCGGACGGTGCCGATGATGACGACGTCGTCGCCCTCGTCGAGTTGGTGGGCGGCGTGCTCGGCGGCCGGGCCGGTGGCCTTGACCTGGTAGCGGATGGGCTCGTCGGTGGGTCGTTCGGGGTCGGCGGGGACGTCGACGATGAGCACGAGCACGGCGACGTTGTCGCGGTCGCGGGTGGCTCGCGGCGGTCCGGCAAGGATGCCGACAGCGGTGGTGCTGGTGGCCATGCGTGTTGCCTTTCGGTTGGGGTTCCTGCGGGTGTGGGGGGTTCGCCGTCCCTGACCATCACCCGCTATCTTCTAATCATACACCACCATCCCTGATCTGCAACCACGTTTCCGCAGGTAGACGATGGTTTCTGCTGGCGCGCCGCGCAAAGTTGATCTCTAGGTGGTGCTCCCCGGCTGCCTGTGCTGTGCAATGCCGGGGCGGTGGGCGGGGTGGTAGGTCGGGGGTTCCCGGGGTGTGGGACCGGGCACGCTTTTCGCCCGGTCCCACACCCCGGGGTGGCCTGCTGCCCCGTCCACCGGTCTGGTATCCCTTGGGGCAGGTGGCCGGGGAGCACCACCGGTCCCAGCCCCTGATCCCTTCCCGCTCCCTGGAGCCTGCCTCCCCGGCGAGGGGCCGCGGTCCAGCGGCGGGACGCTGGTCCGGCCGAAGGCCACCACCCACCACAACCCGCGGTGTCGGGCGCACGCTGCACGGGCCCCGGCGACAGGGTGTGGGTCGTCGCGAAGCGGCGTCCTGCCGGATTCTTGGCCCGTGCCAGCCGAGAGGCACAGCGCAACTGACGGCGGACCTGGCAGGGTACGAGGACGGCTTTTGAGCGAGCTCTGCGAGCGGTCCTCGTGCCCGGTGTCCGCGGGAGCGACGGTCTTGGCCACGGCGGACCGGGGCCATGAGGTTTTGGTTTGGGCTCGTGCGGTGCGGGCCGTTACTGCGCTTCGGCGGCGAGGCGTTCGCGGGCCTTGCGCAGCAGGTAGAGCGCGCTGGCGAGGTTGATGTCGAGAGCGTCGGCGAGGGCGTCGGGGCCGATGCCGGGGTTGGCGCGTACGGTGGCGATGGCGTCGGTGATGCCCGGCCGGCCGCCGCCTTTGCGGCCGGCGCCGGCGCCTTTGCCGGAGCGGTTGTTGAGGAAGTCGATGACGTCCCAGCGCCGGAAGATGTAGATCTTGCCCTTCACGGGTGCGGGTTCCTCGTCGACTGGTTTGGGGAGGTAGCCGTCGCGGCCGGCGGCCCAGTCGCGTTTGGAGTCTTGGACGTAACGGTTCCAGGCGCCGCGGGTGAGGTTGGCGGCGCGGTAGAAGTCGGTGGCGGGGAGGCGGTCGTCGGGGTCGCCGTCGTACAGCCAGTCGGGTGCCCCGTGTGGCGTGGTCGTGGCTGCGGCGGCGGCTTCGGCGCGTTGCTGTTGCCGGTCGCGGAAGTGGGCTTCGAGGCCGTCGTCGCCGTCGATCGGGTACCACTCGCGGCGGCCCTCGGTGGTGAGCGGTGCGGGGAAGCCGTAGCGGTCGCGGTGTTTGGGTGAGGCGCGGAGGTTGATGGTTTTGATGGAGACGTCGCCGAGTTCGGCGGCGCCGGCGCGGTCGGTGGCGCGGCGGCCGTCGATGATGCGGATCTCCATCGGTGTGCCTCTCGCGGCCGGCCGCGCCCGGCGCGGTGGTCGTCGGGGCGGCTGGGTGAACGGATGGGTGGGCGTCGCCTTGCGGCGACGACCGGAGCCTTTCGGTCCCGGCCCGGCGAAGGCCCGCCCATCCGCTAGGAACCCTTCACCCGCTGGGGGCGTGGAACACGTCACCAGCCAGACGAAAGGACCTCCGATCGTACAGGGTCCGGTCAGCGCGGTGGTGCTGGGCCGGGCGCGTCGGCGGGTGCTGGTCATCTCGGCGCCTCGCTGCCGGTGCCGATGGGGGGCATGGCGGGCGGCGTGACGGTCACTGCGGCTCGGGCGGGCTGGTGAGGGCGTTGAGCGCGGCGAAGGCGCGGGCGGTGCGGGCAATGTCGAGGCCGGTGGCGCGGTCGACGGCGGCGTAGTGCGGCCAGGCCGGGTCGAGGCCGTCCGCGCAGCCGATGAGTACGTTGGGGCCGAGGGCCCAGAGGTGGGCGTTGACGGCGAGGCAGGCGGCGGCGAGCGGGTCGATGTCGTTGGCGTACCAGTGATAGTCGGCGGGGTCTTTGCCGTGTTGGCGCAGGATGTGGGCGGCGGCCCAGAGCATGATGCCGGTGCCGGCGGCGGGGTCGGCGATCGACTGGCCGGGGGTGGCGTCGGCGACGTGGAGCATGCGGGCGAGCGCTTCGGCGACGGGCTGGGGGGTGTAGTAGGCGCCGCGGCTGGCCGCGGTCTTCGGTCCGCGCAGCAGCTGGAGCAGTTCGCCGAACAGGTCGGTGGCGCGGCGCCGGTGCGGCTCGCCGGTGAGGTGCAGCTGACCGGCGCGCAGCGCGGCCCGGGCGACGGTGTGCGCGCCGTCGAGCTGCCAGTCGGACAGACCGTTGTGCAGCCACTCGACCAGGGGCGGGAGCCGGACACCGAGGTCTGGGCGCTCCAGAACGAACGCCCGCCAGATGCCGCGCAGCAGCTGGGCGAGGTCGGAGGGGTCGAGGGCGGTGATCTGGTCGGCGAGGTCGGGGCCGTCCGGGTCGGCCTCGGCACATAGGGCAAGGGCGGCGACGACGCCGGCGGGGATGTGCAGGTCGATGCCGCTGCCGTGGTGGTGGCACCAGGCGGTGTCGACCGCGGCGGCGATGCGGCGGGCGTGCTCGAGGGGATCGGCCGGCACGGCGGTGCGTGTCCGGCCGGCCCGCGGTCGTGGGATGACGGGACGGTCGGTGAGGTCGAACAGTGTGAGCTGCAACGGGTCCATGGGGTAGCTCCTGGTGGTCGCGGATGGAGCGCCGCGCGCCGCGCATGGCACGGTCCGGCGGTTAGAACAGGGCCAGCTGCCATTGGGTGGTGTGGGCCTGCCAGAGGGCCTCGAAGCCGGGGCGCTGTTTGTCGGCTGCGCCGACGGTGACCTCGTCGAGCGGCAGGGCAGGCTCCCTGAGTGCGACGGAGCGGGTGGGCGGTCAGGCCGCCACCGCTGTGGAGGCGGCGGCCGGTGCCGCCTGGTCGCGGGTGGCGCGATGGAGGCGGGCCAGCAGGGCGTCGCGCCAGTCCATGGCGTAGTCGAGGCAGTTGGCTTCGCTGGCGTGGCTGCGGGTGCAGCCGGGTTCGCGACGGCCAGCGACGCTCCAAGCGAGGGAGTCGGCGGAGGCGAGATGGCGTCCGTAGTCTGCAAGTCCGGCGGTCTTGACCCCGAATCCGTGCAGGCGCAGCCCGGTCTCGCGGGCGAGCCCGGTGAAGATCAGGAAGGCGCTGAGCGTGTTCTGACGGCGGCAGACGGACCCGACGCCGACGACCGGGTACGCGGCCAGGTCGACACCGGCGGCCGCGTACTGTGCGACGTGGTCGAGGTGGTCGCCGCGGCACCAGCCCTGCAGGACCGGGATGAACGGCAGGTCCGGGGCGAGGGTGCGTAGGTCAAGGAAGTCGGCGATGGTGCGCCGCTGGTGCTCGGCCACGATGAGCCCAGTGCGGGCGAGGATGCGCGGCTCGCACATCCAGTCCCGCGGCGCAGCCCATTGCAGGTGACCGATCTCGTCGCGGTAGCGGCGCACTGCCGCGGTGTACTGCCGCGCGGTGGTCCGCCATCTGCCGAACATGGACAGCTCGGTGAACCCGCCGGAGTCGAGGGCCCACGGCGCGACGGCGCGCGGCAGGGTGCGCCGGCCCGCGAGGCGGCGGTGCGAGACGAACAGCGGCACCCCTGCGACGGCGAGCCAATGCGGCTGGTGCGCGCCGAGATAGAACAGCGGCCGAGCCTGCGTGGCGGCGGAGGGGATCGTCATGGTCACCACCGGCCCGCGTAGGCGAGGGTGCGCTCGACCGGGATGCCGGTGTTGATCGGGTCGTCGGGGCCGGAAGTGGCGGCGGCCTCGGCGTAGACGTCGCGCAGCGCGAGCCCGGGCCGGAAAGGCTGCCCGGTTTCGGTTTCGACGTCGAGGTAGGCGGCGGCGAGGTCGGGCCGCAGTTGGCAGGCGCGCACGAGGTCGGCGCGGGCGGCGAGCGGGCAGAGGCTGCATGAGAGGCGGCGCATGCCGAGCTGGTAGGCGGGGTGGGCCGGCGCACCGCTGTGCCGGATGCGGTCCCACACCTGCGCCTCGGTCCAGTCGTGCACGGGCAGCCACGTCCACACCTTGCGGCGCGTGTGGTTGGACGCGGCCGCGTCGAACACGAACGCGGGTCTGCGTGCGCGGGCGGTGGACTCCTCGGCGCGCGTGCCGAGGCAATTGAGGATCCACAGCGGACTGTTGAGGCGGCCGCCGTTGTCGCCCTGGTGGCTGGCGACGAGCTCGGTCATGAACGCGCGGGCCGGTTGCCGCTTGGTGGTGGAGGTGCAGTAGCGGGCGTGGGGCGCGGGCCAGCGGCCGCGGCGGCGGATGAGGTCGAGCAGGCCGACGGGGTGTCGACGCACCTCGAACCGCACGCCGTAGTGCGCGGCTTGGGCGGCGGCGAGCTGAGCCGCCCCGGGCCATTCGACGGCGCCAAGGTCGCAGTGCAGCACGACGACCCGGTCGAGGACACTAGCGCCGCGGGCGGCGGCGGTGACGACGTCGAGGGTGGCGAGGGAGTCCTTGCCGCCGGAGGAGTTGACGATGATGACGCCGAACCGGTCGAGGTCCGGGTGGATGAGTTCTTCGGGTGGCAACACGGTCCGTCGCTTGCGGCGGCCGGAGGTGTCGTTCTCCGGGCGGCCAGGGGCCGCCGTACGGGTGGGCACGGGCCGAGTCCTTTCGCGGGTTGTGGGTTCCTGACGCGGTGGGCGTCCGGTTCGCCGTCCGGGCGCCCACCGCGGGCGTCTTGCGAGTCAGTCAGTCGCGTCGGTGTCGGCGCCGGGCTTGAGCTGGTCGGCGCCCGGTTCGGGCTGCAGCAGCTGTTGCAGGAGCCCGACGCAGGTCCGGTGCTCGTTCACGAGCAGGTCCAGGGCGTGCGAGACGGCGGCCTGGGCCGTGCGCAGGTCGGCGACAGCGTCGTTGAGGTGGTCCAGCCACCCCAGCGCGCGGCGGTGCGCGGCGACCCGCCGGAGTCGGGCGAGGTCCTCGGCGGGCTGATCGGCCCAGACGCGCACGAGGGCGGCCATCACGCGAACGGCTCGGTTCGCGGCCGTGCGGTTGACCCGTTTGGTGCCTGGGACGCCGTCCGCGCAGACGGTGACGGACAGTTCGGCCGCGGTGATCGGGGCGTCGGCGCCGTGGCGCGCGGCGGTGATCGCGACGCGGTAGACGCCCGTGAGCAGGTTGCCGTTGACGGCCGGCCGGTACGGGCGGTGCTCGTAGGTGCCGTGCGGCGGGTACATCAGCTGTTCGTGCGGCGCCCCGTCGCCGCAGATAATGGCGACGGTGCCGGTGTCCAGTCGCAGCGGCGCCGGCCCGCGCCAGGCCACCAGACTTTCGCCGAGGTACGGGACGATCACGAAGACACCGCGGACTCGTGCGCTGTCGACCGTGAAGCGGGTCATGCCGACGGTGAAGTCGTGCTCCAGGCTGTAGCGGATGCTGCCGGCACCGCTAACGGCGACGGTGTGCGTGGCCGGGCCGCTGTCATGGCGTTCGGGCATCGTGTGACTCCTTCGAAGGCTCAGGAAGACGCGCGCGGGCAGCGCTGGGAGTCCGGGTTGACGGCCCTCGCTGCGGGGTTGCTGGCCGTTGATGCGCACCAGCTCCGGTCCAGGACGTGGTCTGTGGCCGGCCGTCGCTGCGGCCGGGGAAGTGCCGGGGCGCGGCATTCGGTGGGCCGCCTGCAGGAGGCACCTGGGGAGGTGCTCTAATCACACACCATGTCTCGCAATTGTCGCCTTGCGGCGAGATTGTCGGCGGCATCGGCGGCCAGACGGGCGGTATAGCGGCGTATCGGGCTGGTTCGGCGTGGCGCAGGTGTTCAGCGAACCGGCCCGCGGCGGGTAGGTCGGCGGCTCGGCCGGTGGCGTCCAAGAATGCCGCGACCGCCTCGAACTCGTGGGCTGCGCTGTGCTCGGCCGGGGGATCGGAGGTCATGGCCATCGGTGCGTCCCTCCCTGGTGCTGGCGGCTCCCGTCCCGGCCGGGTCTCCCGAGGTGAAAGCCCGGCCGGGCAGGGCCTGTCAGGCGCCGGTGTTGCGCCGGCGGGCTAGGGCGAGGTACACGGGGGCGTACTCGGCGCCGATGTAACGTGGCCGGCCGTTGGTGTCGGTCCACGTCCCCTTGGTGAACTCGGGTTCCGCGCCGGTGTCGGCGAGGTGGGCGGCGAGGGCGGTGACGCTCGCCTCGAAGTCCTCCCACGGCTGCGCGTACCGACGCGACAGCGCCACCAGGCCGTCGTAGCGGTGCCGCTGCTCGTCGGTGAGCTGCGCGTAGATGCCGTGCAGCCGAAACCATGCGTCGCCCTGCGGGTTCGCACCGAGCTCGCCGACGCCGGTGTGCTGCACGTGGTCGTCGCCGTCGAGGTACATGACGGTGAGCAGGTCGTAGGTCGCCGGCTTCGGCTTGTTCCACACGGTGGCGGGCTGCTTGGGGTTGGTGGTCTGGGAGACGAAGCGCTGCATGCCGCGCTTCGCGCCCTTGGCTGCGGTCTCGACCCAATAGCGGATCTGGCAGCGCAGCGTGTACCCGTAGGGGTAGTCGTTGACGAGGTAGGCGCTGTCCGGGTCGGTGTGGCCCTGCAGGACGCGGACTAGTTCGATGGTGGTCATTGCAGTCCTTTCAATCGGATTGGGTTCCTATGGGGATCAAGGGCTTCGCCGGTCCCTGGTCGATCCGATACTTCTAATCATACACCATCAGCCTCGGCGCTACGAAGCCGGATGGGTGGCGATGCTTCGGTGTGGTGTCGGCTGGCTCCGCGCCGTGGCCTCCGCGGCGACGTCCGGCGGCTGTCCATGATGGACTGTTGTCGGGCCGCGGTCGGTGCGCGGCTGCTTATCGGCCGGCCTGGCGGAAGCGCGCGACGCAGGCTGTGCACAGCGACAGATGGCGGTAGGTGGCGAGGGTCGCTGGCGCGGTGCAGCCGAGGGTGTCGCACGGGTCGGTCTGGACGTTGTTGAGGTGCCGCCAGAGGCTGCGCGTGATGGGTCCGACCTGGTGCGGGACCTCGCCGGTGAAGGTGCGGTGCGGGATTGGCCGGCAGTTGACATAGATGGTCCAGGTGTCGCGCAAGTTGTCGCCGGCCGGCGTGAACTGATGCACGGTGATGAGCCGCCGACGGTCGACGATGACCGTGACGTCGGCGATGCTCGCAACGCGCCGGTCGGGCATGGTGGGTGCCCGGGTCGCGGCGAGCCACGTCCGGCCGTGCATGGTGGCGCACAGCTGCTGCGCGAGGGTGCGGGCGTAGCTGGTGAATCCGCACTCGGCGCGGCTCGGCGCGGTCTGCGGGACGGGCGTCACGTCGAGGCGCAGGAGCGCCGGGTGGATGTTGAACGGTTCAACGGTGGGGGACAGGCGTTCGGTGGTGCTGCTCACGCGAGGGTCCTTTCGCTGCCGGAGGGGTCGGTTCGCTGGCCGGATGACGAACGGGTGCGGGCGCGGCTCGATGGCTGCTCGTGCGCCCCGACCCGGTCGTGTCACGATTCGTCCGTGAACTGGTACGTCACGCGGTGGTGCTGGGCGAGGAAGTCCACGGCGTCGGCCGGGCTGGCGAACGAGTGGGCGTCGGCGTCGTCGGGTAGACGCCCGTCGCTGCTCTCGATGCGCCACCGCTGCGGGTCGTGGCCGTCGCGGCGCACGGCGACGAAGCAGAAGTCGCCGTCCCAGGCGCGAACCTCGTCCGCGTCGAGATTGGCGGTGAACCACGAGCTGATGTCCTGCTCGCCGCGGCAGTACTGCCACTGCAGGCGGATCGTGTCGCGGGTTGATTCCATGGCGTCCTCCGGTAAATGTGCAGGGCTGGCGGCTTTAGGCCGACGGCGCCGAGATTGGCGCCGTCGGCCGTGCGGCCGGGCTATTGCGGCCGTGCGCTGCGGTGCTGGGCTTGGCGGATGGTGATGTACGCGGCTTCGGCGATCAGCTGGGCTGCCGGACGACACAGGGTCGTCAGGTAGGGCACGGGCACGCCGTCGACGGTGAGCGTGTACTCGCGCATCGCCGGGTCGATCGCGTGCGGGACGCTGGACACAATCACCTGGCTGCCGCTGATGCTGTACTCGATTTCGACGAGATCGGGAACCCCGTCGGTGTTGAGGTCGGTCCGTCGGCCGATGATCATGTCGGGTTTGAACCCGAACAGGGCGGCGAGGTAGAAGGCAATGATGCGGGCGAGCCGCTGCTGACGTCCGGGATGCGGCTCATCGTCGACCGGGATTGCGCCGACATACGACCATGCAACGGTGTTGCGGGGCATTGCAGACATCGAGGGGGCCCTTTCTGGACTGGTGGGGTTCCTTGTCGCCGCGGGTTCGCCGAGCGCGAACTTCTAATCACACACCACGTCGCAAACGCGGTGTGGGGCTACGCGATGGCGTAGGGCATCGCCTTGCAGGCGCGGTAGAAGGCGGCCGTTGTCGGGACGGTGTGCAACTCGACGACGGCGCCTGCCTGACGCAGTGCGGCGTGCCCTTCGTCAACGAAGCCCAGGTACTCGCCCCGGCTGTCGAAGATCATCCATCCCCGGCGGGGATTGCCGTTCTCGTCGTTGGGTGCGGAGAGTTTGACGGCGAGGCGCGTGGTGGTGTCGGCGTGGTACTTGGTCGCGGTGTCGAGCGGCATCGGGTTGCCTTTCGGTTGGGGTTCCTGCGGGTGTGGGGGTTCGCCGTCCCTGATCGCCACCCGCCTACCTTCTAATCATACACCACTACATCTCACTCGCAACCATGTTTCCGCAGCTAGACGATGGTTTCTGCTGGCGCGCCGCGCAAAGTTGATCTCTAGGTGGTGCTCCCCGGCTGCCTGTGCTGTGCAATGCCGGGGCGGTGGGCGGGGTGGTAGGTCGGGGGTTCCCGGGGTGTGGGACCGGGCACGCTTTTCGCCCGGTCCCACACCCCGGGGTGGCCTGCTGCCCCGTCCACCGGTCTGGTATCCCTTGGGGCAGGTGGCCGGGGAGCACCACCGGTCCCAGCCCCTGATCCCTTCCCGCTCCCTGGAGCCTGCCTCCCCGGCGAGGGGCCGCGGTCCAGCGGCGGGACGCTGGTCCGGCCGAAGGCCACCACCCACCACATGTCGCGGCGTCGTCGCGGTCGCTCGCGTCAACGCCCCGGTTCCGCCTCACTGCCGCCATTCTCGCCGGCGGCACGTATCGCACCCTCGATCTCGCCCGGCGCCTCGAGGTTGGCATCGTGCACATCACCGACCAGCCGCTCACCGACCAGCCGCAGACGAATTGCAGTTGCTTCGAGGGGCCCGGGCTGGGCGAGGCCGACGCTCCGGCGGTGCGTTACGTATCGTCACGGTGGCCCGGCGGCACCCGCTTAACTCCGCGAATTCGGCAACCGCGACCAGCCCGACCACCAGATGCCTCCATCGATGCACCGCGCAGACAGCCGACCTGTCCGCGATGTCGACAATGCTGTCGATGACCGAACTCGCAAGATCTGGTCGAGCCGTCATGCGCCATGAGCAACCTTGCCGGACGGCACGCGACTGATCCATCATCCTGTACTAGTGGGTCGTCTGAGCGAGATGAGCGAGCGGATGCTCGCTGGGAACCTATGGCGCGAGCGGCAGATAGCTCGGCATCTGAGCCCTCACTTGCGGGCCACCGACGCCGTTCTGGACCTCGGCGCCGGTAGCTGTAAGCTCGCGAAGCTGCTGATCGGCCGGGAAGGGCTTGAAGTGATTGCGGTCGATGTCGTCGATCACAACGTCACTGATCTGCCGCTTACCCTCTACGACGGCGAGCGTCTTCCGTTCGCCGACGGCTCGTTCGACACCGTGCTGCTGATCTTTGTTCTGCACCATGCCGCGGACCCCGACGGCTTGCTCCGAGAGGCATTGCGGTTGAGTCGACGGCAGGTACTGGTAGTTGAGGACGCCCCAGTAGGCCGATGGCAGGCGCGGGCCTGGCGCGTTTGGGACTATCTGCTTAATCACGGAAGCCACGACGATGTCGCGATCGCGCATGAAGCACGCTCGGTGCGGAGCTGGCGAGATTGGCTCGACGCGGCCACGGGGTTGGAACCCGCTGTTGTGCGAACGTTTCGGACGGCCTTTCCGCTGTTCTGGACGGTTCCGCACGTATTGCTGGTAGTTCGACCCCGCTGATGTGGGTGCAGACTACTAACCGCCAAATGGATACCCATGCCGATTCGCATTCGACCGGTTCTCGTCAGAATTGTTGCTACATCCGAGAACCGAAAGGAACGGCCATGGAACCCCTCATGGAGATGCTCACCGAATTTCTCCGGACGATCCGTGAGGTCAGTCATGATCAGTCTCGTACGATGCGGGCCGTGTTGCTGACGGTCGTCGTGTCTGTGGCGCTGGCTACTTTGATCTTAACGGCGGGGCTAGCCTTCTCGATTGGGTGATAAGACCCTGGGCGTGCAATCTGAAGTGTGCTCAAATCTTCGCATGTCCAGTATTGAGGCATTCTCCGTCGTTGTTCCGACCTGGAACGAGGCGCGCCTGCTTCCGCCGCTCGTTCGCGCGCTCCAGGCATCTCCCTCGGTCGGCGAGGTAATTGTGGCGGATGCCGAATCGGAGGACGGCACGGCCCAGGTTGCCGTCGCCGCCGGTGCCCGCGTGGTGGCTGGGGGGCGGCCGGCCCACGGGCGTAACGCCGGTGCACGGGTTGCACATCGGTCGCTTCTTCTCTTCCTGGACGCGGATGTACAGCCCACCCCCGAGGTGCTTAGCCAGTTGGCTGCGGGGTTCGCCGACCCAGCTGTCAATGCGATGCATGTTCGCCTCATGCCACTCTCCGGGAGCTGGTTCGTCCGGCTGTGCTACCGCATGCTGGACCGGCACTTCCAGGTATGCGACCGGCTCGGCCTACCGCAGGGACTCGGCGCCCTCGTCGCGGTGCGGCGCGAGGCATTCGACCGGGTCGGAGGGTTCGACGAGACGGTGGTGGCGGGAGAAGATTCCCACTTCTTCCGCCAGCTCGGCCGCCTCGTCGGGGGTGTGGTCTACCGCCGCGAACTCTCGATTGGGGTGTCGGCGCGGCGCTTTGAGATGGAGTCGCCGGCGCTGTTCGCGCTCAAGAACATCCTCTGGGGCGCACTCCGACTGGCTGGGCTGCGGATCAGCATCGTGCCGTACCGGTGGCAGCGCTATCCGTAACCGGCGATTGGGGGTTTCTGCCCTACTTGCCGGCTCGGCAGGGCGACAAGCTTCTAGTGAGGAACCACCGGCAGGTGCAATAGACGATGAGAGGATCGACCATGTCGGGTCCCATCACCATCCGCATAGGGACGCGGTCTGACCTTGACGACATCTTCAGCCTGCGCCACGAGGTATACGCGGCCGAACTCCAGCAGTACCCCGCCAGCGACGACGGACGTCTCGCCGAGCCAGCCGACAGCGCCAACGTGTTCCTATTGGCCGAGGTCGGCTCGACGCTGGCCGGTTTTATTAGCCTCACGCCGCCAGAGGCGCCACGGTACTTCGTGGAGCGGTACCTGGACGCGCAGATCGCACGGGAGGTGCGCGCAGACTCGCCGTACGAGGTCCGTGCCCTGACCGTGCGTCAGCGGTTCCGGCACACGCCGGTAGCGAGCCTGCTGATGTACGCCGCCTTGCGCTGGGTGGTGTCCCGCGGCGGCGAGAGCGTGATTGCCATGGGCCGAGCAGAGACCCAGGACATGTACGCCAAACTTGGGTTGCATCGGACCGACTATGAGTTCACCGTCGGCTCCCAGCGCTACGGCTTGATGCGTGGCAGCGTAGCTGGTGCGGAGACCGCGTTCGCACAGGCCTACCGGCGGATCCTGCCTCGGCTCGCTAGGCTCGTGCAGTGGGAGCTGGCCAGTTCGTTCAGCCCGGATCCGCACCACTGCGCGCACGGCGGCCGCTCCTTCGACGCGATCGGGACAGGATTTGACCGTCTCGACCGCCGCGAGCTCATCATCACTGCCGACGTGCTCGATGCGTGGTTCTCGCCGGCGCCCAGGGTGCTCACGGCTTTGATCGAGGATCCCGGCTGGCTCGCGCGCAGTTCACCCCCAGCTCAGGCCGATGGCTTAATCACGGAGATCGCCAAGGCGCGTGGCTTGGACCGCGACTCGATCGTCGTTGGAGCCGGTTCCTCCGATCTGATCTATCGGACCTTTCCCCGGCTGATTGGCCAGGGCTCGCGGGTGCTGCTCATGCAGCCCACCTACGGCGAGTATCCGCACCTGGTCGAGAAGCTCGGCGCTCGAATCGACGTGCTGAGGCTGCGCCCGGAGAACGGCTGGCAACTGGACCAAGGCGAGTTGCAGCGTGCTCTAGGCCGCGGATACGACCTGGTTGTCCTGGTGAATCCGGGCAACCCGACAGGTCGGCACGTGCCGGGAAAGCAGCTGTGGGATGTACTGCAGAATGCGCCAGCATCCACGACCATCTGGGTCGACGAGGCGTACATCGACTACGTCAGCCCGTCCGAAACCTTGGAACCGATGGTCGCGCTCTCTAACAACCTGATCGTCTGCAAGACGATGTCCAAGGCGTACGCTCTCTCCGGCCTCCGCGTGGGCTACCTGGTCGCCGCCGCACCATTCGCGACCGATCTTCGCCGGTGGTCACCGCCGTGGCCGGTCGCGCTCCCTGCGCAGATCGCTGCAATTCGGGCGCTCCAGGACCCGACCCACTACCTGCGTTGCTGGCAGCGCACTGGGGAGCTGCGGCGGACGCTGGCGGACGGGCTGCGTGCCGCTGCCGACGTGCAGGTTCTTGAGTCGGAGGCGAACTTTGTCCTCGTCCGGTTGCCGTACGAGGGCACCGCCGCGGAGGTGCGGCGCCAATGCGAGGACCTCGGCGTCTTTGTTCGCGACGTATCTCCCCTCTCGCCGGACTTCCGAGATCGGTATATACGCGTCGCCGTTAAAGAAGTCGACCAATCTCGGCGTATCGTCGCAGCAGTCTGCTCGGCCGTGTCCCACCCCTACTAGACCGCGGATGGAGGAGTCGTCGGCGATGATCACGATCGCTATTGTGGAGGACGACCCGGTGACGAGGCTGGGACTCGCTGCGATCGTGGACAACGAGACCGGAATGACTGCGGTTGCCTCGGTTGCCTCGGTGGAGGAGCTCGAGGCGAAGCACCTCACCGCCGTCGACGTCATCCTGCTCGACCTATACCTGCGGTCCAGCGAGTTCCAGGGCGCGGATGCCGTCAAACGCCTCGTCGAGCGCGGCCACCGCGTTCTGGTGCTGTCGATGTCCGACGAGGAGCTTGCCGTACAAGAGGCTATCGGAGCCGGCGCAAACGGGTATCTTACAAAAGAGGCAGAGCCGGACGAGATCCTGCGCGCAGCCCGGACGGTCGCTGGCGGGAAGACGTACTTTTCCGCGACCGTCGCCGGATTCCTGTTACGTGACGCGGCTCGTCTGACTGCCCGCGAGGTCCAGATCCTGCGTTTGGTGGCCAGCGGCGACACCACTCCCGAGATCGCCGCTCAGCTAGTCATTAGCGAGAAGACCGTCAACCGGCACCTCGAACGCATCCGCGACAAGACCGGCGCGCGAAGGCGTGCGGACCTAACGCGGTTCGCGATCGAGCGCGGCATTCTGTCCAGATTCCAGCGCAAACCACCTCGCCCGCACTAGAACACCGCCCCACCGCCGATCGGAGGAACCGTGCAGCAGTTCCCAGATCATCCTCGGTCGAGCCGGTCCCTCGGCGATTGGCTCGTCCTCGGCGCGCTGGTGCACCGTACGCTGGTAAACCCAATCATCTTTCTCGGGAGTACGGACGTACTGGGAGAGTTGACCACGGCGCACCTGGCGGTGGTGGCACTTCTCACCGTCGTCAACGCTGGCTTGACCGCTTGGGCGCTAACCGGTCGGCAGGTCATACTGCTGCGCTCCCCGGCCTTCATGGCGTGTGACCTTCTGGTGACGGTAGCCGTCAACATCGGTTCGGCCGCAGCCCTACCGCCGAACCGGATTCTGCTGCCTTACTGCGACATCTTCTGGCTCTACGCGACGAGTACGGCTGCATTGTGGACGATTATTCGCGGGCCTCGCACCGGTGCGCTGCTGCTCAGCGCCGGTGCGGGGCTTCCCCTCGCCATGGCGCTGGTCAACCGGGCTACCCTGACCGATGAGGGGATCTTGCACTTGATCGCCCGCGACGGATGGCTGTTCGCAGCAATCGCCATTCCAGTGCTCGCCGAGCGGTTGTCGAGTGAGAGCACTCGCCGTGCGGTAGAAGAGAGCAACCGTGAAGGTCGCGCCCTGCAACGAGCCCTGGCGTTCCGCGACCTACACGACACAGTTCTGCAAACCTTCGCACGGATCAACTGGCAGACCGCTAGCGGCGACCTCGGCCCCGACCAGCGGGCGGAGATCCGCGCCACCGCGCACGAGCAGTGGCAGCAGCTCAACACGGCGATGCTGACCGACGAACGACGTCAGGAAGGCCTGCGGGACAGCTTGTACGCCCTGGTACGCGAATACGCGACGCGGGACCTACTGGTGCGCTTGTCCGTCTCCCAACTCACCGCCGAACCACCAGAACCCATCGTGCGTGCCCTGGTTGGGGCCATCCGGGAGGCGCTAACCAACGTCAGCAAACATGCCCGCACCCCAGACGTCTGGATGACCGCCGCCGACACCGGCGACGAGATCAGCATTCACATACGCGACAATGGCGTCGGCTTCGATCCCAGCCTGCCTACGCCTGGCTTCGGCATCGCGCAGTCCATACAGGCGCGGCTCAAGGAGGCCGGCGGGCACGCGGACATCACCTCGGCGCCGAGTGCCGGCACGACCGTGACGCTTGTCGCTCCGGTAGGCGCCCTTAGGCGATCGCGCGTCGGGCCGACGGTGGCGCTGCACGAGTCGCAGACTGTTGATGTCTTGGCCGGTACCGCGATCGGCTGGTTTGCGCTGGTCGCCCTCGCCTACCGGATCGCGCTCAGCCCACTGCAGGCGCTCACCGCGCTGGCTAACCTTAACCTCAACATCCCGGTCACCTACACCGCGATCGTCGGCTTAGTGGTCTGCGGCGACGTCGTACTGCTTGCCAGCGTGCTCTTTGGCCGGCTACACGGCCTACTACGATCACCTCTGCTGCTTGTCGCGGACGCCGCAATCTGCGGAGCTATGAACCTCTGGGCCGCACATGTCCTACCCGTCGGCACCCAGCTAGCTGCTGGCCACGACATTCTGTGGACCTATGTCGTAGGCGTGGTTGCGTTCTGGACCGTGGCGCGTGGCGCGTGGGCCGGTCTGGGCCTGGTCGCCGCCGCGCTGGCCCTTCAGTTTCCAATGGCCTGGCTCAACGGCGCGCCGCTGGACGGGGCTGGGCTGCTGCAGATTGCTTCCCGCCAGGGATGGCTGGTGGCCGCGTTCCTAATGGCTTGGATGGTGTCGACCCTAGCGCGAAGCAACGCTCGCCGGGCGGTCGAAGCCGGAATAGAGGCAGGTCGCACCATCGAGCGAACGTGGGCGCTGCGGGACACGTACACCGACGTTTCCGCATCCCTGGCACGCATCGTTGCCTGTTGCGACAACGCCGATGTGCCCTCGGAGAGGCTAGCAAAAACTGTGCGGGGCCTGGCGATGAGCGCGGCCACTCGGCTCCGCTCGACGCTGCAGCCGCCGACTCGGCCCGAGCACGATCTTGCAGTCGAGCTGACGAAGATCGCCGACGCATACCGGGCCCGCGGACTGCGAGTGGAGTTCGTACGCACGGAACTAACGAGCGACCCGCCAGGTGAGGTCGGCGCGGCCCTGTTGGACGCTACCCGCTCCGCCTTGGACGAGGCGACCGGTGTTGCCGGCGCAGTCCATGTAGTCGTTCGGGCGGCCAGCACAGAGGACGGACTGGAGATCACTATTCGCGCCCGGGGCCGGGCCGGTGACGTCCCGGTGCTGCTCCTGGCAAGCCAGCAGCAGTCCATTGGAGCCACGCTCGCGGCGGTCGGCGCCCACATCGAGCACATGTCAGCTTCGACCGGCGGAGCTCGCGTACGACTGACCTGGGTGCCCGGCGCGACATATGAAAGGATCGCTCGCGCAAGCGGGTAACGCTACGAGCGCCACGACGAGAAATCTGGAGCTGAACGAACGGAACTGCGGAGCAGGATGGCGCAGATCTAACGGGACGTGCGCAAGCCAGGTGGCAACCTACAGATACTGTCGCGTCCGGGTCACCGCTGGGATGGCCGGGTAACTCCCGGTCGGCGTGGTCGGCGTAGAACTGGCAGAAATCGTGGCGTCCGGCGCCCGCGACGGTGCACCGGTCATCCTCAAGATGATCAGCACGGACGACGCGTACTGGGTCGGCTGCCGGGAGCTCGCGGCATACTGCCGCTTCACCCGTTTCCGCCCCGTTCGCGGTGCCGGTACTGTTGTGGTCCGACGACCGGGCCACGCTGCTCAGTACGTTGCCTGGCGAACGGCTGCACGAGCAGCGCCACCTCGACGCCGACCTCGAACCGTCAACCGTGCAAGCCATTCTTGCCACGCTGCGGCAGGTCGCGACCTGGACCCCGCCTGCCGATGGCGAGTACGGCCGGGTGGAGGACCCGGCCGTCACGTGCCTGGCTCGCATCGACGCCGAACTCGACGCCGGCCTGCTCGATGACGCCGACCGGCATCGGCTGCACGGACTCCTTGAGCGCATCGGCGCCGCGGCCGCGTTCGCGCACGGCGATCCGATCCCGACCAAGGTCCTGCTGCCGAGGGCGGCTGCATGTTGGTGGACTGGGAGCTCTGCGGCCGGTTCCTGCCCGGCTACGACCTGGCCGTGCTGTACACGTCGCCGCCGCCAGCCCAACCCTCGCCGCAGCCATCACCGCGGAGATCCGACACCGTGAGATCGTGCTGCCGTTCATGGTGAACCTCGGCCTGTTGCTGTGCCGCGAGATCCGCATGCACCGCCATCTGCCCACCGGGCCCGTGCCGGCGCAGTGACTCGCCGTCCTCGAACAACAGGTGACGACCTGGTACCGCAAGCTCGACATAGTTGCATGACGGGCAGTAGTCGCGGCGGCGCCGCCGTGCGCTAGCCGAGGTTGAAGGCGGCATCGCTGAGGGGCGCGCTCTCGACGTGCGGGAAGTTGCGGAATGAGTCAGCCGTTCGACGGGGCCGACCTCCGCCATCGATCGAGCAGTCCGCACTGATGGGCTATACCTGACATCTTCCACTGTATGCACATGTTCGTGCACACTGCGCTTATGTCTGTAGATCGCGCGGAGTCGTTTTCGGATCTTCGATTGACTCCAGTCGATGTCGGCGACGAGGCCGGAATCAAGGCAGCCATCGCGCTGGGCAACCGCTCGCGGGCCACGCTAGGGCCGATGCCGTTCGCCGCCTACACCGATGCGGCGGGCAAGGGCACGCTGCTGCTGGCCTATACCGGTGACCAGGTCATCGGTTACGCGCTCTACGCGCTGGCCAGAAGCCGGGTCCGCCTGGCGCACCTCTGCGTCGACCAGGCGTTCCGCAACCGCCGCGTCGCCCTACGGATGGTCGAGTTCATCAGCGATCGCCACGCCGACCACCTCGGCATCGCCGTACGCTGCCGGCACAACTACAACCTCGGCGAAATGTGGATCAAGCTCGGCTTCACGCAGCTCGGCGAGCGACCCGGACGCGGCAAAGATCGTCAGGCACTCGTGGACTGGTGGCGGGATCATCACCACGGCCACCTGTTCACCCCGGACCCCGAAACGGTCCTCGTCCGCGCGGCCGTCGACATGAACGTGCTCCGCGACATGGCCGAGCAGCGCCACGACAGCGAGGAGTCCCGGTCCCTGCTCGCCGATCACCTCATCGGCCTGCTTGAGCTGGTGCGTACCGCCGCTCTCGACGCCGAGATCAATGCGATGAGCGGCGATCGGCGGGCGAAGTTCGCCCGGCAGGCGCAACCGTTTACCGCCGTGCGGACCGATCCTGACCGGCAGGCGCAGATCGCGCGGGAGATCCAGACCGAGGCGCAGGCGTCCAGCCCCGGCTACCCACGAACCGACCAGGACCGGCGGGATCTGCAACACGTCGCTGACGCCGTCGCCGCGAACCTCAACGTCTTCATCACCCGCGACGAGAATCTGGGTCGGACGTTGGGTTTCGTCGGAGGACGGTACGGGCTGCGGATTCTGCGGCCTGTGGACGTAGTCGTCCATATCGACGAGCTCGTGCGCGCCGAGTCATACCGGCCGGTTGAGTTGCTCAGCACCGAATACTCGCAGCAGCTCATCGGCAGCGGCCATGAAGACGACGCGCTGCCCTTAGCCAGCACCGGGTCTGGCGAACGACCGCGAGACCTGGTGAACCTGATACGAGGACTCGCGCTGGCCGGCCACGACCGCGTCGGCATCTTCACCCCGGCCGGGGACATCACTGCCGTGTTCTCGGCTCATGCGACGACCCGAGTGCTGGAGGTGCCGCTGCTGCGGGTGGCCAACGACGGGCTCGCGGACACCTTCGCCCGGCAGTTGATGTTTCTGCTGCGCGAGCACGTCCGCACTACCGGGGTCGACACCATTCGAATCAGCGACCGCCATCTATCGCCTGCGGTACGACTCGCCGCCTACAACGAGGGCTTCCACTTCGTCGACGGGCACCTCTACGGGTACGCGCTGGACGTTGCCGGCCCGGCCGCCGTGGTCGAACACCGCGCGGTGCTTGCCGCACGGCAGGTCGGCCTGCCCGAGCCGCCTCCGTTACGATCAAGTATGCCCGCCGTCGCCGCCGCCGAACTGGAACGCATCTGGTGGCCAGCGAAGATCACCGACAGTGCGCTGCGGTCGTATCTCATCCCGATCCAGCAGGCGTACTCGGCCGACCTGCTGGGTATCCCATCGGGGTTACTGCCCCGCAACAACGCCCTCGGCCTCACCCGGGAGCACGTGTACTACAAACGTCCCGGAGGCATACAGGTCAAAGCCCCCGCCCGGCTGCTGTGGTACATGAGCGGAGGCGGCAGCACAACCCCGCAGCCCGCCGCCGTCATCGCCTGCTCGCAGCTCGACGAAGTCGTCGTCGGCGCCCCGGACGAACTGCACGACCGGTTCCAGCACCTCGGCGTGTGGGACAGGGCCACGGTTGGTCAGGCTGCACGCGGCGGCCGTGTCCAAGCACTGCGCTTCACCAACACCGAGATTTTCCCGACGCCTGTGCCTCGGGCCCGGCTGCGCGAATTGAGCCAGCGGTACGCCTCACACGACCAAGTGCCGTTCGGCCCGCTGCCAATCCCGGCGGATCTGTTCACGGCGCTGTACGAGGAGGGCAGAACACCATGACCGTCGAACGCACCCTGCTGTTATCGCTGCGCCCCCGGTTTGCCGACGCGATCCTCGCCGGCACCAAGACCATCGAAGTCCGACGCCGTCCCGTCAACGCGTCCGCCGGCACCCCGATCATCCTCTACGCCAGCTCCCCGCGACGGGCGGTGGTCGGCACAGCCCGCCTCTCCGCGGTGCACAGCGACGACCACAACACAGCATGGCGCAGATACCGTCACACCCTCGGCCTAGCCCGCCGCGAGTTTGATGCGTACCTCGAGGGCACCTCCCAGGTGTACCTGCTGCACCTGGGCAACGTATGCAGGCTCAACCAGCCCTTGCCGCTGCAGCGCCTGCGAGAAGACGGGCCGTTCCAACCGCCCCAGAGTTTCCGCTACGTCGCTGCTTCCGACCCCAGCCGCCTGCGAGATCTCGTCCACCCAATTGCAGCGCTGACCAGCTGACGCCACCCGGGCGCATCGCCAGAGCATTCCGGGCAATGACGGTGGCATCGCACGCCAATTCGGGCGCCGACGATCACCTTCGACGGCTCGCTTGATCGATCTCGGACCGCATTGACAGGACGCGATGCGGACTTGGTCCCAACCGGTATTGTTCGGCGGTGACTTCGCTGGCGGCACTCCGCGGCTATCTCCTTGAAGAGGCCATCGCATGGCTGGTCCGTTCGAGCGGGTACCGGCTGCTAGTCGACGTCAGCGATGACCCGGACGGCGCGCTGCAGTGGGCCGGCAACGGCCTGCTGGTCACGGGACGCGGGGCGAACCACCAGGCGGACACGCTCGGCGAGTTCGCGTTCGTGCCGCCGTTCTCGCTGCCGATCCGGTTGTTCGTGGAGGCCAAGTTCCGCAACGAGACCACGGGCATCTACGACGTGCGGAATGCGTTCGGCGTGGTCAGCGACGTGAACGAGAACTATGTGCAGCTCGATCCGGGTCGGCGGCCACGTCGCCGCTACCGGTACGTGTACACGCTGTTCTCGACCTCGGGCTTCTCCGCCGCGGCCCAGGAGTATGCGATCGCGCATCAGATCTCCCTCGTCGATCTATCCGGTGACAGCTTCGCGTGGCTTCGGTCCACTGTCGCGGCTGCGGCCGACCGGGTGTACGAGCTCGAGGAGTCCTTGAAGGCGCGAACCACGAAGCCGTCGGTACCTCGAGCCAAGGTTCGAGAGGCGGTACGTCGACAACTACAGACAGGTGGTCCAACGTACCCGGGCATCGCTACGCCAACGTGGTGGTCTGAGGACATCGATCGGAAATTGGCGGAGATCGCAACCGGGATGGGCGAGGGGCTTCAGGTGGCGGAGGGTCGGGAGCTGCTCCTTGGGTTCCCGCCGGCGCCGTTCGTGCTGACGTTGTCGGCGCAGCCGCCGTACACGATGCAGCATTTCCTGACGTTCACACAGCATCGGCAGAGGCACACGGTCGGCCTGCGTCGTCGGCGTTCCGATTCACACGTGACCCAGTGGGAGCTGTTCCCGCGCGAGCGCCCCGACGCGTACCGTTTGTCGTTCACGTTGCCGGATCGAGTCGAGGAGTGGATCGATGACAGCGAGCGATACCGGAAAAGGGCGCGCATTGTCGAGGAGAGTCTGCTGTCGACGATTGTGCTGTACCGGCTGCGTCGCGGCGCAGTGACGGTGTACCAGCTGGACTACGAGTCCGCCGAGCTGCACGCTACGGGGCACTGACCCAGCGGAGCGGCGCTGTTAGGACCGCTGCGGCGCCGGCTGTGTCCGCCGCGCGCTCGGCGAGTGTGGCGACCGCCAGGTCGGGTGGCAGGACGTCGCTGAACTTCAGGCCAGCGACGGCTCGCTCGTCGATGTCGGGTGCCGGGAGCCGGCCGACGTCCACCGCGTCGACAAGTTGGCGCAGCTCATTGGCTGTCAGATCGCCACGTAGCCGAATCATGTGGTCGTCGAGGCGGGCGCCGTCCACAACAGCTCTCGGGAGGGTCGCCGCGATGGTGGCGTTGGCGCGTCGGCCTGCCCATGTCCACCAGCGGTGTTCGTCCTCCCGTGCTTCGACTACGCTGCCGTCGGCCCAGGTCTGTGACGCGCGCTGCTGCCGCAGTGCAGCAAGGGTGTGAACGGCGCGGTTGGACCAGTTGACGTCTGGTTCGGTGCCGAGGAGCACCCGGCGCTGGGATTGTGCGAGCATCCAGGACTCCGGCGGCAGAAAACCGTGCCAGAGACTACGGCCTGGCAGGTCGGTGGCTTCGACGTAGCAGCGCTGGCGGTTCCAGTCGATGTGGGTGACCTTCCATGGCCGGCCGCCGAGGACGATGACGCGCGGCCCGTCGACCTTCATGGTGAGTACGAGCGCGTCGGTGCTGCCGACCTCTCGCCGACCGTGCAGGACGGCGAACTCGGGGGCGGCGGCGAAGACCGTCAGCAGTTCCATGAAATGCCGCCGGCCGTATCGGCGTTCGGTCTGCGGTCCGATGGCGAGCATGCCGGCATCCCGGTCGAGGTGCCCGGATTCGACGAGCCACTCCACGATCGCCAGCGCGGTGTGGTCGAAGATCGCGAGGTCGCCGTACCAGGACGGCCAGGTCTCGCCACCGATTCGGCCCTCCTGCAGACAAAGGGCGAGAACCTGCTGCGCCGCGATGTGCCGGGGCCGCGGCGGTGGGGTAACCGGCTCGACATACCCGTCCCGCCACAGGGTGAGCAGCCCGGCAGCTTTGAGCAGCGTGTCTTGCTTGGTGGCGAGGAACAGGGTGTTGCGGTCGGTGCCGGGACGGCGGCCGGTGCGGCCGAGACGTTGCAGGAACGAGGCGACGGTACGCGGCGCGTCGAGTTGGATGACGCGGTCGAGGTCGCCGACGTCGACACCGAGTTCGAGGGTGGCGGTGGCGACGATGACGCAGTCGCGGGCCTCGGCGAACGCCTGCTCGGCCTGACGGCGTTCGTCGACGGCGAGGGAGGAGTGGGACACGAAGGTGCGGACGCCTTTGGCGCGCAGCGCGAGGGCGAGCTGTTCGACCTGGGCACGGCTGTCGCAGAAGGCGAGGCGTTTCTCTCCGCGGTGCATGGTGGCGATGACGGTGGCAGCGTTGTCGACGCTGCCGACGTAGTCGAGCGTGACGTCTATGGTCGGGGCCGGGCCGGGCGGCGCGCTCGGTGCGATGACCGCGCCTGGCCGGTGGGTGGCGTTGGTGCCTTGCAGCCAGCGCAGGAGGTCCTCAGGGTTGCCGACGGTGGCGGACAGGCCGACGCGCTGAATTCGCCGGCCGGCGAGGCGGGAGAGTCGCTCGACGACAGCGAGCAGATGCCAGCCCCGGTCGTCGCCGGCGAAGGCGTGGACCTCGTCGACGATGACGATCCGGAGATCGGCGAAGACCTGCCGGGGGTCGGTCAGCGTGGACACGAGCATTGCCTCGAGGGACTCCGGCGTGGTGAGCAGGATATCCGGTCGTTCGAGGCGTAGTCGTCGACGTTGGGTAGCGGAAGTGTCGCCGTGCCAGAGCCCGGTGGTCCGGCCGAGCCAGCTGGCGTACCCGGCGACCCGGGGGTGGAGGTTGTTGAGCAGCGCGCGCAGCGGGCACAGGTACAGCACCGAGATGCCGGTCCAGTTGCCGTCGGCCATGGCGGTCAGGGCGGGAAACACCGCCGCTTCGGTCTTCCCGCCTGCGGTCGGCGCGAGCAGTAGGGCATCGTCGCCGCTGAGGATCGGTTCGATGGCTGCGGCTTGCAGCGGGCGGAGGGTGCGCCAGCCGAGGGTGTTGACGATGTGGTGGACGAGGCCGGGGTGCAGCCGGTCGGTGGCGGTCACGGCAGGGCGAGGTCGATGTCGTCGACGGTTTCGACCGCCAGGCCGGCGGCGTTGCGTTCGACGTCGGTGAGGTCGGCGGCGGTCAGCGTGACCGGGTAATGGCGGCGCGGGTCGAAGTCGGGGAACTGTTCGGCGCGGTCGAGGACGTCGGCAACGAGTTTCTTCAGGAAGACCCGGGGTGCGACGCCGACTTTGCCGCCGAGCTGGCCGGTGACGGCGTCGGCGAGCAGGGCCACGTACGCGTCGTCGACGGTGGCGGCGACCCGGTCGCGGTCGGGCAGGCCGGTGACGAACAGATCGCGGACCCTGCCGCCGAGTTCGCGGAGCCCGTCGGTGGTGAAGCCGGGCAGCCGGAGCTGGACGGCGCGCGGGTTGTCGAAACGGGCATCGGCGGTGAAGTCCGTGGCGAGCCGCTGCGCCAGTGGGGGAAGGCGTTGTGCGCCTTGTACACCGTCGAAGAACGCCGGGGTTCCGGTGATGATGAGGTACAGGCCGGGAAAGCGGCCGCCGTCGACCTCGTCGATGAGCTGCCGCAGCGCGTTGAGCGCCTTGTCCCGGACGTCGGATCGCATGCGCTGCAGGGTCTCGACCTCGTCGAGGACGATGAGTAGCCCGGGATGCCCGCAGCCGCGGAGCACGGTAAGTAGTCCCTGCAGGAACGCTAGCGCACCGAAGTGGTCGAGTTCGCCCTTTAGCCCGGCGGTGCGGCGCACGGTCGAGGCGACGTTGGGTTGACCACCGAGCCAGGCGGCGAGTCCTTCGGCGGTGGCCTGGTCGCCGGCGCCGGCGGCGGTCCGGTAGCCGCGCAGGGCCGCGGCGAAGGCGGGTGCGCCTCGGGCGATCTCGCCGAGTCGCCGGTCGAGGAGTTGATCGACGCCGACGTCAAGCGCATCGCCGTCCGTCTCGGCGACTTCCCCGGTGGCTAGGACGTCCTCTTCGAGGGTGTACATCCAGGCGTCGAGGACTGGCCGCAGCGCGGACGGCGGGAACTCGGCGGTGGCGAGGTTGTCGCAGATGCGCCGGTAGACGGTCTCCAGCCGGTGTAACGGGGTCTCGGTCTCGGAGATCTGCACCTCGGCGGTCGCCATCCCGCGGTGTTTCGCCCGCTCGGCGAGCCAGCGGGTGAAGAACGTCTTGCCGGCACCGTACTCGCCCCGTACCGCCTTGAACACCGCACCACCGCTGGCGGCCGTGTCGAGTTCGGCGTCGATCGCGGCCTCGAACCGGCCGAGTCCCACCGCGAGCAGGTCGAGTCCGTTGCGAGGGACCGTGCCTCGACGGAGCGCATCGATCACCTCGCGGCGCCGCCGGCGGCTGACGTCGACCGTCACGGTTGGGCTCCGAGCTCGAACTGCTCGCGCAGCATTCGTTCGTCGAGCGTGACGAGTTGCCCGTCGACCTCGACCGCCTGGTACCCCTCGACGGCGAGGACCCGGCGCAGGATGGTCACCACGTTGCCGATCCGCTGGGCGGGAACGCCGGAGCGGGCGGCAAGGGCCTCCATCGGCATCCGGTGGCCGTCCGCTTCGTGCAGGGCGGTGAGGAGGGCGGTGACCCGCTCATCAGGCAGCACCGGGCGGCCAGCCAGCCGCAGGGTCCGGTTGCGTTTGTACCGCGGGCTGGCCAGTAGAGCGGTCACGAACTGCGGCGTGACACTGACGGGGCCCGTCGCCGAAGAGGCAGAGACCGGGGCGGCGATGTCGAAGAGCGTGCCCTCCTGGGTGGGTTCGATCAGCGTGACGTCTGTCGGCAGGTCGACCGGGCCGCGCCACCACGTCGGGGATGCGACCGGTGCCGGTGACCAGCCGACCGGCGGCGGTTCCCCGGCGGCGGTGAGCATGGCGAGCGGGATGACGACTTCGGCAGCGCTGGCGCCGCCGTGGTAGCCGGCCTTGCGGGCGGTGTACCGGACGGTCTCGCGCCAGGGCAGAACGACGTCGCCATCACCGAGGATGACCCGCCGCCCGGTAATCCGGCTTTCGCCGTCGCCGGGCGGGCTGCCGTCCGCGGGTCGCCACCGCGCCGACAGGGCACCGTTGCCGCTGCGCAGGTCGCCGTCGGGTCCCCGGTCGACGACGTGCCCGTGATCGGAGAGCAGCACCACGACCCGGCCGCGAGCGGCGTCGAGCAGATGGCGGACCAGTCGAACGGTCTCCAGAGTCCAGGCGGTCGCCGCCGGGTCGCTGCGGTCGAGCGCGTCGTCGATGGTGTTGACGACCGCGGCGACGGTGCGGACGTCGGGGTCCCGCAGCGCGGCTACGACGGGCGGCGCGAGGCTCTGGCCGGCGCCGGAAAGCAGGTCACCCTTATGGAACAGCACCGCGTCGGGGCCGAGCTGCTTGGCGAGCCCGGCGCGTTCGTCAGCCTGCCCGCCCCGGCGGAGTTCGCCGGTGAACAGGCTGGTCCGGCTTACCTCGGTCACCGACGGCAGCGCCGCGACGACCCCAACCCGATGCCCGCCGTCCGGAGTAAGCTCCCACCAGTCCGCGGCCACCGCCGACTCGACCAGCTCCGTGCTCGCCGCCACGCTCATCCCGTCGACGACGAGTAACAGCACCAGCCGGCCCGCATCGACAACGGGCTTCACGACCCGCCGGACGACGTCCTCGACGTACAGCAGGCTGCCGGGCTGGCTGTCGGCGGCCGTGGCCGCCGCGAGAATCGCGGCGAACTGCTCGTCGTGCCTGTCCCGCCGGGCGACGACGGCGGCGTGCAGGTCCCGGTACACCGCCGCGAGGGCAGGATCGCTCACGCCGACCCAGAGCCGGAGCCGGGCCCGGTCGAGCCATCCGTCGGTGGTGATCTGCCGGCGTACCGCCTTGGCCAGGGTCATCGGGGTGTCGTCCGGGGTGTTGAGCCAGCGCAGGGCGCGCATGGCCAGCACGGCGGTTGGGTACTGGTCGCCGACTGTGGCGAGCCGGTGCCGCGCCACCATCCGCAGTGCGGCTTCCGCCGCTTCGAAGGCGCGGCCGGTGGGCTGGCGCAGCGCCAGCCGCAGCTCCTCGGCGAACGTCGTAAGCCGTGCGTCGAGGCCGCCGGGAAGAAGGTCCGACCGGCCTACGAGGCGGGCAGCCTGGAGCCGGCGGGCCAGGTCCTCGGCCCGGCCGAGCAGGCGTTGCGCCTCGACCCGGTCCTCGCCGCCCAGTGCCCGCATGACCCAGGCGAGAACGGTGGTGCTCCACTCCGCGGCTTCGCTCTCGCGGGGGGCGGTGCCGCCGAGGTACTGCTCGAACCGCACCCGGGCGGCGGCGACCTCAGCGGTTGGCGCGCGGCCGTCCCACAGCAGGCCCGCTACGAGTCCGAGGGGGATGGCATCGGTGCCGTGTCCGCTGTCGACGGCGGCGATGGTCCACCGCGCGGTCGGGCCGGCGGTCTCGGCGAGCCAGCCGGCGATGATGGACCGCAGTGCGCTGTCGACGGTCGTGTACCGCACCACGTCGGTGCCGTGCAGGGTCCATTGCAGCAGCCCGGTCGCGTCGAGGTCGTCCGGGCCGAGGCCCAGTAGGCGCGCGGCCAGCAGCCGCATCGCGCCGTCGCGGGTGACGACACCGCCGCGGACCGGTGGCCAGCTGCCCGGTGGTGCGTGTTCCAGCAACGCCTCCGCGAGCTGGCGGCGCTGCCGGACCAGGGCCGGGTCGAGCGCGGCAGCCTCGAAGTGCGTCCGGACGATCTCCCACGGGTCGATGCTGATCACCGTGTGGGTCGAGCAATGCGACAGCAGCCCGGCGCCGAGGTCGTCGTCGTCGCGGTCGGTGAGGACCACCAGGCGCTCCTCGGCCGGTAGCTCGACCAGCGCGACCCGGACCGCGAGCGACGACACGGCTGGCACCACCCGCACGGTGGTGTCGCCGACCCGGATCGTCGGTGTGCCGCTCCACTCGGGGCGTGCCTTCAGTGCCAGGACCCGTTCCGGACGGCCGCTGCGCAGCCAGTCGGCGACCATTGCCCGCACCTGCGCCTCGGTGGCGCTCGGCGCGGCGATACCGGCGGGGGTCGTGCTCACTCCACCGACCATTCCACACGGACACGGCGACCGGCATTCGCCTCCCGGAAGCGGCGCAGCCTCGCCACCGCATCCTCGAACGAGGCGTCATCGGAGATCGTGACCTCGCCACCGGTCCGCACCAGCGGAGGCGTGATCGAAGGGGTAGCCGGGGGTGGGTCAGCTGCGGGCGGTGTCACGACCGTCGGGACCGCGACCGGTGGGGTCACCATCGATGGCGGCGTCCTGGCTAGCAGCTCGGTCGCCTCGTGGGCCGCCGTCGACAACGCCTCGGCGAGGTCGGCGTGCAACTGCTCGCGGCGAGCCGAGTCGGCCAGCTTCTCCAACAGCAGACGCCCCTCCTCGGCGCGATCGTCCCGAAGCCCGGCGACCGTGCTGAGCATGTTCCACGGAGTGCGTGCCAATGCCTCGGTAAGCGCCGTCGCGCGAGTCAGGTACACACTGGCGGTCACCGGCTCGGCCTCGCCAAGATCCGGCTCGGCCAACAGCTCCACCAGCACCACGTCATCGAGCTCGTCCACGACGGTGTCGAGCAGGGCGACGGCGCGCCGGGTGGTGTTGAGCCGGCCGGTCGTGGCGGCGGGATCGATGCCGAGCTGGCCGGCGTGGGTCTCCAGCGTCTTGACCAGGGTGCGCAAGCCGGGGAGCGCGCCCTTGGCGTGGTCACGCACCGCAGCGCCGAACCGGGCGAGGTTCGCCGCGGACAGTCGCGGCGACAACCGGAGCGGGGTGAGTCCGTTGACGGTGTCGAGCGCGGCCTTCCACTTCGTCTCGTCCGGGCGGCGGTCCATCCGCAGCTCCATGTCGTCGGCGATGCCGTCGAGCCCGGGAGCCTGGATCTTCCGGTCGTCCCGGTACCAGGACAGGTCCTGGTCGAGCGCGAAGACGGCAATCAGGAGCTGCTGTACCTGGCGGTCCAGGCCGCGCGGCTGCGGCAGGTCGGTCAATCGGCGCAGCAGCAAGACGCCGAACCGATCGGTCGCCCCCTCCAGCGCCTTGGCCTGCTGGAGGAAGTGCCCGGTCCACCACAGGTACGTGGGGTTGACTGTGTAGACGCCCTCCTCGGTGCACTCGCCGATCCGGAGGTGATTGACGATCCGCCGAACATGCCGCCGGTCACCCGACTCCACCAGCACCCGGCGGGCCGGGTCGGCGATCGCCTGCTGGGCGTACTCGAACACCTTGCGCAACTGCGCCGCGGTGACGAGCGGCTCGTCCTCGGGCAGGTTCGGGGTACCCGGGTAGATCCAGGTAAGCATCTGCCCAGTCAGATGGTCGGACGCGGCGCGAAGGGTGCCACCGATCGGTTTCGCCGGCGTGAACCCGCGCGCGATCGTCTGCAGCACCGGATCGGGATCATCCGCCACGTCGGCCGGTAGGGCACCCACCACGCCGTACGCCTGCTTGAGGCAGTCAATCAGCCGGCCGCGGGTGGTGCGCTGCTGCTGCTCCAGCATCGCCTTGGCCTGCAGCCGCTCTTCGGTGGAGAAGTCCGAGGCGATTGCGCGGAGCCGGTCGTCTCCGCTGCCGGCAAGCAGGTAATTGAGCCTCACCAGCGTACCGACCAGGCCCAGCCGCTCCTCGGTGAGAAAGTACGGCAGCCAGAACAGAGTTTGGCTATTCAAATGCGTACCAATAACCCGAATACGGGCAGTGTCGCTACGACGGGTGTGGGTCTCGTCGTCGAACGGATAGTCGATGACCACACGCCAGCGCCCACCAACCGCCGCGACCTCCGCCTCGGGCAACTCGTTGGCGTCCCGGACGTTGGCGAACAGCACGTCAATGTGGTGCCGACGGCCCCGCCACTCCCGTGGGTGCTGTTGGGCGGCGAACATCCCGTCCGGCGGGGTCATGCCCAGCTCGGCGCAGACCAGCTCGCGCAGCAACCGGCGCCGGGCGCCGGGCGTGTCTTCGGTGGTCGGCACCCGCTCGACGAGGACCGAGGCGTCGACCTCGGACAGTTCCATGCGAATCACCGGATCGGTGCCCTCGCCGATCTGGATCTCCGGGATGTACACCGACAGGTCACGCAGCCGCTTGAGCACCCGCGGCGGTTCCGAGCCGATGATCGGGCTGACCATGCTGCCGTAGTTCAACGCGTGCAATCGCACGGCGTTGAGGTTCGCCAACGCCGGCACCTCCGGCACCAGCGCCGCCAGCAGCAGCGTTTTGATCAGCCGGTCGTCGATGTTGAACTGGTGGCTCGGCGGCAACGCCGCGGCAGTCGCCTCGGTCTGCTGATGCTGTTCCAGCAGGACCGACCGCAACCGGCCGTAGAGCACGCGGGCGGTCTCGAAGTGTTTCTTCAGCCTCGGGTTGTCCGGCAGTTCACCCTTGGCGACCAGCTCGTCGAAGAGCTCGGCAACGCCGATGACGTCATTGACCCGCAACCGGTCCCGGCCGGCCACCAGGAGCCGCGCCATCACCTTCAGCGCGGTCCGCTCCCGCTGCAACGCCTGCGACAACGCCACAAGCGTCGCCACCAGTGCCGGGCTGAACGGATACAGCCGGCGGAACACCGCCGGGTCCGAGCCGACCCCGGCGTCACCATACTGGTTGCCGGCGACCAGGGTGTCCCACACGTCGCGGCGGCGCTGCACCGCCTCGAACGCCTCCTTGATGATCCGCTCGCCGTCACCGATCTTCCGCAGCAACCGCCGCTCGGCGATCTGCGGCAGGTTCCGGTCCGGCAGCACGATCTCGGTGAACCGACCGCGGCCGTGCCGGAACACGTCGGAGAACGCCTGCCGCTCCGCACCCGGCACGTGCGGGCCGAGGAACTCCACCAGGTCGCGCTGGCGAGCGACGTACGACACGATCGGCACCGGGCGGTGCTGGTCGGCCGACTCGACGAACTTGGCGAGCTTGCCGCCCTCGTGGTTGACGAACTCCAGATTGGAAAGATGCTGTGACAACCACAGGATCAACTCATCGAGGAACAGCACGATCGCGTCGTACTTCAGCGACTTCGCGTGCTGCGTGATCACCGCGAGGCCCTCGTCGATGTCGAGGAACTCGCCGCTGTGGACGGCGCCCTTGAATAGCGTGGCGGTCAGGTCGGATACCAGCCGGTCGCGGTCGGGCGTGCCGGGTGGCTGCGCCGCGGCGGCGTCGTATCGGGCGGCGTCCCAGCCGCCACGCCACTGGCCCCATCCAGCGGACCCACCGCCGGACGCCTCGTTGAGCCGAGCGAAGAACCGCTCGTCGCCCACTTCGGCGCGGTACTCCGCGGCGTCGCCGAGCAGCGCATCCGACCGGTGCACCGCTGGCGGCGGATCGTCTGGGTGCAAGGCCATCACCTGCTGGCGATAGCCGCCGAGCACCGCGGCCTCGAGCGACCGGGCGCCAAGCAGGTGGAACGTCAACGTCAGCACCTTGCGGCCGGCGAGCCACCGGTCGGCGTCCGCGACGGGCTCCGACAGGTTCTCGACCGCCAGCGCGTCAGGGTTGCGGCGCAGGATCTCGTGCAGCACGGCCATGAAGTGGCTCTTGCCGGAGCCGAACGACCCGTGCAGGAAACCCGCCTGGGATCGGCCCGTCTCCAGAGCCTGCGCCACCAAACCGAGCGCCTTGACGAACTCGGCTTTCAAGCTGTCGGTGACCACATAGTCGGCGAGGGTCTGCTGCGCATGGCTGACACCCTCGGCCAACCGCATCACGTAGTCGGAGTCGGTCACCCGCTCCGGAATCACGATGACCTCGCGCAGCATCGTCACGGCAGCACCCCCAGTGCGATCTCGGCCCGGTCGGCCTCCAACGTCGCCAACTCTGCATCGACGAACGCGGTGTAGAAATCGGCCGGACTACCGCCGTATTCCGGCATTTCGTCAGCGTGCCATTGATGCAGCCACGACTCCAACTCCGCCAACCCCGCAAGCAGCGGCAGCAGCCGCTCCTTCGGCCAGTCGTCCTGCTGCTTACGCTCCATGTATAGGTTCGCCAGCGCCTGCGCCTGCTCCAGATGGTCCCAGCCCGCCCATCCGAGCATCGGCAAGGGATCCCGGCCTGCGTTCGGGTAGAGCACGAACCGTTCCTTCGGCACGTCGAGCTTGCCCCGGTTCCGCCAGTACGACGTCCGCGCGAAGTCGGCCGGGGCGTACTTCGGCGGCACCGGGATCGGCTCCGCGAGCCGCTCACGCTTCTTCTCGGCCTCGTCCTCGCGCCGCTGCAGCTTCCAGACGTGCTCCCACTGCTTCCGAATGGCGAGCCCGGACGGCTTGTACCGGTAGGCCGCCAGGAACGGCACTGTCTCGTTCGCGACCAGCTTCGCCAATTCGTTGGCAAGGTCGTAGCCGTCATGGCCGCAGTAAAGTGCCAGCACCGACCGGAAATCGGCGTCCGTGCCCACCCGGTCCGCGAGCACCCCGACCGACATGACCCGCCCGGCCGCAGGCCCCCGCCACAGTTCCTCTGCTTCGAGCCGGTCGAGCAGCCAGTCCTGCAGCGCCTGCTGCTCCTGCGCCTCCCATGGCGTCGAGGACCACCGCCGCTTGCACTCCGGACGTTCAATCAACGCAAGGTCCGCGCGCGACTCGATCAGCGCGATCCGCTTCAGGACCATTTCCCGGTACGCCTGGGGCCACTCCTCGGGGAGGGTAGCCGTGGGCTGCGACCGGTGCCGGACGAACCACTCGGGGACCGGCCCGCCGTCGGCAATGCCGCGGGCCATGACGATCTCAAAGGCCCGCTGCCCGAGCGGCAGCTCCGGAAGGGCATCGTCCGGCACGGTCACGTCTTCGTCGAGCAGGCCGTACAGCCGGTAGACCTCCCAGTCCAGCTCTTCTTGTAGCGCGACCATCCGCCCTCGGATGCGGATGTAGTCGGCCTTTGCAACGTCAAGCGCCAGCCGCGTCGGAACTCGGGCGGCGCAGATAGCGGACGGCCGGACTGGGGCAAGATCCTGCGACAGCCGATCCAACGCCCGTGCCCGCGCCAACGGCGATCCTCCGGGTACAGGAAAGCTTTCCAGCTTTGTGCCCGTGAACTCGTAGCGTTCCATCCAAGCCTCGGGCTGAATGCCTCGACCCATACCGCTGCCGCCCTTGCCCTGGCTCACCTGTTTGAGCCAAAAGCACGCTGTCGACGAGTTCAACAGACCCAGTAGCGCCAAGTGATCGTCCTCGGTTGCGGTGTCGGGTAGCTTGATGACCGGCGCCGTTCTGTTGAAGACCTTCCCGCCCCGATCCACCACGAACTGGTTGTGTGTAGCCACAAAAGCGAACACAATCGATAGGGGTGCGCGAAGCTTTTCCCGGTAGAGTTCACTGAACTCATACCACCGCACGGTGGGGATATTTTCGATCGGTTTTCCGAAACGCTTGCGCCGTTGGAGTGCTCGTCGGTTAGGCCACAGAAACTTGGCTAGGCTGGGCTGCCGAGCAAGGTCAACTGGACTGAGATCTGACGTGTAAGGCCATATCGCATCCACAGCTGGCACTATCGTGTAGTCTCGAACTACGTCACCCTCCACCATTGCTCGAGTCGGAAGGGAGCCGAGCCGCAACGCAGTTGTCAAACTATTGAGGAAGAATGCATCGTCCTCGGCAGTAATGGCACTGTAGCCCATATGCTCAGACCGAGTACCCAGCCTAACTACGCCATGTGCCTCAATCTGTACCCGGATACCGTTAGCACCACCACCCGCCAGGCTCCACGGATACCGCGTGAACGCTTCACGCTGAACGTCGACGACCGTCGCGTACGGAGTGTCAGTGCCTGGCTTGTCAAAGTTGTTGGTAATTGCGGACCAGACGAGACCCTCGGCCGGATTCTCCGGCTCGCCGGGCTCTCCTTGGACACCGAGCACGGCGCGCACGGTCGGGCGCTTTGGCTGGCGGCGATAGCCAACCAGGAGGACTGTCGGGGTGCCATGGCCCGGAATATAGGCGCCTGATGTGTCGATGATGTGGCTTAGTTCGACCTTCTTGGCGAAGAAGTCGGTAATCAGTTTCTTGCCGAACTCTCGTTTCATGAAGGAGTTAGAGGTGATCTGTCCGACAATCCCGGCCCGACCGGATGCGTCACTGCCCCGAACCAATTCGAAGAAGCGCTCGGCGAACGGTACCGAAAGTGCATATTTGCCCGAGCAGGAGTCGTACATCCCTCGGTAGAGGTCATTGAGGTACTTGTCCTTGACGGTGATGTACGGCGGGTTGCCGACTGCCACCGTGTACTGCGCCGGCTTGAGCAGTTTCTTCAGCGTCTGGGCGTCCTCGGTGTAGTAGGCGTATGCCGTGCCTGTCTCCAGCAAGTGCAGCATGTCGCCCTGGTGGGAGGAGTCTTCGTCGCCCCAGCGCAGCAGCGAG
Organism: Dactylosporangium darangshiense; assembly: GCF_039537565.1. Classification (NCBI taxonomy): domain Bacteria; kingdom Bacillati; phylum Actinomycetota; class Actinomycetes; order Micromonosporales; family Micromonosporaceae; genus Dactylosporangium; species Dactylosporangium darangshiense. The sequence continues at coordinate 140,879 of NZ_BAABAT010000024.1, forward strand.
TCGCCGACGGCCAGTCGCATCGCGAAGCCCGGTGCGTCGGCGAGATGCTTCTCGTCGCAGTACCGCAGGGCTTCGACGAGGAGCCGGAAACGCGCGATGGCGATTGCGAACGGGTTGATGTCGACGCCGGTGATCTGGTCGAGGACCTTCTGCGCCCGTACCCGTCGGTCGAGGTCGGGATGGTGGCGTTCCCACAGGGGCAGCAGGCGGTGGAACGCGCCGAGCAGGAAGTGTCCGGAGCCGCAAGTGGGGTCGATGAGCGCGGTGTCTTCCAGGCCGTAGTCCTTGATGGACTCGTCCAGCGTGAGTTCGAGGATGAACTTCTCGACGAACTCCGGGGTCTGCAGCAGCGCGTACCGTTTGCGGGCGTCCTGGGACAGTTTTTCGTAGAGGTTGCCGAGGAACCGGGTGTTGAGCGGCGGGTTGGCGTAGTCGTGGATGCCGGCACCGCGCCGCCAGAAGTCGAGCAGCCCGGCGGCGGCATCGGCGCTGAGGTCCCAGCGCCAGACCGGGTTGTGCTCGTCGAAGAGGGCGGTGGTTGCGCGCAGGCCGGCGAGGTGCTGAAACGCCTGCCGGATCCACTCGCGGTCGCTGTGAGTGGGGTGCTCGAGGAAGTACGCGGTGGCGGCTTCGACGGCGTCGTCGGTGCGTTGGCCGGGACCGGCGATGAACTGCTGGTCAATAAGGTCGTTGTCCTCGCAGAAACGCACGAAGACGGTGCCGAGCAGCCACGCGACCGCCGCCTGGTCGATCTGTTCCTCGCGCCACGCCTCGTAAGTGGCGCCCGTGCGTTTGCCGTACGCCTCCTTGTACTGAGCCTCCAACCAGGACCGGAGCCTCGGCTGTGTCTCGGCCTGCCCGCGCAGGTCGGCCGCGAGCGTCTTGAGCTGGCGCTGCAGGGCGGCGAGTGCGGTCACGTGCGGGCCTTTCCGGTGGCCTGGGCGGGCTGCCACCACGCGTCGGGCAGCCAGGTGAGCTGCCCGGTAGAGGTGACAGGGATGGGCTCCTCGTCGAGGAGTTGCTTGCCGCCGCGGGTCGCGACGAGGAGGAGCCGGGCCGCCGGACGTGGTACGCCGTTGTCAGCCAGCGATGCGACGAGGTCCATGCAGCCGTATCGCGCGAGGGGTGCCGCCTCGGTCAGCAGTACCGCCGCATCTATGGCCAGCGCGGCGGTGAGGCGCGGCACTACCTCGGCCCGGACGGCGCTCTCCAGGTTGCGGCGGTCCGGGTGGGCGGCCTCGCGAGCATCGGACTCCAGCACCAACTGCCACGGAACGCCGAGGGAGCGCAGCGTCTCGACCAGGACGGCGGTGACGTTCAGCTCGGTGAGCCCGAAGCGGTCGAGCAGCGCCCTGCGGGCGCCGCCAAGGGCCGCCGGTTTCACCAGGACAGCCAGGAAGCCGTCGCGGTCCAGCACGGCGGCGAGCCGGGCGTCAGCCTCTGCGACGGCATCCGGGCCGGCGGGCAACAGCGGTCCGGTGCGAGTGCCACGAGTACGGCTCGCGAACAGGTCACTGCCGGGTCTGGTGGGTGTTGTGTAACGGTCATGCCGCCATTCGAGCGCGATACCGGCCGCGCTCAGGTACTGGTCGAGCTTCGGCCGGCCGGGAAGGTCTTCGGCCTTCGGGAACCGGGCCCGGACCCGCTTGCGGACCTCCTCGATGGACAGTGACCTGCCCGGTGACACGGCGAGGCTGCCGGCGGCGAGCCGAAGTGCGGTCTCGGCCGCCATGCCGACCTGGTACAGCTGCTCCTGTGGGCTGACGGCGACGCCACCGGCCGCTGCGGCGAGAAAGAGCATCCGGCTATCCGACATCTGCGGCATGGCCGATGGCGGGGCCGGTTCGCGGAGCCGTTCCAGCGCCCGGGCACGCGTGGCTGGGAGGGACTGGCTTGCCAACCCGTGCGCGATCCGGCCGAGCTGCGCCGCGTACTGCATGAAGTCCATGGCGGTGTGCTCGGCGTTCGGGTCGTCCGGTTCGCGGCCGATCAGCACCACCTTGTCGAGCCGGTGCTGGTCGACTCGGGCGTCGCCGCCACGAGCCAGCTCGACCTCGACCACGGCGCGGACCACGCCGATCGCCTGGGTGGTGCGTCTCGGCTCCGGGCTGAACGACCCGTGCGCGGCGATCAGCTCGCCGGCCAGCTCGTCGGCGGACATCACCCCGCCGTTGGCCTCGATCAGTACCACGATCTCGTCCCGGACCCGGCTCATGTCCGGCAGCTCCTGCCACCGCTCGGTGAGCCGGTGCAGGATCTGCGACACCCGCTGGGAGGTGACGCCGGCGTGGCGGGCCAGGTCGACCTGGGACGGCCAGTGCGGCGGATGGTCGTCGCCCGGCGGGACGTCCGAACCCAGCAGCATCGACACGACTGCCGTCTCGGCGGACCGGCGCCGGGTCACCGGGCCGGCAAGCAGCTCCAGCAAGGTTTCGATCCCGGCGACCGTCCGGGTATCGCCGTCACCGGTCGGCTCGGCGGTCACGGTGTGGCTGGTGGCGAAGACGGCCCGCAGTTCGCGTGCCCGGCGGCGGATCTCGGTCTTGGTCGCCTGGGAGACGCCGGCCAGCCGGGACAGCGCCATCTGGTCCTGGTCGATGAGGTCGCCGACGGTGTGCACGCCGATGCGTTCCAGCGCCGACCGGGCTTTCGGGGTTAACCCGACCCGTTCCAGCGGGGTGTCCCGCCCGACCGCGAGCGGAATCTCTTCGGCGGATGGCACGTGATCGGTGGCCGGTGCCGGAAGCGCGGTGAACACCCGCCGCCAGGCGTCGGCCATGTCCTCGTATGTGTCGAATCGGTGCCGGGCATCCCGCGCGAGGGCCTTGGCGAAGAACGCGACCAGACTGTCGGCGACGGCCGGGTCGAACAACTCTGGCGCCGGCGTCACCTCATCGGTCAGGTGCTCTGGTGGGGTGAGCCCGTCCCCCCATTTCGGCAGCGTCGCGCTGGCCATCTCGTACAGCGTCACTGCAACGGCGAACCGCTCCGCGGCGGCGTCGTATCGCGCCCGGCGCGGCGGGGCCAGGAACGGGTCCAGGTACGGCGGGGTGCCGGCGGTCAACTGCTCCGCCGGGGCGGCGGCGAGGGAGAAATCGAACACGCACAGGTGCAGCTCGCCGTCCCTCGACCGCGGCCGGGCCGCCAGGTTGGCCGGCTTGATGTCGCGATGCATGATGCCCTCGGCGTCCAGCGCGCGGACGACGTCGAGCAGATCCCTTCCGTAGCGCTCAAGCAGTTCCAGGTTGAGCCGGCCGCCGGAGGCGAGCTGGTCGGCGAGCGTCTTCGGCCCGGCGTACTCCAGCAGCAGCCCGACCTCGCCACCGACCTCGACCGGCTCGTCCCGGACTGGGCGGACGATCTGCCAGTGCGGAATCCGCCGCAGCACCGCGGCCTCGTCGTACAACCGCTGCCGTTTCTCCGGATCACGCGCCACCTTGAGCACCATCTGCGCGCCCTGCTCGTCGCGGACGAGGATCGCCACCGACGTGGCGCCGGCACCCAGCCGGTCGACCACGGTCAGCCCGCCCTCGAGCACGTCACCGCCACGCGCCTGCAACGGGTTGACGAGCGGCACCGGATCCGGCGCGGTCAGCTCCTCTTCGACCCGGTCGAGGCCGTCCAGGAACAACGACACCGTCTTGGTGCGCATCGGCACCACCACGCAGGTCGCATCGAAGACGAGGTCGACCAGGCTGCTCGGGGCGCCGTCGAGCGCCGCGGCGATATCCAGGCCGCCGAGCCGGTCCAGCACCGCCTTGCGCTCCGCGACGCTTGTGGCCGGCTGACGCCCGCTCATGATGTGGTACGTGATCGCACCCAGCGCGAACACATCCAGCAGTACCCCCGGCGCATCCGGGTTGGTGAGTTCCGGCGCCTGATAGACGCGGGCGTGCTCGTCGGCGAGTTGCTCGACATGTTGAGTGCCTAGCAAGGTGCCCTGCGAGGTCGTGGTGGTCCCGGGGATCCGGCCGCCGGTTTGCCAATCGATGACCACCAACCCGGGTCGCGACGAGTTCGGCTTGCGCACGAAGATCGACCTCGGGTTGAGATTGCGGTGCACCAGGTGCCGTGAGTGCGCATACCGCATGATGTCGCCGAGCTCACGGACAAGTTCAAGACGCCGGTCGACGGTCAGTTCACCGTCGCGTTCGGCGAGCCACCGGTCGAGCCGGACCCAGTCCTCGTTGTGGTCAAAGATGACCGCCGGGCCGTACGCGTGTTCGATCAGATCGTGCGCTTGGACGATGCCATCGTGGCGGATGCCCTGCAGCAGCCGGAACTCCCGCTCCGCTGCCCGCTGGATCATCTCGCGGTCGGCGTCGGCTCGCTCGGTCAGGTAGAACCGGACCCGCCGTACCAGATCGGTCTGTTGGTGCCCGGCGAGGAAGTCCTGCCAGCCGGGCCCCTCGGCGAACGGTTTCGGTGTCAGCAGTAGTTGACCGACCATCCGCTTCGACACCGATGGTCGCAGCCCGCACGCCTCGATCAGGGCGACGATCTCGCGAGCGGCTGCTCGGTCGATGCCGCCGCTTGCCGGACGGTGCGTCACCAGTCGGTTGATGTCGTCCAATCCGGATGAGGGCGAGCCGGCAGGGCCGTATACGCGTTGGCGGCCGACCGGATCCAGCTGCGATCGGACATTGGCAGCGTGCAGGAATACCGCCGCGTCGACGTACGGCACCCGAGTGCGACGTCCAGGCACCCTGGTGGCGTACTGCTCGAGCAGCGTCCGTAACCGCCGAGCTTTGCGATTCGCTGCGATCACCGGGTTGTCGACGAGCCGCACCAGGCCGTTCGGCATCGTCCGCCGCCACTGGAACCCGTCACCGGCGATCTCACCCTGCCAGTGCTTCAGCTCCAGCACAAACAGGCCCTGCGGCACGAGGAGCAGGAGGTCGACCTCGTTGACCGTGCCGTCCGTGCCCTGGAACTCGACGTTGGCCCAGGCGTGGTAGGGGTCACCATCCGGAAGCAGGGCCTGAAGCTGCTGCAGACCAGCTCGCTCGTGTGGCCAGTCGCTGGCATTGATCTCCCGCCAGCGGGGCGAATCCGGCCGGATCGCGACCACCCCTCTCCTGACCTGCGGCACTGTCGCCGATGGCGATCTTCAGACTACTTAACGCGGATCTCCGCCTGGAGAGTAGTACCTCTCATGTACACGGATCACCCGCATCCGGGTGAATCGACGTGCCGGACGGTCGAGGCGAGACAGAAAAACGGTCACCGCCTTCCGGACAACAACCGATCTTCATACGCTCAGCTGCGCGCAGACTTGGGCTGGGCGACAAGGTGCGGATGGCGTCACGACTCGGGCCTCGGCAACACTGCTACGGTCAATGCCTTGTGCTCGCGGGTGGCGGTCCGTGGCGAGCTGTCCGACCAACCGGCGCGCCGGCGCAACCGTCTGAGGACCATGTTCGAGACCGTGGCACAGGTGGTGCACGCCCAAGGCGCAGTGGCAGGTGGTGACGTTCCTGCTGACCGCGATCCTCCCCACCGGCTTGGACGAGCCACACGCCCGTCGGGGGAGTGCCACAATCGATGTTCTTCGCCCTAACGGAGGAGTCGTATGGCGGCTGCTGTGGCACCCATCCCTACCCGGTACGGCGGCGTTGTCTTCAGATCACGGCTAGAGGCAAAGTGGGCTTTGTTTTTCGACCAGCTGGGCATCAGCTGGGAGTACGAGGCGCAGGGCTACACCGTCGGACCGTTCGGGCGGCGTCGGCCCTACCTGCCGGACTTCTACCTTCCCGCACAGCAGATATGGGTCGAGGTCAAGGGCAGTATCAACGACTTGCGGTACAGCTTGCTTGTCGATGCGGCTGATCCGCGCCACGGTCTCGCACCGCCGGCCGACGCCGACTGGGAGCTTCAGCAAGTCCGGCTGATCGTGCTCGGCACGCTTCCGAGAACCGGGTACCTGCACAATGCCCTTTCCGTCATCGGCGGTGAAGTCGTCGCCGCTCAGTCCGTAGTGGCAGCCTGTGTCCCCGAGGCCGGAACTCACGCGTTCCTTACGGTGGGCTGTCTTGTGCGGGCCAGCGACGACTGGTCAAGTGAACGGTCAGCTGGGCTGGGCGCCACCCCTCTCGTCACACGGGAGGCAGGTTTCACTGTTTGCGAGCACGTTCAAGAGGCGTACGTCGCGGCGCGATCGGCGCGGTTCGAACACGGCGAGAGTGGCGCCCCAGCCGGTGTTGCGATGCACGGGACCCGGTCCTCTCAGGCTATTGCTGTTGCCGCAGCGCCCATGCAGCCGACTGCCATCCAGCGGGATTATGCTGGCCCGAAAGGCGGCCCGCTTCGCCCTCCGCCCGCTATCGCCGCAGCAGACATCTCGGCGCCGCTGGCCTCGCCACTGAGCAATGTAGATGCCGCTGCCATCCGCCAGCTTTGGCCGGAAGTGCTTACTCGCGTGGCTGGCAAGAGCCGCAAGATGACAGCGATCCTGCGCGAGGCCATCGTTGTCACCGTTGAGCAGAACACCTTGACTCTCGCCTTCAGACATCACACTCATGCCGCCATGCTGGGAGCAGCTCCTGAAATGCTTGAAGACACGTTGCATCAACTGATCGGCGAGAGGTGGATGATTACGTGCATCGTCGCCGAACCCAAGACTCGAACACAGAGCGACGATGTATCAAGTTGATCTCACTCCGAGCCGCAGCTGATATGGCTCGCAATACCGGCTGATCTGTTGCTCAACGAGACCTGCGAAAATAGCGACCCGGCGTCACCAGCTCAGCGTTGTTCGCTGTCGATTAGCTATGCGGCGAGGGTCGCGACATCAAGCGGCGTTGAGGGCCTTCAATTGTGCCGGCAGCTCGCGGAGTGAATCGATGCGTAGGTGTGCGCGGCGTACCTCGGGCTGGTTGGCGTAGAAGTAGCCCCAGGGGCCACGGCGGATGAACACCGTGATCAGTCCTGAGTCCGCTGCGGGGAGGATGTCGTTGTCGAGCCGATCGCCAACGTAGGCGATCTCGGCTGGGCTGCAGCCAGCGGATGCAATCAGGGCATCAAAGAACGCGCGGGACGGCTTCTCTGCACCCCAGTCATCCGATGTGGCGATGAGGTCGACACCCAGGTTCAGTTCGCGCAGGAGTCGTCCGGCGCGGGCGGTCTGGTTCCCGGCGACACCGACGAAGTAGCCCGCTGCCTTGAGCTCGGCGAAGCACTCACGCACGTCCGGGTAGAGGTCGCGGCCGTTGAAGTGCTCGGCGATACCAACCTCGGCGCGTCGCCGCCGCTCGGTGGCCAGGTCGAACCCGGGCCGGAAGTGCTGAAACGTCTCGCGGTAGTCGCGTCCCTGAGCAATGACCTGCCCAAACACTGCGGAGAACGTGTGGCGCGGCACGCCGAGCCAGTCGGCCCAGGTGCCGTACTCCGTTGACTCGTCGATAAGAGTTTCGCCGGCGGCGGTGGCGTCGAGCTGCGACCGGACTAGCGCGAGCAGCTCGCGGGGTGACGGGCTGTCGTGGTAGATCCGTCGCAATGCTTCGGCGCTAGATACGACACTACTGACACGCGGCTCAATCAGGTGACTCGATCCGGCTGTTCCTGCCAATGGAGCAGCAGCAAGTGCTTGCAGGACGGTGCGGCGCCGCATGTCGTCGTTCTCCTCTGCGGTCCGGTGACCGGTTGGGTGTCGGTCGGCTGGTACCGCTTCACCGTAGATCGGGTCCGCTGGTGGAACCAATCGTGTCGGGTATACCGAAGGATCGACCGTGGGCTCCGAGTTCGCGGCGGGTGTCGCATGGTTGTGACGGTGATCGGCACGGTCGGCCGGTGGCACTGGGACGAACCACAGCAGCTGCTCGGGGATGCGGAGCAGCCTCGCCCAGAAGGTGAGTCGGTCAAGCTGCTGTTCCGCGCGCCGGTGCTCCAGGCGGCTGATCTGCGCCTGCGTCAGATGGGCCCAGCTGGCGATTGCCGACTGCGGGATCGGGGCCTTGTGGTGAGGGTGGAGCCGGTACGCGGCGATGAGCCGCCCCATGTGACGGTCGCGCACGGCCGCGACAATCGCCGGATGCTCCCAGAACGACGTCGGCACCTCCGGCGGCTGTGACTGCTGCGCCGTCCCGGACCGGCCGCACGCGCTGCAACGCGGGCCCGGATTGTCGCGGGCGAGGCGAACACCGCAGCGTGCACACTGATCGGCGCCCGCTGCTGACATGTCATCGACCTCCATCGACGCGCATCCCGCCACCTGTCGATGCAGCCTAACCGGCACATATACGCTGTGTACACGCACCCTATGAGCAGCGTGGCGACATCGGCCTGTTGCGTCCGACCACCGCGCGCGGATCGCGATCGGGTTGGGGATGGCTATTCCAGTTCGGCGACGTCTCTACACGGTCACGTCAGCGCCTTAACGAGAACGTCCAGGGGGCCGATCTTCGGTGGGCTCGTTGTCGCGACCTTCCGCCAGCCCCAGGCGTCGTACATGGCGCGTGCGGGGGCGGTTGGGTTTGCGCACAGCGTGGCGAACGGCTCTTGCCGGGATTCCAGCAGGGCGGTGATGAGCGCGGTCGCAATGCCGTGTCTGCGCCACTGCGCAACGACGACCAGTTCGAACACGGCGAACTTCGCCTGCCCGCGCGTAAGGTCGGGCTCGTCGCCGGCGTTGCGCCACCACTGCTCCGCCGAGAACGGGAGGCCGTATGCGAACCCGATGAACTCGCCCGCTGCGGACAGTGCAGCAATGAACGCGAAGCCGGGCTGGTCTATCTGGTCATCGAGATGGCCGATGAAGTCATCAGCATCGCTTTCGCTCTCGTGATATGGCGGCTCTTGATAGACCTGAAGGTAGATGTCCCGGAATTCGGCTCCATGTGCCCTCAGCTCTGCCGGGTCAAGCCGTTGCACGGACCATTCGGTCATGCCGCTGGTAGGAGTTCGTGGGCGGCGGCCTGCGCGAGGACCTCGTCGGTGTGTTCCTGCCGGGGCCTCGTGTTGATCAATGTGATGGCTTCCGTGAGCTCGGACCTGGCGCGGCCGGACCGGACCGTGCCGAGATGGGGCAGTGTCGCCGCGAGGACAGCGCACGCTTGCCGGTCATCGCCTTCGTGCAGGTATGCGAGGGCGAGTCGTGCGGTGAAGAGTGCACGGTTTCGTTGATATTGCGGCTCCAGGCGATTGATGGCTTTGTACATGTGTGCAGCGGCCTGGCCGGGCCTGCCAAGGTACATGTTGATCGAGGCTTTCGACGCCAGCAGCTCGGCGTCGGTGTAGAAGCTCAGCCACGTCGGGTCGTCGTCGTTGCGAGTCGGCTCGAAGGTGTTGAGGGCTCGCCTCATGGCCCGGTCGGCTGCGGACGCATCGCCTGCCTGGGCCCAGCCGGTCGCTTCTCGCACCGCGAGCAGTGAGAGGAGTCGGGGAGTGCCCCATCCCGCCGCGCGCCGTTGTGCGAGTTGCGCGAGCTGGATCGCTTCACGGGGTCGGCCGCGGTGCCGAGCGACCATGATCATGCTTCCCAAGATGAGCACCTCAAGGTTCAGGTCGTCGGCCAGTTGTGCGGCGCGGAGCGCTTCACCGAAGTGCCATTGGGCGGACGGGATGCGCCCGGCGTCGAAGTCGAGCCAGCCGGCCATCTCCGCGAGCTCCCCGTATGCCAGCTGGAGCTCGTGGGCCGCGGCGTCGTCGTATCCGGCGGTGCCGAGCAGCGTGTCGACTTCGCGAAGGCACCACCGCGCGGCGTCGCTCACCGGCACGCCACCGTCGTGATCGTCGAGCGAGTAGAGGTCTGGCAGCAGGCCGCGGATCTGGCGGGCGTAGTCGTGCGTTACCACCCTTGGCCGTGCGTGCCGGCCGAGGATGCCCGCGAGGGGCAGCGTTACTGACGTGACGAGCAGCGCACGGCGGTCCACGGGACTCAACTCCTTCGTCGGGTCGAGCCCCACCGTAGCGCCGTGGTCGGGCGATCCGGGAGCCAGTCCGGCGAGGGCCCGCGGTGCGCCGAGGCCGTCGACGATGCTGTTGATCGTCCGAATGTCGAAGCTGCCGCCGGTGCCCTTCATCAGGCGCGATACATGCGGCTGGGAGAGCCCGACCAGACTTGCCAGCTGGACCTGGCTCATGTCCGTCGCTGCCACAACCAGCCGGAACACCGTCTTCCAGTCCCAGCGGGTGAGGGCTTCTCGCATCTCGGTGGTCAGCCACAGGTGGGACGGAACGGCTGCCGTGTCGGACGTCCGTCGAGTGGAAGCACACGCGGCGCATTCGTCTGTGTCGTTGTAGCGGCTCAGTTGATGGCCGCACCGACCGCAGCGGCGCTGCTGGGTGATTGCCACATCATCACCTCACGTTATGCGTCCACGTATAGATCACGTATGCCGAAGCGTGTTGCTCGCTGTCAATACGAAGACCACTGTAGGCGACGTTCATCCGGCACGGGCCTGCCCCAAAGGCGTTTCGGCGCGAATTAGGTGACCCGGGGTGAGCCTGACCTTGCTGTATGCGTGGCAGGTATGCCGCCATACACGCCTCGCATCGTCAGATCGCGCAGCGCGGATGAAGGCTATTCGAGAACAAGCACGACCCACGGTGACCGAGCAAACCTTGGTGCCAGGACGGAGAACAGCACGTGAGGCGGAACGGGCTTCTATACGCCGCTCTGGTGGAGTCGGGCCGAGGGCTCACGGTGCAGGCGGCGGCCAGCACGCAGCAACTGGGCGGGACAGCGTCGTCCGCGCCGGGTTTCAGTCTCGCGTCTCTGCTGGTGTGCGAGGGCTGCGACCAGCCGTTGCAGCCCTCGCACACCACCGGTGGCCAGCGGGTCTACGTGTTTCTGTGCGGGTGCCATCGTGGCGAGGTCTCCGGCGACGTGGTGGAGCGGCTGGCCAGGGATCGGGTTGAGGTCGAGTCGTACGCGCTGGTGGCCGACGTGCCGCCGGACCGGTTGGGCCAGGTGTTCCGCGGCCTGTTCGCCCAGGTACGGACCGGGTCATCGACGGACGATCTGGCGTTTGTCTGGCGGTTGTAGGGCTTCTGGTCGCCGTCGCTGCGCTGGCTGAGGCGGCGGCCAGATCACAACCAACACGTAGAGGCAATTCGAACACAACAGTTCTCGTGTCTGGCGCGTCAGGCGGTGACGCGTGGATACGTCATGCCCGCCGGCGGCCGGTTGGCGGGCTTACGAGCGTGATTAGGGAGGAGATCACGGTGAGTGCGACACAACAGGCACCAACCCCGACGGGCGGCATCGCGCCGACCGGCTATGAGACGAGCTTGCGGCGGACGCTCGGGTTCCGGGACGTGGTGTTCTACGGGCTGGTGTTCATGGTGCCGATCGCGCCGTTCGGGATTTTCGGCGGCGTGTACCAGAGCTCCGGTGGGATGGTGGCCCTCGCGTACGTGATCGGCATGGTGGCGATGGTGTTCACCGCGGCCTCATACGCGCAGATGGTGAAAGCGTTCCCCCTCGCCGGGTCGGTCTACAACTACGCGGGGCGGGGCATCGCCGCGCCAATTGGGTTTCTGGCCGGGTGGTCGGCCCTGCTCGACTATCTGCTTGTGCCGAGCCTGCTGTACCTGATCGCGGCGGTGGGCATGAACGCCGTCGTCACGGTGGTACCGGTGTGGGTGTGGCTGGTCGGGTTCGTCGTCGTCAACACTGCGGTCAACCTGCTCGGCATCAAGACCACCGCCCGGTTCACCACGTTCATGCTGATCGGGGAACTGATCGTTCTGGCGATCTTCCTGGTCGTCGCCGTGGCCGCGGTGGTACATGGCCGTGGGCGTGGGTTCTCCTGGGATCCGCTGTTCAACGCGCACACGTTCACCTGGCCCCTCATCGCCGGGGCGGTCTCGATCGCGGTGCTGAGCTTCCTCGGGTTCGACGCCATGTCCACGCTCGCCGAGGAGAACAAGGGCGGCCCCGGGCAGATCGGCCGCGCGATGGCCGCCGCGCTCGGTCTGGCCGGAGTGCTGTTCGTCGCGCAGACTTGGGTGGCTGCACTGCTGGTGCCCGACCCGGCGGCGCTGATCGCCAACGGCGACCCGAACGGCGTCGCCTTCTACGACGCCGCCCGCGCCGCTGGCGGCGGCTGGCTCGCGACCATGTGCGCGGTCGCGACCGCGATCGCGTGGGGCATCGCCAACTCCCTGGTCGCGCAGGTCGCCACCTCCCGGTTGTTATTCGCGATGGCCCGAGACCGGCAGCTGCCTGCGTTCCTGCGGAAGGTGTCGCCGCGCTCCGGGGTGCCGGCCAACGCGATCGTGCTCACCGCGGTCCTGTCCATCGGGATCGGGCTGTACATGGCGTGGCGCTCCGACGGGATCACCCTGCTGTCCAGCCTGATCAACTTCGGGGCGCTGACCGCGTTCATGGTGCTGCACCTGGCCGTGGTCTGGCACTACGTGTTCCGCAAGGGCAGCCGGAACCTGTGGTCGCACCTGCTCGTCCCTGCGGTCGGGTTCGGGATCCTCGCCTACGTGGCGGTCAACGCGAACGTTGCCGCCCAGCATCTCGCGCTGGTCTGGGTCGGCGTCGGCGTGATGATCCTCGTCGTCCTATACGCGGTCGGCCGTCGCCCGCGACTGGCGGGCCTCGGCGTCGAGCAGCGGGGGCAGTCGTGACGGGCGTCGTGGACTTCGAGCTCGTCGAGCCGAATTTGTACACGTTCGGCGGTACGGAGGCGGTGGACCTGGTCAAGCCGGGGCAGATCCTGCGCACGACCACGGAGGACTGTTTCGGCGGGGGAGTGCTCACGGTGGATGATCTGCCGTCGAAGGTGTGCGAACGGTTCAACCCGGTCACCGGCCCGTTCTACGTCGCCGGGGCCGAGCCCGGCGACACCCTCGCGCTGCACTTCGCGGCGATCACCCCAGCCCGGGACTGGGGCATGTCTGCGACATTCCCGCACTTCGGCGCGCTGACCAGCACGCACGCCACGCCGACGTTGCAGCCACCGCTGGAGGAGCGGGTCTGGCAGTACGACCTCAACCTGCAGGCCGGCACGGTCCGCTACGCCGCCCGCCGCGCGGATTTCGCCGTCGAGCTGCCGCTGGATCCAATGCTGGGCACGGTTGGGGTGGCCCCAGCCGGTGGGGAGGTGCGGGCGAGCATCGTCCCGGACGCGCACGGTGGGAACCTCGACACCCCGGAACTGCGGGCCGGCACCACCTTGTACCTGGGGGTGAATGTGCCGGGAGCGCTGTTCGCGTTCGGCGACGGCCACGCCCGCCAAGGGCAGGGCGAGGTGTGCGGGGTTGGGGTGGAGTGCGCGATGCGGGTCACCGTCGCCGTCGACCTGATCAAGGGCGTAGCGACGCCGTGGCCGCGAATCGAGACCGACCACCAGCTCATCTCGATCGGCGCCGCCCGCCCGCTCGAGGATGCGTACCGGATCAGCCAGCACGACCTGGTCAGCTGGGTGGCTGAGCTGACCGGCCTCGACCGGTTGGACGCGTACCAGCTGGTGTCGCAGGCCGGCCGGGCAGCGCCGGGGAATGTGTGCGACCCGAACTACACGATGCATGCCGCTATCGACACCGCAGTCCTGCGCGGCGCCGTCGCGTACGGCGGCGCGCATCGGCGGCTGCGCGGGCTGGCCGCCACGCTCTGGTGATCGGTCATGGCGTACCCGATCGGTGAACGCCCGCCCCCGAACCTGCGCCAGCCGCTGCGGGTCGAGGCGTTCGTCATCACCCACAACGAGACCGGCGAGCGGCTGTCCAGCCCCGCGGCGATCGGCGTCGCGCTTGCGGGCGCGGTGCTCGTCGACGAGTTGCTGCGTCCGGCCGAGCGGATCAGGATCGTCGACCAGCGGGTCATCGTCACCAACCCGAACCTGTCTGGCGACCCGGTCGGGGACTGGGCAGTCGGCATGCTCGCCGGTCCGGGCGGCTGGTCGGCGCTTGCCAGCCAACCCCGGTCGATGCCGGTCCGCGACGCGGTCCGGCTCCTCGCGGCAGACGCCTATGAACGTACCGCGGCCGGAATGTTTGCGGGCGGCCTCATCGTGCAGACCTCGCACCGGCGGATCGCCCGGGGCCGGCGCCGGTACCCGCCGACCGACCCGAACGTGATCCCACGCGTCCGGGGCCGGCTGATCAGCACGCTGACCCGCAGCACCAATCCGGATCTGCAGACCGACGCGCTCGGTGCGCTGGTCCTAGGACTCGATCTGATCTCCGAGCTGTACTTGGACGGCTCCGGTCTGAACGTCCGCGCCCTGCTGGGGGAGATGGTCGAACTGATCGGCGCCGGGAAGCCCAACGTCCAGCTCGTGCTCGCCGAGACCGACAGCCTGGTCGGCGAGGCGGCGGTGCAGGTGTACGGATGAACGTTTCTAGGCGGTGGACGCGTCCCGGGCACCTGGTGCCGGCCCGGGGCGACAGGGCGGCGGCCGCACATCACCCTCCACCGCCGGGGGTGGCCGCCGCCTACCCGGGGTGGCCCGGCCGCACCTCCCCGGGCCGGGCCGCCCCACCCAACCATTCCTTTCAGCCCCGCCAGTGTCGGCGGAACACCCACGACGACGGGAATCCCGTGCTCGATCTTCACCCCTCGGCAATCGCCGACTGCACGCCGCGTCGCAGGCCGAGCCGTGCCGCGACCTGGCTGGCCTGCCTATCAACACCGCGTGAGGTTCGGATCAAGCGGGCCGACTTCGCCAACTCGGAAGCCCTGCTGAGTACGGCCGCCGCGAGGTTGCGCAACACCGCAGTGGACCGGTGGCTCAACCGGGCCAACAGGGGAGACCGATGAACCACCCCGACAACGACCGCAGCACCAACAGTGTTCTAGGCGACGGTGAACGACCCGACATGACTGACGCGCGCCAACGGCCAGCTCAGATCCGCCGGCCGCTCGCCACCGTAGCCGCAGCGGCCGTCCTCACCGTGCTGGTCGCTGGCGCCGCGGCCGTCACGACCGGTCTGCTGGGCGGCCATGCCTCGACCCAGGTCGTGAGTCCGGCCCTCGGCCCGACTCCCATCACACCCCGTGGCCAGACATCGTCGGGCGCAGGCGCCGACCCGAAGGTGCTGATTGAGCGTTTCGCCGCCGACCTGACCAACGGTCCCGCCGACCCCGTCCGGGCCCGATTCGAGTACATCGTTTTGCTCGTGTGGGACTCGTTCGCCGCGCCGTCGTCGTCCAGCACTACACCAGCGCGGCGCATCCAGTTCTGGACTACCGGCCTGGGCGCCAGCCGCGCCGTGGAACTCGACGAAACCCATGGCTGCCGACTGCTATCCGACCAGACCGACGACGAACTCGGCCCATTCGATGGCCCGTTGTCCAGTGACCCGGACGCCGTGCGTCGGCAGATCCTGCACGAGCCGCTGGCCCCTGGCACCGTTCCTGACCTGTTCGGCCAGGTCGGCGGGCTCTACGGCGCCCGATTCGTGCCGCTGGCCACCCGCCAAGGCGTCCTAGAGATGCTCGCCCGCCAACCCGGCGTCGGCGTTCAACCAGCGACCACCGACCGCGCCGGGCGCAGCGGGCTCGCCGTCACCTGGACCTACGAGCCGCCGATGCCGTTCACGGTCGCCAAGACGCTCATCTTCGACCCGCGTAACGGGCAACTGCTGGCCAGCCACAGCCGAGCACACCGCCGGCCCGATGCGACCACCCCACCTGAACCCGGCGACGAATACGAGATCTATCAACTTTTTCCGACAAGCACGTACACCCGCGACATGCAGACGCCGAAGGTCGGGTGCTCCTGATGGCCATCGAAGTCATCGACGTTGTTCCCGCGACCCGCACGAAGGCGGTGTGGACGATGTACGCCACCGACAGCCAGATCCCGGTTTGACCAGGTCATTCAGCATCGATGAAGAGGGCGACATGACATCGACGTACATGATCGGCAAGAGCTTCGGCTTCAGCGCCGCTCATCGTCTTCCTGGCCTGCCGAAGGGCCACAAATGCCGCCGCCGCCACGGCCACAACTTCACGGCTCAGGTGGTCCTCGGCGCTGATCAGCTGGTGCCACCGGGATTCGTTGCGGATTTCGGCGATCTCGACCGGTTCCGCCGCTACCTCAACCGCCGGCTCGACCACCGGGATCTCAACACGGTGCTGGACGAGCCGCCGACGTGCGAGAATCTCGCCCGCCACCTGGCTGCATGGTTCCTTGAGCACATGCCGGCGCACCTGTCTGATGCGCTGGTGCGGATCACGGTGTCGGAGTCGGACTCGAGCTGGGCCGCTTACCACGTCCCGGGTCGGCGCGCATGACCGGCAGCGGCGGATCAATGGCCGTGGCGGCGGCGACGCTACGGGTGGCGGAGCTGTTCGGCCCGACGTTCCAGGGTGAAGGAGCGTCGGTCGGGCAGCGTGCGTTCTTCATCCGGCTCTCAGGCTGCAACCTGGACTGCGGCTGGTGCGACACCCCCTACACCTGGGACTGGTCCAGGTTCGACCGGGCCGCCGAATCCCGTGTGATGGCGCCGAGCGACGTGTTGGGCTGGGTGCTCGGACAGCGCCCGCAGCTCGTGGTCGTGACCGGGGGCGAGCCGCTGCTGCAGCAGCGCGCACTCCTGCCGGTGCTGGAAGGACTGCACCGTGCCGGTGTGCCGGTCGAGATCGAGACCAACGCGACGATGCTGCCCGATCCTGCGGTGGTTGCGGCGGTGACCCGGTTCAACGTGTCACCCAAACTCACCGGCTCCGGTGTGGCCTCGCAGCGGCGGCTCAAACCCGAGGTGCTGCAGGCGCTGCAGGACACCGGGAAGACGTGCTTCAAGTTCGTCATCGCCGGTGAGGACGACGTCGACGAGGTTGCGGCGCTGCAGGCCGCGCTCGGCCTGGCACCGGTGTGGGTCATGCCGGAGGGTACGACGCCGGAGGCGGTACTGGCCGGTCTGCGGGCGCTCGCGGAACCCGCACTCGTGCACGGCTGGAACCTGACGCCGCGGCTGCACGTGCTGCTGTGGGGGGACGAACGTGGCCGCTGAGCGCACGGTAACGACGCTGGGCTGGCCGGATATCACCGGCATCACCGACGAAGTGGCCGCGCGGGTGCGCCAGGACGGGCTGCCGGACGTCGTCGTGGGCGTCGTGCGCGGCGGCCTGATCCCGGCCGTCCTGCTCGCGCACGCCCTGCACCTGCGGGGGCTGCGCACGGTCGAGGTGGTCCACACCGCCTCCGACGAGATCGACGCGGCGAAGACCGCGGCCCCGGCGGTGTTCAACCCGTCCAGCCTCGGCGACCTGACCGGCCTGGACGTACTGGTCGTTGACGACATCGCCGGCAGCGGCGACACCGCCGAGCGGACTGCCGAGCTGGCGCGGGCTGCGGGCGCCGCCAAGGTCCGCACCGCCATCTGGGTCGTCAACGCGGAGAACTGGCGGCGCGCACAGCCGCCCGAGCAGGCGGTGACCTACATCGGCCAGCGTGTTGAAGGGTGGGTGATCTTCCCGTGGGAATGCCCGTGACAGCTGACGGGCCGCAGTCCGGTCCGGGCGGCGAGATCCTGTTGTACTCGGCCGGCTTGGACTCGTTCCCCGCCTGGCACTACCTTGGCCGCCCCCGCGCGCTGTACCTCGACATCGGCCACCATTTCCGCGCCCAGGAGCTCGCCAGCGTGCGGACGCTGGCCGTACGGTGCGGCATCGACCTGACGGTCAGCGACGAGCTGGACCTGTCGGCGTGGGACACCCCGCAGGGCGACCTGATCCCGGCGCGGAACCTGCTCCTCGCTACCCTCGGCGCCCTGCGCGCGGACACGATCTGGTGCGTCGGGGTCAAGGGCGACCATGCCCCGGACAAGAGCCCAGAGGCGTTCGAGCGGATGAGCGTCACCCTGTCCGAGCTCACGCAGCGGCCCGTCCGGGTCGACAGCCCGTTCTGGGCGTGGACCAAGACCGAGGTCGTGCGCTGGTACGTCGATGCGGGCCTGCCGGTCGACGATCTGCTGCAGACGTTTTCCTGTCTGCTGCCAGGGGATGGCTTCGAGCACTGCGGTGTGTGCGCCAGCTGCCTGCGTCGGTGGATCGCGCTGGTCAACAACGGCATCGAGGGCCGGTTCGCCGCGCCGCCGTGGGAGTGGGACCTGGTCCACACCTACTACATGCGTGCGATGCGGGACGGGACGTATCCAGAGCACCGCGCCGAGGAGTTCGCTGCGGCGATGCGCACCGTCGGCGTCACTGTCTAACTGGTGGAGGAGCCATGCAACGGTCGATCTCGCTGCTCTGGGCGCTGCGCTCGCGGTGCACCAGGGGCTGCCGGTACTGCTACTTCGGCACCCTCGAAGCGCACCGGCTCAATCCGGTCACCCAGGTCGGTGAGCTGTCGCACTTGTCCCGCAACGACATCAGCGCGGATGAGGCGATCCGGTTCGCGCGATCGCTGGCCGGCTCTGCGGTGCGCCGGGTGTTCCTCGCCGGCGGTGAACCTCTCGCCTGGGCGCCGACGCTCGACGTGATCGAGGCGCTGAAGACCGCCGGGGTCGAGGTCGTGGTGTGCACCGATGGCACCGCGCTGAACCGTCCGGCAGTGGCCGGGCGGCTGCTGCGGCTGGACATCGACGCGGTGTCGGTGTCGCTGGACTCGACGGATGCGACCTACAACGACCGGTGGCGGTCGCCGCTGAACGGCCGGGACGGCTGGCACAGCGTCGTCGGCGGCGTCCGCGCACTGCTCGCCGCGCGCGGCCGCAGCCCGCGACCCAAGGTCGGCCTGTACACGGTGGTCACCCGGCTCAATCTCGCCGACGTGGTGGACGTGCCCACCCTCGGCGCCCAGCTCGGCTGCGACTACGCGGTACCGCAACCGGTGTCCCTGGCTGCCGGCCACGAGCTGTTCGACACGCTCGCCCTGACCCCGGCAGACCTGCCGGAGCTGCAACGGCAGTATCAGCGTCTCTACACGGCCGGGCTGCCGATCGGGCTGCCGGACACGGCCTACCCTGGCCAGGTCGCCGCGGCGATCCGCGAGCCCACCGGGCTGGTCCGGGCCTGCTTCGGCGGGTCGACGCTGCACTTCGTCGAACCGGACGGCACGGTCTGGGACTGCCCGTCGGCGCTGCGGATCGCCGCCACACCGGTCGAGAAGCACCGCAGCATCCGCGGCGCGACCGGCGCCGACCTCTTCCCAGAACCGGCCGGCTGCCCGCAGGACTGCCCGCTGTTCTCGACTGACTGCGTCTGCATGTGGCCGCTGACCGGCTTCGACGCGATGGCAGGCCCGCCGCCCGCGCTCGCGCACGCCGCCGGATGACCAGCCAGTTCGACCGACCGTGTCGAGCATCGACGAGGAGTACGTGCCCATGAACACTGCGAGCATGCGGTTCGCCGCCAACCTCTCCATCCTCTATGGGCACCTGCCCCTGCTCGAGCGGCCCGCGGCTGCGGCTTCGGCCGGGTTCGCCGCAGTCGAGATGTGGTGGCCGTGGGACGGCCCGGAGCCCGATGACCGCAACGTCGACACGCTGGAGGATGCCCTCGAACAGGCCGGCGTGCAGCTGGTAGCGATGAACCTCATCGAGGGCGACATGCGCGCCGGCGACCGGGGCCTGCTGTCCAGCCCGGCCCGGGCGCAGCGGTTCCGCGACTGCATCGACACGGCCGTCGGCTTCGCCGAGCGGAATGGCTGCCCGGTGCTCAACGCCCTGGCCGGTAACCGCGAAGCCGGCGTATCGGCCGACGAGCAGTACAACCTCGCCGTGGAGAGTCTGTGGCTGGCCGCGAACGCCGCGCAGCGTGCCGGGCTGGTTGTGGCGCTGGAAGCCATCAACCGGCATGAGGCGCCGCACTACCTCCTCGGCGACGCCGATACGGCGGTCGCGCTGGCCGACGCGGTGAACGCCGCGACCGGCCTGAACAACACCGGGTTCCTGTGCGACCTGTACCACCACGGCCGCAACGGCGAGGACATCCCCGCCCTGTTGGCCCGCCACGCGGCCAGGATCGCCCACGTACAGATCGCGGATACGCCCGGCCGGGGCAGGCCCGGCTCCGGCGAGCTGGACTACCCGGACTTGTTCGGCCGCCTCGCCGCGCACGGATACGACGGCTGGGTGGGCCTGGAGTACGAGCCGGTCCGCAACGCCGACATCGACTTCGACTGGCTCCCGAGCCTGCGCCCCCGCATCTGATCCGGCCTCGACCACAGCGGAAGGAGATCCACATGCATGCCGTCGGCACGGCCGGCGACCGGCCTAGCTGGGCGCTCGGGCAGCGTAACGGCGTCCTGGTCACCGTGGAAGGGGTGTGGGGCGCCGGGAAAACCACCGTCGCGCATGACCTGGGCCAGCGCCTGGAAGCGGCCGGATTCGCCGTGGCCGTGTTGCACAACGGGCCGACGCACGGCGCCGTCGGCCGGCTGTCGCAGTTCCTCGAGACCGCGCCGCTTCGGTCCCGGACCGGCGTGGGCGGCTACGACGCATCGCACCACGCGACGGTCGATGTGCTGCTGCGCCTGTGCCGCGAAGCCCACCATCACCGCACCTGCTACCGCCCGGCACTGGCCGAACGCGACGTCGTCATCATCGACCGCGGCGTGTACGCCAAACTCGCCTACGCCCTAGCCGTGCTCGCCGAAGCCGACCCGGATGTCAACCTCGACAGCACGCTGCAGTTGCTACACACGATCGTCGCGCCGTGGTTCCTGCACCCGGACCTGGCCATCCACCTGGACACGCCATGGCCGCTGGCACGGGAACGCGCCATCGCACGCGGCCACGGCGGCGGCAACCCGGCCGCGGTCGAACGCCTGCTGTTCCTGCCCCGCTACGACGCCGCGTACCGGCACGTCCTCGCCGCCCATCCCGACCGGGTGCGACGAATCCACGTCGGGCTGCGCGAGCCAGCCGCCGTCGCCGACGCCGCGGTGGCCGCACTCGCCGACCGGCTCGGTGTCGCATTGCCCGCCGCCAGCACGAGCCGACACCCGGATGTCCCGACCGGCCTAGGAAAGTGAGCTCGCCGTGTCCTTCCTGAACGCCCTGCCAACCGATCGGCTGCTGATCGAGGCGTCGCTGTGGTCGGCCGACCTGGGCGCGCTGGGTGCCGAGGTCGAGCGGATCGAACCGTACGCCGACTTGATCCACATCGACGCCTCCGACACCAGGTTCGTCCCGGAGCCGCTGTTCTTCCCTGCCGTGGTCGCCGCGCTGCGGCCTCGGACGACGCTGCCGTTCCACGTCCACCTGATGGCGCGCGACCCCGGCCGCCTTGCCGACGCGTTCGCCGACGCGGGCGCGGACCTCATCACCGTGCACGCCGAGGCGGACGGTGCCGCCGACGCGATCCAGCGCATCCGTGCCCGGGGCCGGGCTGCCGGGCTGGCGCTGACCCTGGACACGAACATCGCCGGCGTCTACGAGCTGATCGAGCACGTCGACGCCGTCGTCATGGTCGGTACCCCGCTGGGCACGAAGGGCACCGACCTGGACCCGGCGGCGCCTGGCCGGTTGACCGCCATGCGGCGGCTGCTGGACCTACGCGGCCGCGCGGTGCCGGTGCTTGCTGACGGTGGTATCCGCGAGCACACCGTGCCCGCTCTCGTCGCCGCCGGCGCGAGCGGCGTCGTCACCGGGTCGCTCCTGCTGGCCAGCACCGACCCAGCCACCACCGCGGACTGGCTCCGCCACCACCGCACCGCGCATCCTAACGGGGCCGCGCTATGACCCGCCGGGAGCAGCCATTGACCGGCTGGGTGATCAGCCTCGACCTGTGGGGGACACTGCTCACCTACGGGGATCGCGACGGCGAAGCCACCTGGCGGATCACCGAATTCACCCGAGTCCTGCACGCGTTCGGCCACGACGTTGCCCCCGCATGGGTGCGCGAGATCGTGACCGAGATCCGCGACCTCGAACGGCAGCAGCAACGGATGGCTGGCCTCCAACCCGGCCCGGACGCGCAGGTCACCGCCATACTCGACGTGCTCGGGATCGTCGCCGACGCAGCGCTGCTAGACGTACTGGTCACGGTGCACACCCATGCGGTCCTGCGCGCATGCCCGGAGCCGATCCCGGGCGCGCACGCCGCCGTCGCCGGCATCAAGGAGGCCGGGGCCTGGCTGGTCTTGACATCCAACACCCTCGCCACGCCTCCCGCCCTCCATCGCCAGCTCATGGCCGACACCGGCCTGCTGGAGCCGTTCGACGACCTGCTGTTCTCGGGCGATCTCGGCGTCGCGAAACCGGACCGAGCAGTCTTCCAGGCCGTCGCCGACCGCTCGGGCACCTCGCCAAACCGGATCGTGCACGTCGGCAACGACTGGCGGACCGACGTGGAAGGGGCGATCGACGCCGGCTGCCATGCCGTGTTTTACAACTCGCGCGGCAAATCGCCGCGCCTGCAGGCCCCTGACATCGCGCACCTCGACCAGCTGCCCGACCTGCTCATCGCCCTGTGCACCGCCGTTGCCCCCCATACCGACCGGAAAGACTTAGTGTGATCACCTCACCCGCGCTGCTCGACGATAGCGCCGACGTGCTGCAAGAGCTGCTCGACCGGGCCGGTCCCGGCGTCAAGCGCCGCCTGTCCGACCTGCTGATCCGCCGTGCCGCCGGAGGTGCCGTGCACCTGACCGCCGCGGCCACCGCGCCAGGCGTGGACGACCCGCTGCTCTACACCGCTTACCGCGACGTCCTGCCGCCCCGGCAGCTGGCGCAGACGGTGTGGTTCGCAGACTTGGTCGTCTACCAGCCGGGTGATCTGCCTGGCGGTGAACTGCACCGTTCGATCGGGCACTGGAACACGCCCAGCCAGCTGGAGGTGTTCCAGTGCCTCACAGGCCGGATCTTGATGATCACCGCGTGGCGGGCCGCGATGGGCGACCCGATCGTGCGGCTGCAGGTGTGCACCGCCGGCGAACTGTGCGCGGTGCCGTTCGGGGCGTGGCACTTGACCTGCGTGCTCGACGGTCCCGCGGCCGTGTTCAACATCTACACCGACCTACCCCACCGGGACCACGGCGCCGGCCAGCATGTCAGTCCGTCCGGCGCGATCCACGAGGTCGCCAAGTACGCGGCGGGGGAACCGGTTGAGCTCACCGCCGTCCGCGCCAGCAGCGGATTCATGGTCATGGGCTCCGAGCGCGGCCTCAGCGTGTGGGGGACAGGGGAGCCCGGCGCGGCCCCGGCCTGGCTGCCGCCGTTGCTGGCCGGCCGTGACCTGCCGCAGTTCTACGCCGCCGCCACCGACACCGAGCTTGACCGATTGCGCGTCGCGGCGCAGGTACACCTGCCGTCCTCGGCGCCGACCGGCCGACCGGGAACCCGGGTCCATGGCTGCTGACACCCCACATCGGACGACGTTTCGCCAGGCGACAGCCAGCGTGTCCCTGCGCACCAACTGCCCAGGCGCGTACCGACAGGCCCTCGACACCCTGTACAGCTACAAGCGCGGCGCCGAGGCAGCCGCCCGGTGGTCGGTGGACGTCCGCTGCGATCCGACGCTGGACGTGGGTGATGCCGCCGGCATCACCGGCGAGGTCGTCGAGATCGGCCCGAAGCTGTTCGCGTCGGCGCGCTCCACGCCGACCGGTCGCGTGTACTGGGTGTCCGACCTCCAGACCATGATCGCGCTGCACCGGGCATACAGGCTGATCACAGTGCAGTGCGCGACCGAGCAAGCGGCCCGGCACTGGGCACCCCGCCTCATACGGCAGGCCATGACCGCCCAACTGCTCGGCGACGGTGCCGTGTACGCACACGCCGCCGCGTTCACCCACAGCGGGCGCGGCGTCGTGATCGCCGGGCACCGGCGTCGCGGCAAGACCACCACGCTGCTCGCGGCGCTGCACCGACTCGGCGGCAACTACGTCACCAACGATCGGCTCCTGCTGCGCTGCACCGGCAGCGAGTTGGTCGGATACCCGTGGCCGATGCACCTGCGCGCCGGCATCGGCACCCTCACCGCCCTGCCGCACCTGGCCGGGCTGGTCCCCGAACACCTGCGCCGGCTGCCCCTGGTGGAGCGGTGGACCTACCCGGACAAGGTCGCGGTCGAGCCACCGGACTTCCCGCGGCTGATGCAGGCCGGCGGCACCGTCGCCGGTGAGATCCGACCGGCCGTCCTTCTGTGGCCCGACCTCGAGGCAGATCGCACCCACGTCGTCACGGAAGGCATTTCGCCGCAAGCCGCACTGACAGAGCTGCTGCGCAGCGAGCTGTTCATGACCGACCCGGGCCGGGCGGTCAGCGCTCACGTCAACCACTGGCTGATCCCGGCGCCTGACCCGGCGGTCACCGCAGGTTATCGGCGCGCGGTTGCACTGGCCCTCACTGACCTTCCGTGCTACCGCATCCGCGCGGGCAGCGACCCGATCGCGCTTGCCGAGGCCGTCGGCGCGATCCTCGACCGCATGCCCCGGCGGCGAGGCGAGCCGTGAGCCCCGCGACCACGGCGACAACACGGCAGGGCAAGGATCGCCACCCGGAGAATCCGGACTGCATCGAGCGCACGCACGACCGGTGGCGGCCGACACTGCGTACGCTGTGCGACCCGCGACAGCACAGCTTGCCCCAACCGCACCGTGACGACGCGACGTCATTCGGTGCGCTGCTGGAGGCGGCCATCACCGCCAAACTCGTCGGCCTGCTCGCCGACCGGCTCCTCAACGAAACGGGCACCACGCGGATGTCGCCGCCGATGCGGGAGTTCCTGACGAGCACCCTGCGCGGCACCCAGCACCGGACCCGGGAACACCGGCGCCACGCCTCCCAAGCCACCAGCGCGCTGGCCGAACATGGGATCCCGGTGGCGGTGCTCAACGGGTTGGCATACGACGCGGCGCTCTACGGCAGCCGTGGCACCCGGCAGCTCACCGACATCGACCTGCTCGTTCCGGCCGACACCGTCAACGACGCCATCACCGTCTTGACGAAGCTCGGCTACACCCGACTCGAGCGGCCCGGAGCGTCTTGCCGACTACCGACCGCCGACGCCGTGGCCCCAACCATCACCGTCGACCTAACCACGACGCTTGGGCACACCACGGACCCGGCCGCAGTCCGGCAGGCACTCGACCAGCCAGTCATCGATGGTCACGACATGAGCAGCCCGCTGCCCGTGCTCAGCCAGCACGACGCCCTGCTGCATACACTGGCCCGAACCGCGGCGAGGCCCCGCTGGCGGGGCCTCGCCGACGCCCTGCATCTCGCGCTCGCCGGCGCCGTTGTCTCCCGCAGCGGCCCGCGATCAACGATCCCCGCGGCAGCCGACGCAGGATGGAACCTGCTGCGCACACACTGGCCGGACCTGCCAGCAACGCCACGAGCCGAAGCCGCAGACGGATGATCGTGCAGCTGGCCGGGCTGCCGGGCACCGGCAAAAGCACGCTCGCCGCCGCTCTGCTGCCTCGCCTGGGTCCGCATGCGCTGATGCTGGACAAGGACCGCATCCGCGCCCTCCTCTTCGGACCCCACCACGTCGAGTACCGCCAGGAGCAGGACGACCTATGCGTCGCGCTGCTGCACCAGGCCGCCGCCTACCACCTTGGCCGGCATCCCGACGGGACGGTCATCCTCGACGGTCGCACCTGCAGCCGCCGATACCAGGTCGCCGACGTCGAGCGGCTCGCCCAGCAGACCGGCCACCTGTTGCGGATCATCGAGTGCACCTGCGCCGAGGTGACAGTCCGGCAGCGGCTGACGTACGACACCACCGCAAGGACGCACCCGGCCGCGAACCGCGACTTCGGCCTCTACCTGCGGCTCAAGGCCACCGCCGACCCGATCGCCGTCCCGGCGCTACGGCTGTCCACCGACATCCCAATCGGCGAGTGCATCCGCCGCGCGCTGACCTACCTGACCACCGATGCCGTCCACGCGACGGCCGATGCGGAGGAACCATCATGAGTATCACCACCCCGCAGCTGCGGGACCTGCTCGTCGTCGCACAGAAGGCCGTCCGGCAAGCGGAGGGTTACCTGCACGATGATGCGCTTGGCGCCATCACCGCGAAAGGCGACCGAGACATGGTCAGCGAAGCCGAACTGGAGGTCGAACAGCAGATCCGTGCGACGATGCGCGAGGCCACCCCGGACATCGGCTTCCTCGGCGAGGAGGAAGGCGGCGACACCGGCGACACCTCGACCCGATGGATTCTCGATCCCGCCGACGGCACCGCGAACCTCATCCGCGGACTACCCCTGTACGGCATCTCGCTCGCGCTCGTCGCCGGGCGCACGCCAGTTCTCGGCGTGATTCACCTACCCGCTCTCCGGCGCCGCTACTGGGCTGCAACCGGCCTCGGCGCCTGGTGCAACGGACGCCAGATCCGGCCCGCGACCACGAGTGATCTGTGCGCCGCGATGGTCGCCATCGGCGACTTCGGCACCGGCGTTCACGCCGAGGAGCGCAACCGGGTCGCTCTGGCCTTGCATGCGCATCTGGCGTCCCACGCCCAACGGACCCGGATGCTCGGCTCGTCCGCCGTCGATCTGGCCTTCGTCGCCGACGGCACCCTCGACGCATCCGTGACGCTGGGGAACCGCTCCTGGGACATGGCGGCCGGGGCCGTGATCGCCCGTGAGGCCGGCGCCGCCGTCATGGACACCGACGGCAGCGACCACACCACCGCCTCGCGCACCACGATCGCCACCGCCCCGGGCCTGCGCGACTCCATCCTCGCCGTCCTCAAAGACACCACCGCGAACAGCCGCTACGCCCCCGACCGCGAGCGGGGCGAGCGTTGACCCTGATCGCCTTCGAGGGCCTGCCGGGCGCGGGCAAGTCCACGCAGAGCCGCCTGCTCGCCGAGCACCTCGACAGGGCCGGCCACGCGGTCGTCTATCTGCCCGACAACCTCACACGCGACACCGACGACCTCGGCGCGACGCTGCTGTCCCTGTTCACCCGAGGCGACCCGTTCGCCCGGCACGACAGCGTCGTCACCGAGGTCCATCTCGCCGCCGCGATCCGTACCCACACGCTCGCCACCCACATCGAGCCGACCCTCGACCAGCGCCGCACCGTCGTTGAGGACCGCGGCCTGCACACGATGTACTCGTACAGCCTTGCCACCCTCCTGCAGCGGCACCGCAGCGCTCCCGACCTGGCGATCGCCTGGCTGTACGCGGTCGGCGCCCTCACCGGCCGCGCCGCCGACCGGTCGCTGTGGCTGCGTCTGCCGGTCGACGAGGCCATCGCCCGCGCCGAACACCGACAACGCCACCCTTACACGGCCGAGCAACGGCTGTACCTGCGCTACGTCGACGACGCCTACCGCGAGCTCGCCGACCGCGACCCAACGCTGATCGTCGTCGACGTCGCCGGTCGTACAGTCAACGAGGTCCACGCCGCTGTCCTGGCAGCCCTCGCCGGTGACCTCGCCGCCAGTCGGTCGAACAGCCGCCCGCTGGTGCCGACGCAGCGCGGCCCGGCGGCCACCAAGCGGCGGCCGGGGATGAGATGAAGATCGACATCGTGCATCCGGGGTACCTGCCCCTGCAGCCTGCCTACTTCACCCGGTATGGACTCGGCGGCAACGAGACCGCGATGCTGCTCGCCTCCCGATGCCTCGCCGAGCTCGGCCACCAGGTCCGCATCTACGCCGACTGCGAGCCCGACCACGACTACGGCGTGGACTGGCGGCCCCTCGCCGACCTCAACCCCGGCGAGTACCGCGACGTGATCATGTTCTGGGTGCGGACCAAGGGCCACGACCCGAGCAGGTTCAACGCTCCGATCCGGATCGCCAAGCTCGGCCTGAAAACGCCGAACGAGACTCTGCTGGGCCAGGTGCAGACCGGCGCGATCAACCTGCTCATCGCGTTCTCCGACTTTCAGCGGCAGCTCTACTGCCAGCAGTTCGGTTTCCCTGGCACGGCAAACTGGCTCGTCACCGCCGACGGGCTCGACATCCGGCACTACGACACGCGCCGCGAGAAGACCCCTGGGAAGTATCTCCATGCGGCCAACCCAAAACGCGGGCTGTGCGTCCTGTTGGACATGTGGCCGGCGATCCGCGAGCAACAGCCGGACGCTGAGCTGTATGTCGCTTCCAGCCACCTGCTGCGCGGCTTCACCGCCGAGCGCGACCAAGCGCTCGCTGGCGACCTCTACACGCGGGCCCGGGCCATGGCGCCGCTCGGCGTGCGGTTCCTGGGCCGCATCCCGAAGCCCCAGCTCATCGAGCACCAGCTCACAGCCGAGATCTACCTGTACCCGACGACATACCCGGAAACGTGCTGCATCGCCGCGCTCGAGGCCAGCGCCGCTGGCGCTGTCATCGTCACCTCACCGTCGGGCGCCCTCCCCGATCGGGTGATACACAACCAGAGCGGGTTACTGATCCCGGGTGATCCAGCTACCCCCGCCGTCCGCGACGCGTTCGTCCGGCACATCGGCGAGCTGGCCGCCGACGCCCAGCGGCGGCAACGGATGAGCCGGGCAGCACATGAGTTGGCCCGGGAACACGACTATCACCTGAGCGTCCTACCAGCTTGGCTGGACGCCTTCGAGCAGCTCGCTGCGTGATCCGCGTGCCCACCGCATCCCGATCGTGACCGCTAGGCTCTCGACCAACCTCCTGCCTATCGACCCGACCACCTGCCGCACGGAGCCGCGAACTATGCCACCAGCGGAAAGCCGCGTTGCCCTGCTCGAAGAACTCCGCGTTGCCCGGGCCGGCGGGGACAGTGACCAGCTCCACACCACACTCGACCGATGGAGCCTCCGCCCGCTCACCGGCGGGCGCAACAACCACGTCTACGTATGGGACGACCCGCACCGCGGGCCGACCTGCATCAAGATCTACTACCGGGTCGACGACCGCAGACGCGCGGACCGGGAGTGGAGCACCCTCACACTCCTCGCCGAGCACGGGGTCACCGATGTTCCCCGACCGCTATGGATCGACCGCAACGGCGCCGAGCCGGCGATCGGCATGAGCCTGCTCGACGGCGTCCCACTGCTGCAGAGTCCGAACCTGCCCGCCGCGCTTAAGAACATGACGCACACGGTGCAGAGAATCCAGGCAGTTCCCCCGTCCGGACTGCTGGCGGAGCTGGACCGCATCGACTCAATTGCGCATTACGCCTTCCGGCTCACCGAGCTGTGGCCCGGCCAGCTCGCCGAGTACCCGGACGATCCGCTGACCGCCGACATGCGTCAGTTGCTCGCGGCGTGGCACGGCAGCGGCGACCGCGAACTCATCCGGCAGTCCGCTCCGTACGTGTTGTCGCGCGGCGACGCCAACCTCCTCAACTGGCTTGTCCTGCCGTCGTCGAGCGGCTGTGTCGACTTCGAATTCAGTGGCCGCAGCACCGTTGCCGCCGACGCCGCTGACCAGATTGAGCACATCAGCTCCCGTGACGTCCCTGACGACGTCTGGTACGGCCTGCTGGGGGACCTTGGCGTCGACCGCACGAACACACCACAGTTCCGGGCTGCGCAGCGAACCTGCGCGCTGCGGTGGCTCGCCGTGCTGTGGAAGCAGCGCGGCCGGCGCGCCGAGGAGTTCACTCGCCAGCTCGAGCGGGTCCGGCAGTTGCAGAGTACCGAGAGTCCGTGGCGGCTGTAGGCCATGTCCTTTGCCATCGAAGTGTGTCCGCGTGCCACTGAGGTTTGTCTCCCGGTCACCCGGGCGGGTGAAGATCCGGGCGAGAACTTTCTGGACGTTGGTGCTGCTAACCACCAGCCTCTACCAGCAGCAATACGACCTCACCGCATGATCAACCAACCGACAGGTCACTCAAGACGAACGCACCCGGCAGCGCTGAACCTCGACCGACGGCGGGCACTCATCGACACCCTGATGACGGTGGAGCTGCTTCGCGCGCCACGTGGGCGCAAGGGGTTCGACCCGGACACGTTGCGCATCACCTGGCGGTTGTAGCCGGGCCGATGCGGAGTGGGGCCTATGCAGCTTCCTTGCCCGCCCGCCCCCGGCGTGACAGCATCTGCGGATGGGCATCTTCGACTCCATCGCACGCGGCTTGGGTAGCCTCCGGCCGCTGTCCGACGCGGAACTCGAAGACGAGCGCGAGGCGTTGCGACAGCGCTACGTGTCCAGCGACAATGTCGGCGAGGCGTCGAACCTCTACAACGAGCTGCACCGCTACGACGAAGAGATGACGCGCCGCGCCAACGAGGCCTACAAGCGCGACAACCCGGACGCAACCACCAGGCACCGCGAACACGGCTGGTACCTACCGAACGACGACTAGCCGGGGCGTGTTCAGGCGGCGAGCGCCGCGCTGAGGCGCTTGTGCACCTTCGATACGGCGTTCTCAGTCCACGGTGCGCGCCCGTAGCCGTGGTGAGTGTCCTTTGCCAGTGAAGTCTGTCCGTGTCATCCGAGTACGTCCCGGCCGGATTCGTGCCACTGAAGTCTGTCGCAGGGCCTGCTGAGCTGCGGTTATCTGCAGCCCGCAATCGGGCACGATCTGCTGCCACCGGCTTAGCAGCACCAACGTCCAGAAAGTTCTCTCGCCCAGATCTTCACTCGCTCGAGTGGCCGGGAGACAAACTTCAGTGGCACGCGGACACACATCGATGGCAAAGGACAGGCCAGCATCGAACTGATGGCGATGGCATTCCTGGCTATGGTCGCGAGTACGGGCACCAGGTGGTCGCGACTTTAGGCTCCGCTCGGCCCGCTCGACTGGATCGATGTCGCTGAGAAGCGACTCCATGCGCTGGGGATACAACAAGGCGCCTCGCGGCGCACCTCATCTGCCGCCGAGCGAGCGCATAGAGGGGCTGGGTCGATGTCACTCTGCGTACGTAGTACGCGAGGCTGGCAACGGCTAGGCGCTCACTGAACTGCCAGGGGATGGCGCAGCACGGGCCGATTCATCGATGCGGGATATTCAGCTAGAAAGCGTGCCATTCTCCCGAAAGCTGTCTCTGTTTGTCTGATACGCCGGCCATTCCCGTTCACTGTATCCGAGGCTGTAGAAGTCGTCCTCGTCCACATTGCGCGCAATCAGAACGGCTTCCTGAAGATAGTCTTCAAATGCATAACGCGCATTATCTGGTCGAGCAAAAACTCCGACCGTCCGCAACACCGGTTCGATGTCAGTGCGCAGATATTCATGAAACTGTGCAAGGCTTTCGATGTTGTAGTAGTCCAGCAGCTCGCCGAGGTCCGAACGGCGACTTCCTATGATTCGCCGATGGCTCAAAGGTGTCATTGCATTCCCCTGCTGGAGGAGGGCATCTCTCACGTCCTGCGGGTACTGATGTGTATCCAGGTACGCACTCAGCGACGTATAGGTCAACGGAATGTCGAAATTGTTCTCGGTTACGTCGCGTTCAACGCCTCTTACGATCGCATCCTTGGCATCACGAATACCGGAGAACTCTCGGTCGGCCAACTCAAAAAGGGCACTCAAAGCAAACAGCCTGCGACGCACCTCCGGCGGTGCATCGTTAACCGACTTGTAGTAAAGCTTGTGTTCCACGGCGGCCCAGGCGTGCTGAAGTACCGTGCGAACCTGGATCTCCCATTTGATCTTTGGTAAGCGCCGCCATTCCGGCAGGGCGCTCCGGTTCTCCTGCAGGCTCACGATGTACTGATCGGATCGATATCCGAAACGGTCCGGATCATACTCGCGTCCCTTCATTACGGAATTGGTTTCATCTACCTCGAACTCATTTCTTACGATATCGCCAATCCGCTCTACATCCTCGACATAGTACGCGATCACGCGTAGACCGACTAGGTCGGTTACATCATGGATGGGATCGGAGTACTTGTCACCCTTGCTCTCGAGTTTCCCGCCAAAGCTTTCTAAAGTTTTGGCCCTTGACTCCACCTGAATAACTTTAATGCCGGCATCCTCGAGCAGGTCTCGCACAAGTGCATCTAACTTCTGCCTGAGAGGTTCTAATTGCGGTCGCAATTCTTCGTACTGCTTCAACCACTGGGCCGGATCTGCCGTCATTTAGGGACCTCTTCAGATCGGGGATGGTCGACGTCGACTCTACCGTAGAATGCGGCAGTAAGCGAATTGGGTCGACGAGGCTGCGAAGCGGCAGACGCAAGTGTGGCCCTCCAGCTCGGCTTCGTGAGGACCTGTCACACGGGCCACGGGGATACCTGACCAACTATTATTGGCGCCTTCTAAGCAGTAGCCGTGATCGAGTGCCACTGCAGCTGTCAACTACCGCGATCGTTCGGAAGACTTCAACCAGCTCAACAGCCGAGTTCGATGGCGAGGTGCACGCACTGTCGCGAGCCATCTTGCGAGGACTTCTCAGCCCTGATCCACCGACGAGGTCTCGGTGCCCGGCCGGTCCAGCCCGATGATCTTGGACGCGGGTCAGGGCGTGTGGGAGTGACCGGCCGGGTTGCCGGTGCGCTCGATGGTCGAGGGAAGTCTGGG
>NZ_BAABAT010000025.1:0-170431 GCF_039537565.1 Dactylosporangium darangshiense
CTCGTCCAGATGCGGCAGGATCGCCTCAAACTTCGCGACGAGCATCTCGTGGGTCTGCAGCATGACGCCTATAACACATCAACGGACCACATTCACGGAAGCTACGGGTTATTTCCCTGCGATCCCTAAGCGCCCGGCCGCGGCTCGCGGAGCCCGCGGCGCCGGAGCCACCGGACCCGGCCGGCTGCGCTATGGTGAGGGAGGCGAGCAGGGCGCCACCGGGTCCGCGGGAATGGGCGCAGTCCACCTGAAGCAACGCGACCGGCGGTCACCGACCTCCTTTCGGCCTGACGAAGCGGACCTCAGGCGGACGAGAGGAGGCCCACGTGCCGACCCTGCCCGAGCGCCCCGATCTCCAGCGCCTGCGCCGCCAGGCCCGAGACCTGCAGCGCGCCGTCCGCGCCGGCGACCCCGACGCCCTCGCGCGCGTCGCCGCGCACCATCCCGGCGCAACCGACCCCGAAACCGCGCCGCTCCCGCACGCCGAAACCGCGCCGGTCCGACCGGCCGCTGGGAATGCCGCATTCCCGCTCGCCGCAGCGCAGCTCGTCGTTGCGCGCGAGTACGGGTTCGCCAGCTGGCCGCGGCTGCGGCGCTACCTCGGCACCGTCGCGGAGCACGGCTGGGACAGCGCGAGCGCCGGCGTCGCCGACCCCGATCCGGCGGGTGAGTTCTGCCGGCTGGCCTGCCTGACGTACACCCGCGACGACGGACCCGAACGATGGGCCGCCGCACGCCGGCTCCTGGCCGAGCACCCAGGCCTCACCCGGGAGCACATCTGGGCCGCGGCCGCCGCCGCCCGGCCCGGCGACGTGCTGCGGCTGCTCGGCGAAGAACCGGCCCGGGCGTCGGCCCGCGGCGGGCCCCTGCGCTGGCGGCCGCTGTACTACCTGGCGTACTCGCGAGCCGGCGGCACCGAGGAAGACGTCCTCGCCGTCGCCGATGCGCTGCTCGCGGCCGGGGCGGCGGCGGACGACGGGTACTTGTTCGACGGGCTGCCGTATCCGTTCACGGCGCTGACCGGCGTCCTCGGCGAGGGCGAGCTCGGGCCGGCCCGCCAGCCGCGCCACCCGCACTGGCGGGCGCTCGCCGGGCGGCTCCTGGCCGCGGGCGCGGACCCGAACGATGCGCAAGGGCTGTACAACACCATGTTCTCCGGCAGTGTCGAGCACCTCGAGGTGCTCTTCGCGCACGGGCTCGGCCGGCCGCGCCGCGACGCGTGGCAGGCGCGCGTCGGCGACCTGATCCCCTCCCCCGCCGGGCTGCTGCGCATCCAGCTGCGCTGGGCCGTCGAGCACGACCAGCGGGAGCGGGTGCGGCTCCTCGCCGGGCACGGCGTCGACGTCCGGTCACCGTTCACCGGCGACGGGCCCGCGTGGGCCCCCGGCGACGGGCGGACGCCGGTCGAGCTCGCCCGGCTGTACGGCCACACGCAGATCGAGGCGGAGCTGCTCGCGCACGGCGCCCCGCCGCCACCGCCCGACCCGGTCGCCGAGCTCATCGCGGCCGCGTTCCGCGCCGACCGGCCCGCCGTCGAGGCGCTCGCCGCACGGCACCCGGGCGTCGTGGATCAGGCCCGCGCGCAGCGGCCCGGGCTCATCGTGTGGGCGGCCGCGCGGGCGCCGGCGCAGACCGTCGAGCTGCTTGCCGGGCTCGGCTTCGACGTCAATGCGCTCGGCCGCGCGGACGCGCCGGTCGAGCAGGAGTGGGAGACGGCGCTACACCACAGCGCGGGCGCCGGCGACGTCGAGCTGACCCGCCGGCTGCTCGCGCTCGGCGCCGACCCGGCGGCGCGCGACCGGCGCTTCGGTGCCACGCCCCTGGACTGGGCGCGGCATCTGGGCCAGCCGGCGACCGCCGAGCTGCTCGCGGAGCCGTAGCCGCTCAGCCGACGGCGTTGCGCGGCAGGTGGATCTTGTCGTCGGAGTTGATTTTGTGGTCGAAGGGCATGGCGGGGTCGTTGACCTCGCCGCCGAGGCCGTACGGGGTGTAGATGCCCCGGGCGGAGCCGTTGGGGCGATCCTCCTCGTCGATGATCGACGCCCCGTCGCCCCCGGGCGTGCCGGTCGTACCCATGGTGGCGTTCTCGTCCTTCATGACCTACCGGTTACCCAGCCGGCGGCCGGTTTCACCCCTTGCGCGCGACCGCGCCCCACACGGCGACCTCGTCGAACGTCGGGCGCGGGTCGGGCTCGCCCTCGGCACGCCACTCGGCGACGGAGACGATGCCCGGCTCCAGGATCTCCAGGCCGTCGAGGAACTGGGTGAACTCGGCCCGGTTGCGCAGCTTGCCCGGCCCGTGCCGGCCCGACTGGATCTGCGCGGCGAGTTCGGGGGCGAGGCCGTCGGTGGTGGCGTGCGACATGACCAGGAAGCTGCCGGGGGCGAGGGCGTCGAGGAGGGTCCGGACGATCTCGTAGGGCTCGTCGGAGTCGGGCAGGAAGTGCACGACGGCGACGAGGATCAGCGCGGTGGGCCGGCTCAGGTCGAGCGTGGCGCGCAGCGAGGGGTCGGCGAGGATCTCGGCGGGCCGGCGCAGGTCGGCGTCGACGTAGGCGGTGGCGCCCTGCGGGTCGCTGGTCAGCAGCGCGCGGGCGTGCGCGAGCACGATCGGGTCGTTGTCGACGTAGACGATCCGCGACTCCGGCGACACGCCCTGGACGATCTCGTGGACGTTGGGGCTGGTGGGGATGCCGGTGCCGATGTCGAGGTACTGCCGGATCCCGTGCTGCTCGGCGAGGACCCGCACGGCCCGGCGCATGAACGCCCGGTTCTCCACCACGGCGGTGCGGATCGCCGGGAACGCCGCGGCGATCGCGTCGCCGGACTCGCGGTCGGCGGCGAAGTTGTCCTTGCCGCCCAGCCAGTAGTCGTATCGCCGGGCGGGGTGCGCCACGGTCGTGTCGACCCGCTCCGTCCAGTCCGATGTACCGGTCACCGCAGTCTCCGTCCGTGTCGACCCGCAGGCACCGAATGATAGGCGATCACGGCAGCCGCGCGGCCATTCCGGTCAGCAACATGCGCAGGCCGTCGTCGAAGTCGGCGTCGGGGTCCGATCTGAAGAAGACCTCGGTCGCCGCGCGCGCCGCCAGGGGGTGGCGGGCCGCGTCGAACGACTCGGCGAGGCCCTCGGGCCGGTAAGGGTTGGTGTCGTACGCCTCGCCGCGGCGGGCCTGCTCCTCGATCGTGTACCCGACGGTGAAGTGCAGCAGCGTCGCGAAGCCGCGGGCCGCGTCGGGCAGGGTGAAGCCGGCGTCGACCAGGGTCCGCAGCGTCAGCTCCATCGCGCGGGGCAGGTCGGGCCCCGACAGGTTGGTGCCGGCGAAGACGCGGGCGCCGTCGCGGTAGCGCAGCAGGACCCGGCGCAGGTTCCGGGCGCGCCCGGCCACCCAGTCCTGCCACGGCTCGGCCCGCCGCGGCGCCTCGAGCCCGTCGACCGCCTCGGCGAACATCACCTCGGCCATCGCGTCGAGCAGGTGCTGTTTGTTCTTGACGTGCCAGTACAGCGTCGGGGCGCGCACCCCGAGCCGGTCGGCGACCAGGCGCATGGTGAGCCCGTCGAGCCCGGTCTCGGCGAGCAGCTCGAGCCCTGTGCGCGCGATCACGTCCGGATTGATCCCCACGGGTTGACACTCTAACAGAGTTAGAGACATCCTGAACCGCGTTAGAGTTCTCTAACAGCGTTAGAGACGCGAGGGATGGGGGACGACATGGAGCGCACCGAGGTGGTCATCGCCGGCGGCGGCCCGACCGGCCTAATGCTGGCCTGCGAGCTGCGCCTGGCCGGCATCGACGTGGTCGTGCTGGACCGGGCGCCCGGCCGCAGCGGCGAGTCGCGCGCCGGGGGCCTGCACGCGCGCAGCCTGGAGATCCTCGAGCACCGGGGCATCGTCGAGCGGTTCCTGGACGCCGGCCGCCGCGTGCCGGCCGCGCACTTCTCCGGGTTGTGGCTGGAGCTGTCGGGGCTCGACACGCGGTACCCCTTCGTGCTGGGACTCGTGCAGGCCCGCATCGAGGCGCTGCTGGAGCGGCGCGCGGCCGAGCTCGGCGCGCACGTGCGCTGGTCGTCCGGCGTGGCCGCCCTGACCCAGGCGGAGACTCAGGTCGAGGTCACCACCGAGGCGGGCGGGACGATCCGGGCGGACTACGTCGTCGGCTGCGACGGCGGCCGGAGCACGGTGCGCCGCCTGGCCGGCATCGGCTTCGAGGGCACCGACCCGACCGTGACGTCGATGCTCGCCGACGTCGAGCTGCGCGACCCGCCGTCCGGCCAGATCTTCCAGCACCGCACGCCGCTCGGCGACTACAGCGTGCTGCAGCTCGAGCCCGGCTGGCACCGACTGATGACCAACCAGTACGACCGTGTGGTTCCCCGCGACGCACCGTGTGACTTCGACGCGTTCCGGGCCGGGTTCGTCGCGATGAGCGGCGCCGACTTCGGCATGCACAGCCCGCGCTGGGTGTCGCGCTACAACGACGCCGCCCGCCTCGCCACGGCGTACCGGTCCGGCCGCGTCCTGCTGGCCGGCGACGCCGCGCACATCCACTGGCCGGCCGGCGGCCAGGGCCTCAACACCGGCCTGCAGGACGCGGCCAACCTGGGCTGGAAGCTCGCGCTGGCGGTGCGCGGCCAGGCCGGTGACGCGCTGCTGGACACCTACGAGGCCGAGCGACGCCCGGTCGCCGAGCGCGTCCTGGCCAACACGCGCGCGCAGACCGCCCTGTCCCGCCCCGGCGCACACGTCGACGCCCTGCGCGCCACCATGACCTCCCTGCTGGGCATCGACGACGCCAACCGCCGCCTGGCGACCATGGTCACCGGCCTGGACCAGGGCGAGCGAGCCACCGATGTCCCGCTTCCCGCCGCTCGCGCAGTCCTCTTCGGTACCGCGGAATCGCTGGCCTGCGCCGCACCCTGGTCCGACCGCGTCGACCTGGTGGAGTCCGACGACGCCGAGCGCCTCGTGCGCCCCGACGGTTATGTCGCCTGGTCCGGCGGCGCGGCGCTGCAGGAATCGCTGTCGACCTGGTTCGGCCCCGCCTCGAGCCGTGCGTAGCTGCCTGCACTGCGAGCGATTCCTCCCACGGCTGGCCGTCAGTCGGGGTGTCCCGTAGTACCACGGTGCCGTACCGGGCCACCAGGATCCTCCCGCGGTACCGCCTCTAACAAGATCAACATACGTAGCGTGGAGAGGTACACAACATCAACCTGTCCGCGAGGGGCGACCATGATCGAGGCACGACAGCTCACCAAACGCTACGGCGAGAAGACCGCGGTCGACGGGCTCGACTTCACCGTCCGGCCCGGAGCGGTCACCGGATTCCTCGGCCCCAACGGTGCCGGGAAGTCCACGACCATGCGGATGATCGTCGGCCTCGACGCGCCGACCAGCGGCACGGTCACCGTCGGCGGGCGCCGCTACGCCGAGCACACCTCGCCGCTGCAGGAAGTCGGCGCGCTGCTGGAGGCCAAGTCGATCCACCCCGGTCGGACCGCCTTCGACCACCTGATGGCCCTGGCCTACACCCACGGCATTCCCAAGCGACGCGTCCACGAGGTGATCGAGCAGACCGGACTGCAGTCAGTGGCCCGCAAGCGGTCCGGGGCATTCTCCCTCGGCATGGGGCAGCGCCTCGGCATCGCGGCCGCGCTGCTCGGCGATCCGGCCACCGTCATGCTCGACGAGCCGGTCAACGGGCTGGATCCCGAAGGCGTGCTGTGGATCCGCAACCTGCTCACCCAACTGGCGGCCGAAGGCCGCACGGTGTTCGTCTCCTCGCACCTGATGAGCGAGATGGCCCTGGTCGCGGAGCACCTGATCATCGTCGGGAGAGGGCGGCTGCTGGCCGACACCACCGTCGAAACGCTCGTACGCGACGCCGGCGGTGACACCGTCACGGTCGCCAGCGCCGACTCCGCCCGCCTGCGCGACCTGCTCAACGGGCCCGGCATCCTGATCACCGGCCAGCCGGGCAGCGAGCACCTGTCGGTCACCGGCCTGTCGGGCCGCCAGATCGGCACGGTCGCCGCCGAACACGGCATCGCCCTGTACGAGCTCACCCAGCACCGCGTGTCGCTGGAAGAGGCGTTCATGAGCCTCACCCGTGAATCCGTGGAGTACCACGCGTCCATCCAACCTGCCAGGAGCGCGGCATGACCACCATCTCCGACACCCGTCCGAGCGCGGCCGTCCCGACCGTTCCCCGTCCCGCCTACAAGGTCACCCACCGCCGGGTGCTGCGCTCGGAGTGGGCGAAGTTCTGGTCGGTCCGCTCGACCTGGATCACGGTGGCCCTGGCGCTGATCGCGTTGGTCGGCTTCGGCACCATCGCCGCGTTGCGCTACAAGTCGATGATCGGCGGCGATCGGCACATCGACCGTGACTTCCTGGATGCGACATCGGTCAGCCTGACGCAGTTCGGCGTCAACTTCGGCCAACTCGCCCTCGGCGTGCTCGGGGTCTTGTTCGCCGCCGGCGAATACACCACCGGCAGCATCCGCTCGACGCTGACCGCCGTCCCGAAACGGCTGCCTGTCCTGTGGTCCAAGGTGGCCGTCTACGGGGTCGTCGCGTTTGTCATCGGGACCGTGGGCGCGTTCGCCGGATTCCTGCTCACCAACGCGATCGTGTCCGGCACCGCCGCGCACCTGTCCCTGACCGATAACGGGGTGCTGCGGTCGCTGGTCGGAGCCGGCCTGTATCTCGGCCTGGTCGGCGTGATCGCGGCCGCGCTCGGCGCGATCCTGCGCTCAGTCGCCGGCGGCATCTCCGCGTTCATCGCCGTGATCATGCTCATCCCCGGCCTGCTGTCACTGCTGCCCACCTCATGGCAGAGCCACGTCGGCCCGTACCTGCCCAGCAACGCCGGCGACGCGATCTACACTCTGCACCAGCAATCCGACCTGCTCACACCAGGTCGGGGAGCGCTCGTTCTGCTCGGCTGGACCGTCCTGGCCGTCGCCGGGGCCGCCTGGCGCCTGGTCAGCCGCGACGCCTGAGCCCCACAGCCGATGGGGGGTGCGGCCACCTCCGCACTCCCCATCGGAACCCAGATGAGGAGGCCGGTCGTGACCTTCGAAGACGAGTTCGCGAGCCACCCGGTCGTCTCCCGTGTGGTACGTATCGGTCAGCGTCTACGCGGCCTCGACGCCGAGTATCCGTGGCTGCTCGACGTCTGCGTGGTCGTGTTCGTCATTCTCGCGTTCTGCGTACCGGAGCTGTTCGGTCACCGACGCCGCGAAGAACACCCCGACCTGTTCTGGACCGCTCCGGTAGCGCTGCGGATCGTCCTGCAGGCCGGGCTGGTGCTGCCGCTGTTGTGGCGGCGTCGCTCCCCGACCATCACGTTCTACCTCATCGCCGCGGTGTTCATCGTGCAATGGTCGCTCGGGATCTTCCTGCGGGCCGACGTCGCGCTGCTGATCGCCGGCTACAACATGGTTCTGCACGCCCATCCGAACAGGATCGCGTGGGCCGGGTTGACCGCGATCGGCGCCATGACCCTGGTGGCCGTCCGGGTATCCAGTGCCTTCGCTCTCGGCGATGCGATGTTTCTCGCGTTGAGCACCATTACCGCCGCCGCCGCCCTGGGCATCGCCGTGCGGTTGCGCCGCGCCCAGTTGCATACTCTGCGCGAACGAGCCGCTCAACTCGAACTCGAGCGCGACCAACGCAGCCGGCTGGCCGCCGCCACCGAACGCAACCGCATCGCCCGCGAGATGCACGACGTCGTCGGCCACAATCTCTCGGTGATCATCTCACTGGCCGACGGCGGCGCCGCCGCCTCCGCCGTCCAAGCCCAGCGCGGCATCCAGGCCCTCACCCTCATCGGCGAGGTCGGCCGGCGAGCGCTCGGCGACCTGCGACGGGTCCTGGGCATGCTGCGCGACGACGGCGAGGCCGCAGAACGCGCACCCCAACCCGACATCGCCGCCCTCGCCACACTGTGCGACCAGACCCGCGCTGCCGGCCCCCAGATCCGCTACAGCACCGAAGGCGTCCTCGACACGATCGACCCGGGAGTGCAGCTCGCCGCCTACCGCATCGTGCAGGAAGCCTTCACCAACAGCCTGCGCTACGCCGGCCCGCACACCGTCATCCACCTCGCCCTGACGGCGGACGAGCGCACCATGACCATCAATGTCCACGACACCGGCGCACCCGACCGTCCATATCCGCCATCGGCCGCCCCGCACGACGGGCAGGGCCTGATCGGCATGCGCGAACGTGCCGCCATCTACAACGGGACCGTCGACGCGCGACCCGACCCGCACGGTGGCTGGACCGTCACTGCCGTCCTGCACCATCCCGACCACGAGAAGACCGAACCCAGCCGATCATGATCACTGTTCTCATCGTCGACGACCAGCCGCTGCAACGACTCGGCTTCCGGATGCTGCTCGAAGCCAACCCCGACACCGAGGTCATCGGCGAGGCCGCCAACGGCGCCGAAGCCATCCGCCAAGCCGAAGTGCTACGCCCCGACGTCATCCTCATGGACATCCGGATGCCCGGCGTCGACGGCATCGAAGCCACCCGCCGCCTCACCGCCGCCACCGGCCGATCGCGCATCCTCATCCTCACGACGTTCGACCTCGACGAGTACGTGCACGCCGCACTGCGCGCCGGCGCCAGCGGCTTCCTGCTCAAGGACGCTCGCCCCGACGAACTCCTGGCCGGCATCCGGTCCGTCGCCGGCGGCGACGCAATCATCGCCCCAGCCCTGACCCGACGGCTGCTGGACGCGTTCGCCCCACATCTGAGCAGCCCCACCGACCGACCCGACGCCCGCCTGGCAGCGCTCACCGAACGCGAGCGGGAGATCCTGATCGCCATCGGCCAGGGCTGGACCAACGGGGAGATCGCCGAACGGCTCGTCCTGTCCGAGTCGACCGTGAAAACGCACGTCGGACGGGTCCTCGCCAAGATCGGTGCCCGTGACCGGGTACAGGCGGTCATCTTCGCCTACGACCACGGCCTGACCACGCCGAAAACGCGCTGAAGACCTCGGTACACAGCTGACGCTCAGAGGACTTCAGGCGTACCGCAGGTGCTGTACGGCGGCGGGTTGTGCAGCAGTTGCGGCAGGTGCGATGACCGCGTTGGGCCGACGACGGGCACGGGCCGCGGCGCGACAGTGGAGTCGTTCTTCTGCCACGGTCGCGACGAAAGGACCTCTCCCATGTCTGCTCTGGCCCGCTGGTGCGTCAAGCACCGCAGGACAGTTTTTGCCAGCTGGATCCTGATGGCTGTGGGTCTGATCGCCGCAGTCGTGCTGGGCGGCTCGGCGTTCAAGACGTCGGCCGACATGCCCGACAGCGAGTCGTCGAAGGCGTACGCGCTGCTGGCGCAGGTGCGGGGCAACGCCGAGGCGAACACCGTCGGCAAGGTCGTCTGGCATGCGACCTCGGGACTGGTCACCTCGGCAACGGTGAAGACCGAGGTCACAACCATGCTCGACCAGATCGCCGGGCAGCCGGGCGTCGTGTCGGTGGTGAGCCCCTACACCGATGCTGGGGCACAGCAGGTCGCCGCTCAGGCCAACACCGCCTACGCACAGGTGGTGCTGCAGAAGGGCGCCGACGTCGGCCCGGTCGAGAAGGTCGTCACCGACGCCCACATCGGCGGCGTCGAGTTCACCTACGGCGGCACGGCCTTCGACACACAACCGCAGTCCTCCCACGGTCCGGAGGTCATCGGCCTGATCGCCGCCCTGGCGCTGCTGATGCTGATGTTTCGGTCGTGGCGGGCGTCGTTGCTGCCACTGGTCACCGGCGTCGCCGGCGTGGTCGTGTCGCTGCTGCTGGTCGTGGTCGGCTCGCATCTGTTCTCACTGGACTCGACCTCCATCACGATGGCCTCGATGATGGGCCTGGCGGTCGGCATCGACTACGCCCTGTTCGTCGTCAACCGCACCCGCAAGGGCCTGCTCGCCGGTCAGACCGTGCCGGACGCGGTCGCCCGGGCGATCGACACGTCCGGCCGGGCGGTCATCTTCGCCGGTCTCACCGTCATCGTCGCCCTGCTCGGCATCCGCGTGGTCGGCATGGGCGTACTCACCGGCATGGGCGAAGCCGCTGCGGTCACTGTCGCGGTCACCGTCATCGCGGCCCTGACCCTGCTGCCGGCCCTGCTGGGCAGTTTCGGCCACAAAGTCCTGTCCAAGCGCCAACGCGCCCAGCTGGCGCGGGGCGTCGTCGAAAGCTCGACGGGCAAGCCGCGGGATCGCCGGCTCGCCGGCACATGGGCGCGGATCGTGCAGAGGGCGCCCTGGCTGATGGCTCCCCTCGCCCTGGTCGTGGTCGTTGTGCTGGCCGCTCCGGCCCTGAAGATGAGCGTCGGTGAGGCCGATGCCAGCAGCGACCCCGCGGCCTCCCAGACCCACCAGTACTACGCCATGACCTCGGCCGCGTTCGGCGACGGCTTCGACAACCCGCTGATGATCGCGGCGAACACCCCCGACCAGCAGTCCCAGCAGGCGTTCACCACGCTGGCCGGCAAGCTGGCATCTGTGCCCGACGTCGCTTCGGTCGCCCCGACCGCGGCCTCGGCCGACGGCACCATCCACTCACTGGTCATCATCCCGCGCAGCAGTGCACAGGCCCAGGACACCGCAGATCTGATCGAACGGCTGCGCAACGACGTCATTCCCGCCGCCCAAGCCGGCACGAACCTGCACGCCTACGTCGGCGGCGGCGCGGCCACCAGTCAGGACATGTCCGATGCGCTGCTCGGCAAGCTGCCGCTGTACCTCGGCATCATCGCCGTGCTCGGCTTCCTGCTCCTGGTTATCGCCTTCCGCAGCCTGCTCGTGCCGCTGGTCGGAGCGCTCAGTAACGTCACCAGCATTCTCGTCGGTCTCGGCGCAATCACCGCGGTGTTCCAGTTCGGGTGGGGCAGCCAGCTGATGGGGGTCGGCAGCGGCGCACCGATCACATACATCGTCCCGGTCATGATCGTCGGAATCGTGTTCGGTCTGTCGATGGACTACCAGGTCTTCCTCGTCAGCCGGATCCACGAGGAATGGGCCGCAGGCAAGGACAATCGGCGCGCAGTCCGCGTCGGGGTCACCGAAACCGGCCGGGTCATCGCCACCGCCGCCCTGATCATGCTCGGGGTGTTCGCCTCCTTTGCATTCGACGGAGAACGCATCGTCTCAGCCATCGGCCTCGGACTGGGCCTTGCGGTCCTCATCGACGCGTTCGTCGTACGTCTGACACTCATCCCCGCACTGATGACCATGATCGGCAAAGCCAACTGGTACTACCCCGGCTGGGCCGAGAAGATCACTCCGCATCTGGCCGTCGAGGGAACCGCCGAAGCGGCGCCGGCGGACGCCACGACTGCCGCAGACATCCCTGAGCCCGTCGGTGCACCTGTCGGCTGATCCCGGCGACACCGGAAGGAGATCCGCAGCGCCTGGGCATGCCCCGCCCCGGCGCTGCGGAAACGACGGAGAATGAGACCGAACCGGCAGGATCACAGAAGGCAGACCTCGTGACGATTCGCGTTTTGCTCGCCGACGACCAGGCGCTCCTTCGGGCCACCTTCCGGCTGCTGTTCGACGCCGAGCCGGACCTCGACGTGGTGGCAGAGGCATCGACCGGGGACGAGGCCGTCACCAAAGCTCTGCAGACCCACCCGGATGTGGTCGTGATGGACATCCGGATGCCGGGCAGCGACGGGATCGACGCCACCCGCCGCATCGCGGCAACACCGCGCCTGGCAGGCACCCGAGTGCTCATCCTGACCACCTTCGAGACCGACGAGCACGTCCTGGCCGCTCTGCGCGCCGGCGCCAGCGGTTTCCTCGGCAAGGGCGTCGATCCCGCCGACCTGCTCGACGCGGTCCGCACCGTCGCCGCC
Source organism: Dactylosporangium darangshiense (assembly GCF_039537565.1). NCBI lineage: Bacteria > Bacillati > Actinomycetota > Actinomycetes > Micromonosporales > Micromonosporaceae > Dactylosporangium > Dactylosporangium darangshiense. The sequence continues at coordinate 11,868 of NZ_BAABAT010000025.1, forward strand.
GGCGAGGCCCTCCTTTCGCCCGCCGCGACCACATCGCTCATCGAACGGTTCCTCCAAGTTCCTGCCTCGGTCGTCACCGCCATCGACGACAGGCTGAGCGAACTCACCCCCCGCGAGCAGGAAATCACCGCGCTGGCCGGCACCGGACTATCCAACGAGGAGATCGGGCGCCGGCTGACCATCAGCGCTGCCACCGCCAAGACCCACGTCAACCGCGCCATGGCCAAGATCGGCGCCCGAGACCGCGCCCAGCTCGTCGTGTTCGCCTACGAGACCGGCCTCGTCACACCCGGGCAGCGCTAGACATGCGCCAGATCCGCGCGGCCGGCCTGTCGCTGCTCGTCATCCTGATCGGCATGGCCGAGCTCGCGTTCAGCCATGGCCCCGACGAGGCCGCGGTCGAGAACCCGGCCCTTCACCCGCAGAACCCCCCGATCCCACAGGTCGCGCTCCTCCTGATCGGTGCGCTCGCGCTGCTGCTACGTCACCGCCATCCCCGGACCGTCGCGGTCGTGACCACGCTGTGCGGCGCCGCCCTGCCGTTCATTGCCCCGCATACGGTCGTGATCGACGTCGCCACCATCGTCGCGCTCTACACCGTCGCCGCAATCACCGACCGGCGAACCGCCGCGATCCTCGGCATCCTGGCCGCCGTCCTGCTCACCGCCAGTTCGATCCGCTGGCTGCCCAACCACTTCTCCGACCTCGGCAACCTCCTGCCGATCAACTACATCGCCGTCGCTGTCGCCGTCGGCGACGCGGTCCGCAACCAACACGCACTCCTGCTCCAGGAACGACGCCGCACCATCGAAGCCGAGCACAGCCGCGAGTCAGAAGCGCGCCGGCAAGTCCGCGAGGAACGCGTTCGCATCGCGCGGGAACTGCACGACGTGGTCGCCCACCACATCACCCTCGTCAACGCCCAAGCCGGCGTCGCCCACCACCTGCTACGCACCGATCCCGAACGGGCCTACCAAGCCCTCGCCGGCATCAAGGAAACCAGCCGGGCTGCCCTCGACGAACTACGCGCCACCGTCGGGCTGTTACGCGCCGACGACGAACCGGAATCCCTCCAGCCCGTACCGACCTTCGCCGAAATCGGCGGCCTGATCGAGTCGTTCCGCACCGCAGGTCTCCACATCCAGCTCACCCAGCACGGCACCCCACGGCCGATGACCGGCTCAGCAGACCTCGCCGCCTACCGCATCGTGCAAGAAGCTCTCACCAACGCCAGCAAACACAGCATCCGAGCGCACACGGACGTGGACCTCAAATACACCCAACACACCCTCACCATTACCGTCACCAACCCCGCCACGCACGGTCGCAGTGGCCCAGGAACCGGCCATGGCCTCATCGGCATGCGCGAGCGAGCCGAATCCGCCGGCGGCCACCTCACCGCAACCCTGCAAGCCAACACGAGCTTCGTCGTCACGGCCATCCTGCCCCTGACGGCCAACGATGGACCCGCCCTGTAACGCCGTCGTGGCGATCGCGACCACTGCGGGTGCGCCCCGCCGGGCACCCACTACTCAGACGCACCCAAGACGTCCCGGATCTCCATCTCCGCCACGAGATCGCCCTCGAAGCGGTAGAGATGCATGACCGTGTGATCCGAGATCACACCGCCCGACCTGTCGCGTACGACCTGATGCACGGTGACGGCGGTACGCCCGTCCGCCTCGGCCTCGTAGGCGGTCGGCACGACGGTGGGATCGATCTCGCCCCACTGCCGCCGCCAGTAGTCGGTCACCGCGTCCCGCCCGCGGATCGTGCCGCCCTCCCAGCCGTTGGGCCACAGCACGTCCGCGGTCATCGCCGCCATCAGCGCCGCAATGTCCCGCCGGTTGAAGGCCGCATAGACCTCGGCAAGCCTCTCGGATGTCCCCGTCCCCATATCGCCAGCCTCCGCGAAACCGTCGGGTGTGGCAAGGTGACGGCATGATCGGCACCGCCGCCGCCCTGGACGCCGTGGTCCGCCACGCCACGGACCTCGAGGACGACTACGACGACATCGCGCCCACCCTTACGGCCCTCGCGGAGTCCGGCGATGCCGCGCTGGTGCCGCGGCTGGAGGCGGCCATGTCGCAGTTCCTCGACGAGCAGAACTTCTACGGCCGCGACCTGATCGCCGCCGTCCTCGCCGGCATCCAGGGCACCGCGGCCCTGCCCACCCTGCTGCACGCCGCGGCCCGCGACCTCAACGACGACCAGGACTCCCTGTCGGTCGAGATCATCGAGCTGCTGGAGGCCGACCCCGAGGCCGCCCGCCCGATCGCCCAGTCCTTCGCCACCGCCGACGCCCCGGCACTGCGCCGCGTTGGCGTGTGGGCCTTGGGCTTCGTCCCCGGCACCGACGAGGTCGCCCTCCTGACGACGGCGGCGGCCGACCCCGACGTGGAGATCCGCTCCATGGCGATCGCCTCGCTGCCGGACCCCGCCGGCGACGACGACACCTTCGCCGTCATCGTGGCGGCGCTGCACGACTTCCAGGAGCAGGTCCGCGTCTCGGCGGTGAGTCGCCTCGGCTTCACCGCCCGCCCCGACGCCGTCGCGCCGGTGGCGTCCGTGACCACCGACCTGTCCCCGCGCGTGCGCTCGATGGCCGCGTACGCGCTCGGCCGCCTCCGCAGCCCCGAGGCCACCCCCGCGCTCCTGCGCCTGCTCGACGACCCCGACTCGAGCGTTCGCTCCCACGCCCGCCACGCCCTGGGCGAGATCGGCGACCGGCCGGCGGTCGACGCGTTGCTGTGCCTGGCCACTTCGCCGGACCCGGAGCTGCGCATCGACGCCGCCAAGGCCCTGGCACAGGCGGCCGAGGCCGATCCACGGGTACCACCGAAGCTCACCCAGCTGGCGACCGACCCCGAGCCGGAGGTCCGCGCCGCCACGCTAAGCGGCGTCGCCAGCACCTCCGGCGACAGGTCCCGCTGGTCGCCTCTCCTGCTGGCCCTGGCCGACGACCCGGACGCCTCGGTCCGCCAGCGCGTCGCGGTGCTGGCCCGCCACCTGTCCCCCGCCGCCGCCCGCGACCTGCTGCACCGTTACACCGCCGACCCCGACGCCAGGGTCCGCGACCTGGCCGCGACGGAGCTCACCCGACTACCCGACCCCGCCGGCTGACGAGTCACGAGTACGGATGCGTTCAGAGGTGGTAGGAGTGCGGGCCGCGCAGCCAATGGCTCAGGTACTCGGACTCGATCTCGCCCGCCAGCAGGCCGGCCAGTGTCGCGGCGAAGGGGGCGTCGAAACGCTCCCAGTACGTGCCCTCCTCCTTGAGGACCACGGGCCAGTCGTTCGGGGCGACGCCCGGCCGCACGTGCCAGAACAGCAGGTCGCCGTTGCCGGTGCTGCCCCACGAGAACAGGTCGTCGCCCGGCGTGAACCACGACGGGACGTCCTCGCGGTCCGCGGTCCAGTGTGACGCGTCGCCGACCGGCCAGTCGCCCTCGTAGTTGCCGGGGCCGGCGAAGTCCAGGCGGACGCACTCCTGCGCCCAGGCGTTGTGCGGCGCCAGGTCGGCCCAGTCGCGCGGTGCGCCCGGGGCGCACACGGTGAGATGGTCGTCGACCAGGCCGGCGCCGTAGGCGTCGACGAAGGCCCGGTAGTCGTCGGGCACGGGGCCGATCGAGGACCAGTCGGCGGCGGGGACGGTCGCGGTCGCCGGCAGGCCCAGCAGGGCGATCAAACGCTCGAGGTGCATCGCCGGATCAGTCCCAGAAGCATTCGAGGCGGCCGTCGAACGTGGTCTCGTCCGCGTCCGCGCAGAAGGGCTCGGCGTCCTTGCGCAGCGCCACGTCGATCGACGGCGATGAGATGTCCTCGAGCGAGGTGCGGTAGTCCGGGCGGTCGATGCTCACCACATACCCGGCCGCCCGGACGCCGGTGTGCCCGCACAGGAACTGGAAGATCTCCCAGGCGGACGGCGCGGCGTTCTGGGTCTCGTAGGGGTCGATGAAACGCTCGTCGATCAGCCAGGCGAGCTCGGCGGCCGAGAGGTCCTCGAAGGTCGCGATGCCGCCGGTGTACCCCGGGATGCCGCCGCCCCGTCCCGCGCCGATCGTCTGGTCGCGCAGTTTCGCGTCCTTGTTGAAGGGGAAGGGCTGCAGCCGCGCGGGCTGCGCCGTGTCGCACAGCGCCGGGCGGGTGCCCGCCGCCGTCGGCGCGGCGTTCGCGGCGTCACCCGGTTGCGCCGCACATCCGGCGAGCAGGACTGCCGCGGCCGCAACGTTGATCATCCTCAACACGCGACGGATCTTAGCGAACGGTCAGGCCGCTGCACGTGCATGATCTGAGCCCGCCGGCGGCGCCCGTCAGGCGCGGGTGAACAGGCGGCCGGCCAGGTCGACGCCGGTGACCGCGCCCGAGGCGTCGCGGGTGAAGAAGCCGCGCTGGCCCTTCAGCCCGCCGGCCGTGATGACGTAGTCGTCGCCGGACAGCAGCCCGATCGGGGCCGGCTCGTGGTCGGCCGGCAGCTCCGTCTTCGCTGCGGCGCGAATCTGCGGGCGGATGCGGACGTCGAGGGTGAGGCCGGCGCCGTCGGTGGCGATGGTGAGGGTCATGGCGTCGTTGCCGTACCCGCCGGAGACCTCCAGGGCCCGCGCCGGGTCGTAGGGCTCGGGCTGCGGGTCCCGCTCGACAACGCCCAGGTAGTGCTCCAGCGCCCACCGGATGGCGGCCTGGTTGCACGGGGTGCCGGTCGGGTTGGCGTTGGACACGGCGATGACGGCGAAGCCGCGCTCCGGCACGAGCAGCAGGTCGGCGAACTGGCCCATCGCCGAGCCGCCGTGGCCGATCGTGGCCACGCCGTCGATCTCGCGCAGGAACCAGCAGAGGCCCAGCGCGTCGCCGAGCGACGTGCCGCGCAGCGGTACCGTCGGGCGCCGCATGCCGTGCAGAGCCTCGCCCGGCAGCAGCCCGGCGCCGTCGCCGAGGTGGAAGGCGGCCCACCGCAGCTGGTCGGCGACCGACGACGCGAGGCCGCCGCCGGGGTTGTTGCCACGCCCGGCCGGGCGCCACGGGCGGGTCACCGAGGCGGTGCCGTCCTCGGCGAGGTTGTGCCCGACGGTGAAGCGGCGGGTCATCACGTCGTCCGGGGCGAAGAACGTGGAGCGCAGGCCGATCGGGTCGAGCAGCAGGTCGGCGACCGCCCGTTCGAAGGGCAGGCCGGTGACCTTCTCGATCACGCGGCCGGCGAGGTTGTAGCCGGCCTGGCTGTAGGAGGCGCGGGCGCCGGGCTCGGCGACGAGGTTGACGCCGGCGAGCCCGGCCACGAAGCGGGCCAGGGCGTCGTCGCCGTCGCCGTTGTCGGCGATGACGTTCCAGTCCAGGCCGGCAGTGTGGTTGAGCAGCTGCGCGACGGTGATGGCGGCGGCCGCCCGCTCGTCGGGCAGGGTCAGCTCGGGCACGTAGGCGCGCACCGGGGCCGCCAGGTCGACGCGGCCCTGCCCGGCCAGGCGCACCAGCGCGGTGGCGGTGAACGTCTTGGTCACCGAGCCGAGCTGGAACAGCGTGTCGCGGTCGACCGGCAGCGGGTTGTCGACGCTGGTGACGCCGTGCACCGCGTACTCCTCGGCGCCGCCGGCCAGCACGCCCACGGCCATGCCCGGCACGCCGTGCTCCCGCGCGTTCTGCGAAACGAACTCCTGCAGCCCCATGACCCGCTCCTCCGTTGACTTGCACTTTGTTCAAGTCCGACCGTACGCCGACACTTGAACAAAGTGCAAGTAGGATTCGGGGATGCCGCGGGACACGCTCAGCCGGGACCAGATCGTCCGCACCGCCGTCGAGCTGCTCGACGAGGAGGGCCTCGACGGGCTCAACATGCGGGCGCTGGGCAAGCGGCTCAACTCGGCGGCCACGGCCGTCTACTGGCACGTCGGCAGCAAGGAGAACCTCATCGCGCTGGCCGCCGACCGGCTCTGGAGCGACCTGCCGCTGCCCGACCCCGACGAGGTCGGCTGGCGGCCGGCGGCCACGGCGACGGCCACGGCCGTGCACGCGATGCTCACCGGGCACCCGTGGCTGGTGCAGGCGTTCGGCTCCTACGTGCTGTTCGGCGCCGGCAAGGCCCGCCACGACGATCACAGCCTGGCCGTGTTCGAGGCGGCCGGGTTCGTCGGCGCCGCTCCCGACCGGGCCTCGGCCGCGGTGTTCACATTCGTGCTGGGCAACGCCCTCGGCGTTGCCGCGGCGGCGTCGATGGCCAACAAGATGCGCCGCGAGGGCGGCGACGCGGCGGCGCAGATGGCCGAGGCGATGGCCCAGGCCCGCGCGGTGGCCGCGCAGTTCCCGCGCCTGCGCGCCCGGCTGGAGACTGCGTCGGCCGATTACGCCGCCGCACCGGACGACACCTTCGCGACGGGCCTCACCGCGCTGCTGGACGGCCTGGAGCAGAGTCGCACATGACGCCGATGAATCATGAAATATCCGACAAATTCGGCCACGGAGTGAAGGTCGTAGCTCAGGAAACGGCGTAGCCGGCCACCACGCCCTCCGACAAATTCGGCCACGGAGTGGAGGTCGTAGCTCAGGAAACGGCGTAGCGGGCCACCACGCCCGGCGGCAGGGCCCGGGCCAGCGCGGCCAGCGCGAGCACGACCTCGACGACCCGGTCCGGCGGCAGCGGGCCGTCGGCGGGGCGGGACACCCACAGCAGGTCCCGGCCGGCGATGCGCCAGCCGGTGAGCGCGTGCCGCCGGGTCAAGTCCAGGACCTCGCCGGTGACGATCTCCTCGGCGAAGCCGGGGTGCTCGGCCGGCGGCGCGCCGTCGAGCTCGGCGGGGCGCTGGAAGCCCAGCGGCGCCCACGGCGGCACCGGGCCGACGCGCCCCTCGGCCTCGGGCTCGCCGTTGTCGGGGTCGGGCACGACGGCGACCGGCGGCAGCGCGACCGGCAGGTGCACGACGCAGACCGTGCGCCGCGACGGCTCGCCCAGCACGGCGGCGTCGAAGACGGTGAAGGCCGGGCCGTCGTCGAGGGCGCCGGTCAATTCGTCGGCCGGGTCGAGGTCGTCGACGTCGTGCACGTGCGCGGCCCGCCAGCGCCGCTCGAGGGCGCCGAAGCCGTCGGCGCTGAAGGAGCGGGCGTAGTGCCAGCCGCGCTCGGCGGCCAGCACCGCCCTGGGCGGCAGGGCTCGGGGCGGGCGCATGAGGGCGGCAAGCAGCGCGGTCACGATCTCCCGCGCGCTCATCGATGCGTCCCCCGTGATCGATCCGCCTGCCACCAGCCTAATCGCCGGAGGGCGCGGGCGACACCCGCGGGATTTCGAACCAGACCTCCTTGCCGCCGCCGGCGACGGGGACGGTGCCCCACGCGGCGGCGAGCGACGCCACGATGAGCAGGCCGCGGCCGTTCTCGGCCTCGGCGCCGGCCCGGCGGGGGCTCGGCGGGCGCTCGCTGCGATCGGCAACGGAGACCCGCACCCGGGCCGGGCCGAGCTCGAGGCGCACGTGCACGGCGCCGACGGTGTGCTGGATGGCGTTGGTGACGACCTCGTCGAGCAGCAGCAGGACGTCGTCGGCGAGGCGGCGCTCGCCCCAGGCGGTGAGCACGTCGGCGGCGAAGCGGCGGGCGGCGGACGCGCTGACCGCGTCGCCGCGGAAGCGCCGCTGCGCGCTGGGCCGCTCGGTGCCAGCGGGCACCGGACGGGGCTCGACGGCGAGGCACACCAGGGCCACGTCGTCGGTGCGCGGGCGCGGGCCGACGCCGGCTTCGAGGATGTGGTCGAGCATGTCGTCGGGGTCGGACGAGGGTGCGGCGCGCACGGCGTCGCACAGGTCGGCGAGGCCGTCGTCGAAGTGGTAGCGGCGGTCCTCGACGAGGCCGTCGGTGTACAGCAGCAGGTTGGCGCCGCCGGGCACGAGGAAGGTGGACTCGGCGAAGCCGGCACTGGCGCTGACGCCGAGCGGCGGCCCGGTGCGCAGCTGCATGGTGCCGGCCCGGCCGGCGGCGCGCAGGACCGGCGGCGGGTGCCCGGCCAGGACCGCGGTCGCGGTGCCCTCGGCGAGGTGCAGCTCCAGGTAGCAGCAGGTGGCGACGGCGTCGGGGTGCAGGTCCAGCAGCAGCTGGTTGACCCGGTGCATGACCACGGACGGGCTGTGCCGCTCGGCGGCGTAGGCGCGCAGGGCGTTGCGGACCTGGCCCATCACCGCCGCGGCGGTGGCGTTGTGGCCGACGACGTCGCCGATGACGACCGCGACGACGTCGGCGCCGAGCGGGATGACGTCGTACCAGTCCCCGCCGACCTCGGCGCCGTGCGTCCACGGCAGGTATCGCGCGGCGTGGCGCAGCCCGGGCACCTCCGGCAGCTCGGCGGGCAGCAGGGCCCGCTGCAGCTCGCCGGCGATGGACAGCTGCGCCTCGAACAGCAGCGCCCGCTGCATCGCCTGCGCGCACAGTCCGGCGAAGGCGGCGAGGTTGGCCCGCTCGTGGTCGTCGAAGTCGCGCGGCGCGCCGTAGCCGACGACGAGCGTGCCGAGCACGTCGCCGCCGACGGCGAGGGGCAGGAACGCCCACGCCTGCCGCCCGCCGCTCGGTATCGGCTCGCCCGGCCCGGCCGCCTGCGCGTGCACGAACTCGGCGAGGCTGGTCAGGTAGCGGGCCCGGCCGGTGCGGGCCACGTCCGTCGCCGGATATGGATGCTCCAGGGGTACCTCCCGGAGCCGCTCGACGACCGGGGGCTCGTAGCCGGCGTGGTAGGCCAGCACCAGGTTCCCGCCGCGGCGCAGCAGCAGCGCGAGGCCCTGCCCGCCGGCCGAAGGGCGCAGCACCGACCCGATCGCGGCGTAGACGTCGGCGGAGGTGCTGGCCGCGACCAGCGCCGAGGTGACCGCCTGCAGCGCGGCGGTGCGGGCCGCCGACCGGCGCGCGGCGCCCATGCTGAGCTCGACCCGCTCCTGCTGGCGCACCTGCCGCGTGACGTCGCGGAACGACACGGCGACGGAGTCGTCGCCGGCCCGCGCGGCGCTGACCTCCCACACCCGCGCGGCCTCGGGGTAGCGCAGCTGCGAGCGCCACGGCCGGCCGGTCTGCACGACGCCGCGCCACCGCTCGGCCAGGTCGTGCCGGTCGACGGTCCCGGCCAGCTCGCTCCAGCGCCGGCCGATGCAGTCCTCCACCGAGCGGCCGGTCAGGGCGGCGCCGAGCCGGTTGACGTAGTCGCAGGCGAAGTCCAGCACTGCCCCGTCCGGCCCGCGGAGCGCGCGCAGCAGCGTGAAGCCGTCGAAGGCGGCGTCGAGCACCTCGTAGAGGCGGGTGCCGCCCTGCGACTGCGGCCCCAGCGTGACGGCGCGCAGGTCGACGAAGCGGACCGCGAAGCCGTCGCCGCTGGGGCCGATCCACAGCTCGAAATGCCCCGACACGCTCGGCCGGTCGTAGTAGACGGTGCGCGTGACCGCCTCGCGGGCCTCGACGACCTTGCGGTACAGCGGCATCGTCGCCCCGTTGACAGTGTCCGGCCACAGCTGCCGGTACCGCCCGCCGATCAGCTCGGCGCGGGGCCGGTCGAGGTAGCGGGCGCCGGCGTCGTTGAGGTACAGCAGCTCGAAGTCCTCGATCTCGCCGGTGCCCGCGGAGCGCACCGCCCTGGCGAACGCCCACCCCTGCGGGTCGGCGTCGAGGACGGCGAGCACGTCGGCGGACGGCAGTACGTCCATGCCGACATCATCTCGTCACGGGTACACCGGAGCCAAACACCTCGTAGTGGATGCGCTCGGCGGGCAGCCCGCGCTCGCGCAGTGCCGCCCGCACGGTGCGCATGAACGGGATGGGCCCACACAGATAGGCCTCGCTGTCCGGGCTGAGCGGGATGAGCTCCGGCTCGACCATGCCCGGCCGGACGTGCGCGCTCGCGGCGTGCTCGCCCGGCTCCTCGTACCAGACCAGGTGCCGGAACGAGCGCAGCCGCGCGCCGCTGCCGGCGACGTCGGCGCGCAGCGGGTGCCGGCCCGGTCCCCGCTCGGCGTGCACCGCGACGACCTCACGGTTGGGCTGGGTGCGGGCGACGTGGTCGAGGATCGCGGCCATCGGCGTGATGCCGACGCCGGCGCTGACGAGCACCAGCGGCGAGGCGCCCGGGCGCAGCGTGAGGTCGCCGTAGGGCGCGCTCAGCGTGAGCCGATCGCCCTCGCCGATGTTGTCGTGCAGAAAGCCCGACACCAGGCCGCCGGGCACCCGGCGCACGGTGACGCGCAGCGCGGCGCCGCCGGGCGCCTGGGACAGCGAGTACTGCCGCAGCTGCCGGCCGCCGTCGGGGAGCCGGACGGCGACGGTGACGTACTGCCCGGCGTCGAAGTGCGGCGCCGAGCCGCCGTCGGCGGGCACGAGGATGAGCGACACGGTGTCGTCGGCGTCGGCGTGGCGGCGGGCGACGGTGTACTCGCGCCAGGGCTCGTCCGCCTCGACGCCGGCGCGGGTGTACAGCCGCGACTCGAGCCCGATGAGCCGCACCGCGAAGAGCCAGTAGACCTCGTCCCAGGCCGCCGCCACGGCCGGGGTGACCGCCTCGCCGAGCACGGCGCCGACCGCGCCGAGCAGGTAGCGCCCGACCATGGTGTACTGCTGCGGCGTGATCCCGAGCGAGGCGTGCCGGTGCGCGATCCGCCCCACGAGAACGTCCACGTCGGCCTCGGCGGAGACGAGCGCGGTGGCGAACCCGGCGACCGCGGCGGCCAGGGCGCGGCGCTGCTCGCCGCTGGCCTGCGCGCTGCGGCTGAACAGGTCGCGCAGCTCCGGCCGCTCGGCCAGCATGGTGTCGTAGAACGTCGCGGTGATCGCGTCGAGGTGCTCCCCGACGACGGGCAGGGTGGCGCGGACGATCTCGGCGTTGGCTGCGGTGAGCACGGGTTCTCCTATCGGGTGGCGCTGAGCCGGGCCAGGCAGACGCCCGGCCGGGCGAACGGGGTGAGCGTCGCGTCGGCCGCGCCCTCGACGGTCGCGCGCAGCAGCCCGAGGTGGACGTTGCACACGACGCCGGGGTGGCGGCGGGCGACCGCGAGGAACGGGCAGGCGTGCAGCTCGATGCCGCCGTCGCCGGCGCGGCGCGGGTCGAAGCCGAGCTCGGTGAACAGCGCCATGGTGCGCGCCTCGGCGTCGTCGAACCCCTGCGCCGGCGCGCCCTCGGCCCAGGCCCGCCCGGCCGGCTCGGCACCGCCGCCGGCCTCGATGCCGGCCGCGAGGATCTCGGCCAGCAGCTCGTAGCCGCCGCCGGCGGCCGGGGTGGCGCTGGAGTAGGTGATCCGGGGCCGGCCGCGCCCGCCCACCGGCGCGGCCGACTCGGTGACGAACCCCGCCCGGGCCAGCACGTCGAGGTGGAACCGGACCGTGTTGGCGTGCAGCCCGGTCGCGGCGGCCAGCTCCCGGGCGTCGAGCGGCCCGGCGGCGGCGCGCAGTGCGTCCAGCACCCGCCGCCGGCTGGCCGAGGCCAGCGCCCCGTGGCTCGTCTCGTCCGTCACGCCCTCGAATTTACACGAGAATCTTCGTGAAAAACCGTGATCGCGCCCACGGTGCGGAAGCCGGCGTTGCCCATCGACGAGTCGGGGGTGTTCGAGGAGCGGGCGCTGTTGCGGTACCGGTTGCAGTACGAGTCGTGGCACAGGTAGGACCCGCCGCGCAGCACCCGGGCGTGACCCTCCGCCGGCCCGCGCGGGTCGTCCAGGGGCGATCGGGCGTAGTAGCCGGGGTCGAACCAGTCGGCGCACCACTCCCACACGTTGCCGACCGACTGCCACAGGCCGTAGGCGTTCGGGCGGTACGAGCGGACGGGCGCGGTCGCCGCAAAGCCGTCGGCCGCCGTGTTGCGGGCCGGGAACTCGCCCTGCCAGATGTTGCACGGCCACTCGCCGTCCGGCAGGTCGTCGCCCCACGGGTAGCGGGCGCCGGGCAGGCCGCCGCGGGCCGCGCACTCCCACTCGGCCTCGGTCGGCAGGCGGCGCCCGGCCCACGCACAGTAGGCGGCCGCGTCGTTCCACGAGACGTGCACGACCGGGTGGTCCTCGGCACCGTCCACGGTGGACAGCGGGCCGGACGGGTGCGCCCAGTCGGCGCCGCGCACCCCGAGCCACCACGGCGTCTGCGGCGACCGGCCCAGGACGTCACCGTCCTCCGCCGCGAGGAACAGGTGGAACACGGCGGAGTAGCCGAACGTCTCCGCCTCCGTGCGGTAGCCGGTCTCGGCGACGAACCGGGCGAAGTCGCGCACCGTCACCGCGGTCGCATCGATGGCGAACGCCTCGAGGCGCACGTCGTGCACCGGGCCCTCGCCGTCGGGGCGGGCGCCGTCGCCGTGTGCGTCGCCCATCGCGAACGTCTGCGCCGGCACCACGACCTGCTCGGCGTCGTGGCGCCCGCCGCCGGCCGGTGGCGGCGGCGGTGCGGGGCCGCGGGGCGGCTCCTGCGGGTGGCAGCACGACATCAGGCACCCGCCGGCCGCGGCTGGGCCGGGTGCGGCGCGTCGCCGAGGCGGGCCTGCTCGCGCCACATGGCCAGGGTCAGCTCGTCGCGCACGGCGGCGTACGCCGGGTCGTGGTACACGTTGCGGGTCTCGGCCGGGTCGGCGACGAGGTCGTAGAGCTCCCACTCCGGCGGGTAGGTGAACGCGCCGGTGCCGGGCAGGCCGAGCCCGTCGTTGTAGAAGTAGATGAGCTTGTGGGTCGCGGTGCGGTACCCGTAATGTGCCGGCGCCTTGTGGAAGACGTCGTCGTGCTCCCAGTAGCGGTAGTACATCCCTTCCGCGGCCGGCGCCTCGGGCGCGCCGAGCAGGTCCGGCCAGAAGCTGCGGCCCTGCATCCGCGGGTGGTGCCCGACGCCGGCCGCGTCGAGGATCGTCTGCGCCCAGTCGACGTTGGTGACGATGTCGGCGAAGACCCGCCCGGCCGGCAGCCGCGCCGGGTAGGAGAGCACGAGCGGCATGCGCAGCGACTCCTCGTACATGAACCGCTTGTCGAACCAGCCGTGCTCGCCGAGGAAGAACCCCTGGTCGGAGGCGTACATCAGCAGCGTGTCGGCGAACCGGCCGCGCTCGCGCAGCCAGTCGGTGACGCGGCCGACGTTGTCGTCGACGGAGGCGACGCACGCGAGGTAGTCGGTCATGAACCGCCGGTACTTCCACAGCGCCTCGTCCTCGTAGGACAGCCCCGGCGGCGGGTCGGCCTTGAGGTCCTCCCGGCCGAGGTGCTCGGCGATGCGCATCGCCGCCCGCCGCGCCGAGGAGCTGCGGGTGGCGTAGTCGTCGAAGAACGTGCCCGGCACCGGCACCGGCTCGTCCCGCACCGGCACGGGCGGCTCCCAGGGCCGGTGCGGGGCCTTGTGGTAGATGAGCGCGCAGAACGGCTCCGGCGCCGAGGCCATCCACGACAGCGCCAGGTCGGTGACGACGTCGGTGGCGTAGCCGGGCACCGTGCGCAGCCCGTCGCGGGACAGCAGCCGCGGGTCGCGGTACTCCCCCTGCTCGATGAACACGTCCCAGTAGTCGAAGTGCTGCGGGTCGTGGCCCGGCCCGTCGCCCATGTGCCACTTGCCGATCATCGCGGTGGCGTACCCGGCCCCCTTGAGCCGCGACACGAACGTCGGCTGGCTCGCGTCGATCGGCGTGACCAGGGTGGTGACGCCGTTGACGTGGCTGTAGGTGCCGGTGAGGATCGACGCCCGGCTCGGCGAGCACAGCGCGTTGGTGGCGAAGCAGTTGTCGAAGCGCCAGCCGAGCCGTGCAATCTCGTCGATGCGCGGCGTGCGGTTGACGACCGAGCCGTAGGCCGAGATGGCGTGCGCCCCGTGGTCGTCGGTGAGGATCATGACCACGTTCGGCCGGACCTTATCGGACATTTCCGCTATAGCTTGACTCGTCGAGGCCGCTCAGCGTCGGGTCGTGGTCGAGGTCGCCGACGTCGTACATGGAGGCCATCCAGTGATGGAAGTTGTCGCCCCGCTCGCGCAGCAGGGTGTACAGCCGCCCCATCAGCGTCGAACGCACGGGCGCCATCTCCGGCAGCTCGTAGAGGTTCAGCAGCTCGTCCGGGTCGAGCGCCAGGTCGTACAGCTCGTTGGTCGAGTCCGGGTTCACAACCAGCTTGTACCGCTCGGTGCGCAGCATCCGCTGCGGGTACGGGAAGTGGTGGCCGTGGAACTCGGCGACGACGTCCGGCTGCCACGCCGGCGCCTCGCCGCGCACCAGCGGCAGCAGGCTGCGCGAGTCGACCGGCTCGTCGGCGGCGACCCCCGCCAGCTGCAGGATCGTCGCGGTGCAGTCGGTGAGGCTCACGAACTCGTCGCGGACCTGCCCGGCCGGCGCGCCCGGCACCCGGATCAGCCCGGGCGTGCGGTAGATGTCCTCGTACATCGCCGGGCCCTTGTCGTGCAGCCGGTGCGCGCCGGTGAACTCGCCGTGGTCGCACGTGAAGAACACCGAGGTGTCGTCGGTGAGCCCCAGCTCGGCCAGGGCCGCCAGAACCCGGCCGAGCTGGGAGTCGATGAGCGCCACGTAGCCCCAGTACACGGCGATGAGCTTTCGCGACTGCTCGATCGGCATCGTGTCGAACGTCCAGTGCGCGCTGTAGTTGCGCTGCACCGGCGGCTTGCCGTGGAACGTCTCGGCGATCGAGCGCGGCAGCGGCACGCTCCCGGGGTCGACGAGGTCGAAGTACTCGTCGGGCACGATGTAGGGCAGGTGCGGGCCGAAGAAGTGCAGCGCCAGGAAGAACGGACGGCCCTCGTCGGCGTAGCGGTGCAGCATCTCGATCGTGCGGGTGGCGAGGTAGTACTCGAACGTGGCCTCGAGGGGCTGGTGCAGCCGGGCCGCGAGCAGGTTGCCGGGCCCGCCGTTGGGCAGGGTGCCGCGGATGCGGTCGCTGATCCGGTACGGCGGGAGCCCCCGCTCGGCGAGGTAGCGCAGGTAGTCGGGGTGATCGACCGGGTTGTGCCAGCCCGGCAGGTGCACCCCGTCGAGGCCGTAGTCGGCGGGCGTCTTGGCGGTGCCGGCGTGCCATTTGCCGATCAGGCCGCAGTTGTACCCCCGGTCGCGCAACGCCTGCGGGAACGTCCACGCCCCGTCGGGCAGGTCCTCGCTGTAGCCGACGTTGCGCTCCTGGTTGGCCAGCAGCTTGTGGCGGAACGGGGCCTGGCCGGTGAGCAGGCTCGCGCGGGCGGGGGTGCAGATGGCGGTCGGGGTGTACCAGCGGTCGAAGCGGGTGCCGGTGCGGGCGAGCTCGTCCAGCACCGGGGTCCGCGCGAGCGCGTTGCCGTACGCGCCGAGCGTGTCCACCCGGTGCTGGTCGGTCATGAGGAACAGGATGTTGCGGGGGGAACTCACTTGGCGGCCGCCCCGGTCCACAGGTCGCCGAGGTAGTACGACCCGGGGTCGGCCTTCTCCTTGAGCTTGCCGGCGCTGACGAAGAAGTCGCCCATCGCGGCGAGCCACTTCTCGACGGTGCCGTCCTTCGTGGCCTGGTCGAGCTCCTGGGTGGTCATCGCCTTGTTGAGGCCGGCGTCGGCCTTGACCGCGTCGAGGGGCTGCTTGGTGAGCTCGGCGACGGCGGCGATGGCCTCGTCGCCGTGCGCGGCGCGGTAGTCGGTGGCCTCGCGCAGCACCTGGATCACCTTCTTCGTCACGTCCGGCCGGTCGTTGACGGCCTTGTTGGCGGCCACGTAGGCGTTGGGGAACTGCACCTTGTCCTGGAACGTCTCGTCGGCGGCGATCTCGACGAGGTCGGGCACCGACTTCTTGATGCTGGCGATCGCCGGGTACCAGAACCCGGCGCCGTCGATCTGCTTGGCGCCGAACGCGGACGCGAGCGTGGCCGCGTCCATCGGCACCCGCTGGATGTCCTTGTTCGTCATGCCGGCCGCCTGCAGGGCGAGGGTCAGGATCATGTCGCCGGAGGTGCCCTCGGGCACGCCGACCTTCTTGCCGCGCAGCTGCTGCATCGAGGTAATGCCGGGCTGGGCGATGACCCGGTCGGCGCCGCCGAGGGTGTTGATGGCGACGATCTTCGCCTGGCCCGACGCCGGCAGCCAGAACGCGCCGGGGCCGATGTAGCCGAAGTCCAGGTCGCCGGTCTGCA
This sequence comes from Dactylosporangium darangshiense, assembly GCF_039537565.1. Classification (NCBI taxonomy): domain Bacteria; kingdom Bacillati; phylum Actinomycetota; class Actinomycetes; order Micromonosporales; family Micromonosporaceae; genus Dactylosporangium; species Dactylosporangium darangshiense. Next base: position 27,923 of record NZ_BAABAT010000025.1, read on the forward strand.
TCGCCTGGATCTGCACCGGGCCGGTGGTGAAGACCTTCAGGGTGGCGTCCAGGCCGTACTTCTGCCAGAGCTTCTGCTGCTGGGCGATCGCCGGCAGGCTGCTGCCGTTGTAGTCGCCGATGTACCCGAAGGTGATCTTCTGGGTACCGGATGATCCGCTCTTGTCTTTGTCATCGCTGCAGCCCGCGACCGCGGCGACGGCCGAGGCGGCGAACAGGCCCATGAATGCACGGCGGGTAGTCACGAGGGGTTCCCTTTCTGGTGGTGGACCGCGCTCCACACGCGGTTGCGCAGCGCGGCGAACTCCGGCCCGAGCCGGCCCTCCTCGGTGCGCGGATACGGCAGGCCGACGTCGACGACCTCGACGATGCGGCCCGGGTTCGCGGCCATGACGACGACGCGTCCGGCGAGGTAGACCGCCTCGTCGACGTCGTGGGTGACGAACACGACGGTGCGCTGGTCGCTGCTCCACGTCCGCAGCAGCTGCTCCTGCAGCCGCACCCGGGTGAGGGAGTCCAGCGCCCCGAAGGGCTCGTCCATGAGCAGGATCTTGGGGTCGACGGCGTACGCGCGGGCGATCGCGCAGCGCTGCTTCATGCCGCCGGACAGCGTCTTGGGCAGCGCGTCGGCGAACTGGCTCAGCCCGACGAGCTCGATGAAGTGCTCGGCGCGCCGTTTGCGCTCCGCCCGCGGCACCCCGGCGGTGCGCAGGCCGAACTCGACGTTCTTGCGCACGCTGAGCCACGGGAAGAGCGCGAACTGCTGGAAGATGACGCCCCGGTCGGGGCCCGGCCCGGTCACCGGCGCGCCGCCGACGAGGGCCTCGCCACTGGTCGGGAACTCCAGCCCGGCCACGATGTTCAGCAGCGTGCTCTTCCCGCAGCCGGAGGGCCCGACGATCGCCACGAACTCGCTGTCGGCGACGTCGAGGCTGACGTTGTCGAGCGCGGTGAACTCGCGATCCTTGAGCGGGAAGACCTTGCCGACGTTCCTGATCGCGATCCCGCTCACCGGCGCTCCTGCCAGGCCGTGGCGCGCCGCTCGACGAGCAGCAGCAGCCGGTCCATGATCAGCCCGAGCACGCCGATGCAGATGAGCGCGGCGAAGATGGTGGGCCGGTCGACGTAGATCTGGGCGTTCTGCATGCGGTACCCCAGCCCCTGCTGCGCCGCGACGAGCTCGGCGGCGACGAGGGTCCCCCACGCCGAGCCGAGCCCGACGCGCATGCCGACGAGGATGTACGGCGTGGACGCCGGCACGACCACGCGGGCGAAGATGACGCGGGTCGGCGCGCCGAGCACCCGGGCGGCGTTGAGCAGCGTCCGGTCGACGTCGACAACGCCCTGGAACGTGGCGATCACGCACGACAGGAACGCCGCGACGAAGATGACGAAGATCTTCGGGGTCTCGCCGATGCCCATCAGGACCACCACGAGCGGGATGAGCGCCAGCGGCGGCACGGTGCGGAAGAACTGCACCCACGGCTCGAAGACGGCCCGGGCCACGGCGTACCAGCCCATCAGGAACCCGACCGGGATCGCGACGGCGGTACCGAGGGCGAAGCCGGCCAGCACCCGCTGGAGGCTGGCCAGGATGTCGTCGGTCAGGGTGCCGTCGCCGAACAGCTCGCCCATCCGGCGGGCCACCTCCACCGGCGTTGGCACGTTGTCCGCGGTGGCCGACCACAGCCACCACAGGCCCAGGCCGGCCAGCGCGGAGGCCACGTTCAGCGTGACCAGCAGGCCGCGCCGGCGTGGCGGTGCGCCGCCGCGCTGCGGGCGCGGCGCGGCATCGACTGCGACTGCGCTCATCGAGCTCCTTGCAGGGTTGATCGCCGCCCCGGCGGGGCGGTTCGGGGGTACCGGGCTCAGCGGACCGGCTCGGGGTAGCCGTCCAGCAGCGGCGTCTGGCGGAACAGCGCGGCGATGGCGCCGAGGGCGCCGTCGTCGTCGCCGAGGCGGGCGGCCCGGATGGCCGGCCGGGCACCGCCGATGGGACACAGCTCGCCGGCGAGGATCTCGTCGACGCGCCGCACGAGCTCGGGCGCGCTGCGCGGCAGCCGCCCGCCGATCACGATCTGTGCGGGGTTGAGCACCAGCGCCGCCGCCCCGACGACCCGGCCGACGGCGGCGGCCGCCTCGTCGAGCACCGCGGCGGCGATCGGGTTGTGGTGCCGCAGCGCCGCCTCGAGCTCCTCGATGCTCGCCAGGGCCAGCCCCCGCCGGGCGCAGCCGGCCAGCACCGCCGGCACGGACGCCACCGTCTCCAGGCACCCGCGCTTGCCGCAGCGGCAGGGGTCCCCGTCCGGCTGCGCGGTCACGTGCCCGAACTCCCCCGCCATGCCGTCGGCGCCGGCGACGAGCCGCCCGCCGACCACCAGCCCGCCGCCGATGCCGTCGGACAGCCGCACGTACAGCACGTCGTGCACGTCCGGCCCGTCGGTGATCGCCTCGGCCAGCCCCGCGAACCGGGTGTTGTTGTCGACGATGACCGGCGCGCCGAACCGCGCCCCGAACGGCACGGCGATCTCCGGCGGCGCCGGCCGCGGCCCCGCCACGCCCACCCCGACCCCCTGCAGGGCCCGGAAGCTCACCCCGGTGCGGGCGGCGACGCGGTCGATGAGCGCGAACGCCACCTCGAGCTGCCGCGCCCGCTCGGTGTCGGCGTCATACGCGGCATGCCCCGCGGCGATGATGTCGTGCGCCGCGTCGGCGACGGCGATGCGCACGCGGGTGTGCCCGAGGTCGACCCCGAGGAACTGCCCCGACGAGGGATCGAGCGTGAGCAGCTCGGCGGGCCGCCCGCTCCCCAGGCGCCGTGCGGCGTCGGTGTCGACGACCACCACCGCCCCGCGCGAGAGCAGGTCGCCGGTGATCTCCGACAGGGTCGTGCGGGACAGCCCGACCTTGGTCGCGATCTGCCCGCGGCTCAGCGCGCCGTGCTCACGCAGGACGCGCAGGACGCGCGCCTCGTGCGTGCGCCTGACCAGCGCATGAACCCCCTGAACGGACACACCGACACGTTAGGCACCGCAGAATTTTTCCGTCAACGGTCCGACAGAATTATTGTCTACTGATGTGATCGGTTATACATGATTTACGCCCACGGCACCCGGCAGGGCCGCCTACAGGGCGCACTTCAGGCCGTCGGCAGCGTTTTCTCTCCACGGTGATGCGTTTCCGCCCCTCCTGCGGGCCGGTTTCGCACGATCATGGAGGGAAAATGTACCCATGTGTACGTTATGTCTCCACATTGCTGCAGAACCGGCCTCCAGTAGCCCGAAAGCGCATCACCGTGGAGAGAAGACGCCGCGCCGCGCGATCGACCAACAGCCGGGTACGTCCGTTTCGCCGCCCGTCGGGGTATAAATCCGACAAGTCGTGGCGCGCCAGCGCCCGACTTGTCGCAAAAGCCACGCCGCGCGAACGCAGGCGCGGGTGGGATTGACCGCTAATCCGATATGAATAGCATTGATGCGTGGTCGTGGCCGGGGTGCTGTTCGCCGGGGCGCTCGTCGCGCTCGCGTTCCGGTGGGAAGAGGCGTTCTGGGTGTTGTTCGGGCTCACCATCGTGTGGCAGCTGGTGAGCCTCGAGCGGCGCTCAGACGCGGAATGACAGGCGGGTCGTGCCGATCACGATCTCGTCGCCGGGGTTGAGGGTCACCGAGTCCACGCGGCGGCCGTTCACCGTCGAGCCGTTCGCCGAGCCGAGGTCGGTGAGGACGGCTCGGCTGCCGTCGTACTCGATCCGGGCGTGCTGGCGTGAGGCGCCCACGTCGGCCAGGCGGAACGACGCCTGCTCGCCGCGGCCGATGATCGTGGCGCCGCGGGCCAGGGGGAAGTTCTGGCCGTCCTCCGTGACCAGGCGGACGCCGGTGCCCTCCCCCGGCGCGATCTGGCCGCCCGTGTAGACCTGGGCGGAGACGCGGAACAGGCCGGTGTCGAGGTCGTCGCCGCGCGTGATCTCGACCACGATGTCGCCGTAGACGGCCCAGCCCTGCTCGCCGACGTACTCGGCCTGGGACTGGGCCAGCTCCTGCGCCAGGGCGGCGGCGAACGGGGCCAGGCGGGAGTGGTCGGCGGGCGCCAGGGCGATCATGTACCGGTTGGGCACCAGGATGCGGCCACCCGTCATCTGGGACTGGTTGGCGTTCGCCTCGCCCTGCATGGCGTTGAGGATCTCGACGGGGTGCACGACGCCCTTGAACACCTTCGCGAAGGTGCCCTCGACCATGCCTTCCAGCCGCTTCTCGAACCGCTGCAGAGCGCCCAACCCGTCCCCCTCAAGAACAACGCGACATACCGCACGGATTGTGTACCACGGTAACTACGCCGTCGCAGTCGTGAGCGCGACGCGCGGAGTAGCCGTGACCCAGGTCATGGCCGGACCGACGATCGCGGTCGCGAGCAGGAAGACGGCGGCGATCGCCAGCCAGCCCAGGCCGCCGCCGTGCATCGCCAGGAACGTCAGGGACGCGGGGCCGAACATGCCCTGGACCCCGTAGGACATGCGGGCCGCGCCGACGTACTCGCCGCGCGCCGCGGCCGGCGGCAGCTCCGTCGTCACGCCCCAGAACCCGGCGGACTGCCACAGCTCGCCCAGCGTCACGAGCGCGGAGCCGGCCAGCAGCAACGCGATCGTGGCCCAGCCGGTGCTGTGACCCGAGAGGTACAGCACGGCGCACGAGGCGGCGACCGCGAGACCGCCGCGGCGCAGGGCCCGGCCGATGCCGGCGGGCGTGTCCGCGCCGCGGCTGGCGAGGACCTGCAGGGCGACGCACATGATCGTGTTGCAGCCGAAGAGCACGGCGAGCATGACCCGCGGCGCGTCGGTGCGGGCCGTCAGCCACAGCGGGATCACCTCGGTCGTGAGCGAGGCGTGCCCGGCCAGCACGCTGCACAGCGCGACCAGCGCCAGGAACGGCCGGTCCCGCCACACCGCGCCGCGCCGGACCGGCCCCGCCGCGCGCTCGGCCCGCGCCGTATCGGGCGGCTCCGGCATCCGGGCCACGAGCACGGCATTGACCAGCAGGCCAAGGGCATTTCCCAGGACCATCATCCGGTACGCCCAGTCGCTGCCGATCGCCAGCGGCACCGCGGCCAGGGCGCCGCCGGCGAAGAAGCCGATGTTCATCGCCGAGCGCACGAACGCGAGGCTGCGCACACGGTCCTCGCGCGGCAGCACCTCGGCCTGGTAGACCGCCCGGCCGCTGCCGGCCAGGCCGTCGGCGAGGCCGGCGAGCGGCAGCAGGGCCAGGAACGCGGCGAAGCCGTGCGCCCAGGGGTACCACAGGAGGATGAACGCCTCGGCGAGCACGCCGGCCAGCCAGACGCGCCGGCCGCCGAAGCGGTCCGCCAGGCCGCCCAGCGGGACCGAGCACAGCAGCGACAGCGCGCCGGCGACGGAGAAGCCGATCCCGACCTGCACGGGCGACAGGCCCGCGACGTGCAGGAAGAACACGGCGCTACCCGTGGTGAACACGCCGTTGCCGATGGCGTAGACCAGCGATTGCACGCACAGTGACCGGGCGACGCCCGGCGGTGGCAGGAGGCTCATGGCGCTCAGTTCAGCGGATCGTGCGGTACCACTGCCAAGGTTTTAGCATTGGCGAAAAGGTCCTCAGTGGACGGACGGAGGTGCGCATGTCCGAGGTGCGCTTCGAGGTCTCCGACGTGGCGGAGATCCGCTTCTGCGTCTCGCCGCTGTGGGAGACGGTGGCCAGCCTGTGGGCGCTGCGCCAGCCCGCGCGGCACGCGATCCACCTGCCGTGGATCAAGGCGGCGCGGCCCCTGGCGCGGCGGCGCGACCTCGCCGGCGCGGTCGAGCTCATCGAGGCGTTCGTGCGGCCGCACGCGTGGCTGCCGGACTTCCTGACGCCGCCGCCGGCCTCGCCGCTGCAGGACATCGACGAGGAGCTCGCCACCGTGCTGGCCACCCCGCACGACGAGGTGCGCCGCGACATCCTCGTCACGGCCGAGTCGCGGCCGCTCGCGCCGCTCGCCCGGGCGGTCGCCGACGACCCGGCGGCGATGCTGCCGCGGCTGGCCGGCGCCGTGCGGGCGTGGCACGACGCGGCGATCCTGCCGCACTGGCCGCGCATGCGGGCGCTGCTGGAGGCCGACATCGCCTACCGGGCCCGGCAACTGGCCGGCGGCGGAGCCCGGCAGCTGTTCGACAACCTGCACCCGGCGGCGCGCTGGGACGGCGACCGGTTCGTGATCGCCGACCGGTGGTCGCAGTCGCTCACGGTGAGCGGCCGTGGCTTTCCGCTCATGCCGTCGGTCTTCGCGGACAAGGCGCCGCTGATCTCGTGCAGCAACGAAGCGGCGCCGGGCGCGGTGTACCCGGCCCGGGCCGTCGGCACGCTCTGGGAGGGCCTCGGCCGCCCGGTCGACGACGACCGCGCCGCGGCGCTGGGCGCCGTGCTCGGCCCGGCCCGCGCCCGGCTCCTCGAACTGCTGCGCGCACCCGGCACGACGTCGGATCTCGCGCACCGCACCGGGCTGTCGGCCGGCGCCGTCAGCCAGCAGCTCGGGATGCTCTACGACGCGCGGCTCGTGCAGCGTAACCGTCAGGGTCGGGCCGTGTACTACCTGTGCACGGCGCTCGGGCTGGCGCTGCTGGACGGCGAAATCTGAGAGGAGCCTGAACTGCAACCGATGGGTGTCTCAAATCCGTCTTCAGGGACGAAACGTGGCCGCACAGTTCGGGGGGATATTGTGGCCCGCCGAGGGACAGTTGGTGTCGGGGAGTGGTATGGCGAAGAAGCGTGGGAAGAAAGACCCGATGTGGGCGCGGTTGTCCCTGATTTTCGGGGCGTTACTGCTGCTCTTGAGCGGTGGCGGCCTCGTCGGTGGCAATCTGTTGCTGAACCACTACAGCGACCAGATCGTCCACGAGGGCGGCCTCGGCGAGGCGGCGGCCGAGGGCGCGACCATTGACGGGCCGATCAACCTGCTGCTCGTCGGGATCGACGAGCGTGTCAACAACGAGGCGATGGGCGCACGCTCCGACTCGATCATCCTCGCGCACGTGCCGGCGACGCACGACGCCATTTACCTGATGTCGATCCCCCGTGACACGCGGGTGCGCATCCCCGCGAGCAAGGTCTCGAAGTACAACGGCGGCACCGACAAGATCAACGCGGCGTTCCAGTTCGGCTACCAGAACGGCGGCGGCCGCGACAACGGCCTGAAGCTGCTCGCCGAGACCGTCAGCGGCCTGGCCGGCGGCATCCTGTTCAACGGCGCCGCGATCGTCAACTTCGACGGCTTCAGCGGCCTGGTCAAGGCCCTCGGCGGCGTGCACATGTGCGTCGACGAGGAGACGACGTCGATCCACGTCGGCTGGAACCAGAAGACCGGCCAGGAGGGCGTGCCGTACAACTTCAACGCCGACGGCATCCCGACGTCGCTCAAGCCGAACATGAAGGCGCAGGTGTACAAGGTCGGCTGCCGCGACTTCGCCGCGTGGGAGGCCCTGGACTACGTCCGCCAGCGCGACAAGCTCGCGAACAACGACGGCGACTACGGCCGCCAGCGCCACCAGCAGCAGTTCATCAAGGCCATGGCGAAGAAGGCCACCAGCGCCGGCGTGGTCTCCAACCCCATCAAGGTCAACGAGGTGCTGAGCTCGGTCGGCAAGGCGGTGTCGTTCTACAACAACAACGTCTCCCTGGCCGACTGGATCTTCACCCTCAAGGGCATCGACCCCGACCGCATGATCACGCTGCGCACGAACAACGGCAGGTTCAATTCCGAGACCATCAATGGCCAGTCGTTCGAGTCCCTCGACCAGACCGCGCTGGACCTGCTGAAGGCGTTCAAGGACGACTCGGTCGAGACCTTCGTCTCCGGCCACCCAGAGATGATCACCAACGACGCCTCGACCCCGGCCTCGTCCCCGTCGGGCAACTGACCGCGCTTCGGCAACGCGCCGACCTAACCGGTGGGGTCCCGCTCGATGCGGGGCCCCACCGCGCGTTGCGGGTCAGCAGGAGCGCAGCAGGCGGGTCAGGACGCGCTCACCGAACTCGAGGCCGTCCAGCGGCACGCGCTCGTCGACGCCGTGGAACAGCGACGTGAAGTCCAGGTCCGGCGGCAGGCGCAGCGGGGCGAAGCCGAAGTGGCGGATGCCGAGGCGCTGGAAGTTCTTCGCGTCGGTGCCCGCCGCCAGCATGTAGGGCAGCACGCGCGCGCCCGGGTCCTCGGCCTCGATCGCGGCCGCCATCGCGTCGACGAGCCGGCCGTCGAAGGTGGTCTGCACCGGCGGCAGCGTGTCCCACTCCATCTCCACGCCCGGGCCGAGCACCTCGGCGAGCTCGCGCTCGAACGCCGCCTCCCGGCCGGGCAGCATCCGCCCGTCGACGGTCGCCTCCGCCAGGCCCGGCACGACGTTCGCCTTGTACCCGGCCGAGAGCATCGTCGTGTTCGCGGTGTCGCGCAGCGTCGCGCCGATCATGCGCGCGAGCGAGCCCAGCCGCGCCACGGCGGTTTCCGGGTCGTCCGGGTCCAGCGGTACCCCCGTGAGCTCCGAAACCCCGATCAGGAACTCGCGCACCGGCTCCGTCAGCACGAGCGGGAAGCGGTGCGCGTCGAGCCGGGTCAGCGCGGCGGCGAGCTTGGCCGCGGCGTTGTCCGTGTGCAGCAGCGAGCCGTGCCCGGCGGTGCCGCGGACCTTGAGCCGCAGCCACATCACGCCCTTCTCCGCCGTCTCGACGAGGTAGGCACGCACGCCGTCACGCACCGTGTACGAGAACCCGCCGACCTCGCTGATCGCCTCGGTGACCCCTTCGAACAGCTCCGGACGGTGCTCGACCAGCCACCCAGCGCCGAGCCCGCCGCCGGCCTCCTCGTCGGCCAGGAACGCGAACACGATGTCACGCTCTGGCACGATCCCCTCACGCTTGAACTTCCGCGCGACGGCGAGGCTCATCGCCACCATGTGCTTCATGTCGATGGCGCCGCGGCCCCAGAGGTACCCCTGCCGGATCTCGCCCTCGAACGGCGGCACGCTCCAGTCCGACGCGTCGGCCGGCACCACGTCGAGATGCCCGTGCACGAGCAGCGCCCCGCGGGTGGGATCGGCACCTGGCAGCCGCACGATCACGTTCCCGCGCCGCGCCGCCGGCTCGACGTACACCGGTTCGAACCCGGCGTCCTCGAGCCGCTCGGCCACGAACTCGGCCGCCGCCCGCTCCCCTGTGGCCGTGGCAGGATCGTCGGTGTTGCTGGTGTCGAACCGGATCAGCTCGCGCGCCAGGTTGATGATCTCGCTCATCGCAGTACCGTAGCCGCCCGTCGATCACTCACAGCCACTTGGCAGGTTCACGGGATCGCAGCCACAGCTGCGGAGGGCACGGTCGTCGGGGACAGGTCCGATTCTTGAGGAGTACGCGCGATGAGCTCTGCTCATGAGGACGCACCGAACGTCACACCATCCCCACCGTCGGGTTCGGCTTCGACGGACGCGGCTGCGGGTGCGGGCACTCCGGACGCCGCGGCGACGGACGCGGGTGCGGCGGGGGCGGGCTCGGGTTCGACGGGCGCCGCGGCGCCGGACGCAGGCAGGCCGGGCTTGGACGCCGCCGCCGAGCCGGCTCCCGTCGCGTCCGGCTACGAGGCGACGCCGATCTGGGCCGCCGGTGCACCCGCCGTGCCGGTCGGCGGCACCCCGATGCCATCGGCCCCCGCGCCCCGCTCGTCACGCCTCAAGCTGGGCATCGTGGCCGCCGTCTCGGCGATCATCGTGATCGGCGGCGGCGTGGCGGTGGCCCAGGCCGCGAGCGACAGCGCCTCCACGCAGGACAATCGCGGCCCGGGCGGCAACGGCCAGGGCTTCCCGGGCGGCGGCCGGGGCGGCAACGGCGCCCAGGGCGGCGCGCCGGGCGCGAACGGCGCGCAGGGCTTCCCGGGCGGCGGCGCCTTCACCCGGGGTGGCGGCGTAAACGCCGTGGTGGGCGCCCTGCACGGCGACTTCGTCGTCAAGAACGGCAGCGGCCAGTACGTCACCGAGCGCCTCCAGTCCGGCACGGTGACAGCGGTGAGCGCCACGTCGATCACCGCGAAGAGCGAGGACGGCCACGCCACCACGTTCGTCGTGAGCGCCGACACCAAGGTCGACAACGGCGCAGCCAAGATCTCCGACGTCAAGCAGGGCGACTCGGTGACGGTCATCGGCCTGGTCTCGGGCGACACCGCGACGGCCACCGAGATCACCGACCTCGCCCTCATGCGCCAGGGCAACGGCGGCTTCGGTGGCAACGGCGGGCCCGGCGGCAACCGTCAGCGGCCCAGCGGCGCACCGCAGCCGACCCGGACGACCTGACCGCGGGGTCCGTCATGCAGCGCTACTGGGGCGGAACCGGGATCTGGCCGGGCGGGAGCTGCCGCGGGACCTGGCCGTACGGTAGCTGTGGGTGCATCGGCATCGGTGGGCGGCGGTACAAGGCGATCGTACGGCCGCCCAGCGCCCGCGTCGCGTTGCCGTTCGTGACGCCGCCGAGGATGATCGCGGCGCCGGGGATCAGCTTCGCGGCCATCTTCTTCACCGCGCGCACGCCCGCCATCTGGGCCAGCTTCAACGCCAGGCGCACGAGGACCTTGCGCATCTCCGGGCGATCCGCCGGCAGCAGCGCCTCGATCTGCTCCCGGCCGCGGGCCACCGCCAGCGCGGTGCGGGCGGTCTGGGTGTACTTGTGGATGCCCTGCAGCACCAGCAGGTCGACGGCGCGGTCGGGGTGCGTCGGGTCGGCGCCGTAGTTCGCGGCCAGCATCAGGACCATGCGGGCCTGGGTCCAGGCGAGGACGCCGACGTCGATGAGGGCGCCGGCTAGTGGGACGGCGCCCGACACCGCGCCCGACAGGCGGGACTGGTTGACGTAGCGGTAGACGATCATGTTGGCCAGGGCGTCCGGCGGGGCGCCGGGGTTCTGGCCCTTGAGCTTGTCGAGCTCGATCAGCATCTTCGGGCCCAGCCGGGCGACCGCCTCGAGAGCCAGGTGCTCTGGAGCGTACTCCGGGTCAGCCTTCATCTTGGCCCACAGACCCGCGGGAGGGCCGTCGTCCTCCGAAGGCGCGGGAACGGGCTCGGTCAACGGCTGCTCGGTCACGCAATCACGGTACGGAAAGCGTGCCACCGGCTGAAGTCTCGTGACGGATTGCCATCAACCCGTCATAAAATTCACCAGGGCATGGGGCCCTCGTCGCTGAAGAAGCCGCCGGTCGGGCCGTCGTCGGCGAGCGTGGCCAGGTGCACCACGACCTCGGCGCCCTGCGCGGCGGTGCGGGTGCCGGTGTTGGCGTTGATGTCGGTGGCGCAGAAGCCGGGTGCGGCGGCGTTGACGAGGAAGCCGTCCTTGGCCAGCTCGTTGGCGTACTGCACGGTCAGCGCGTTCAGCGCCGCCTTCGACGGCGCGTAGGCGGCCGACTGCGGCAGCGGCGCGGTGCGCCACTCGGGGGCGCTGGTGATCGTCATCGACGCGGCGTGGCTGCTGAGGTTGACGATCCGCGGCGCCGGCGAGCGGCGCAGCAGGGGCAGCATCGCGTTGGTGACCGCGATCACGGCGAACACGTTCGTCTCGAACACCGACCGGACCATGTCCAGTTCGACGGTGCTCGGGATCTGGTCGTACGCCTCCTGCGGCGGCACCTGCGCGGAGCCGGAGATGCCGGCGTTGTTGACGAGGACGTCGAGCCGCCCGAAGCGTTTGTCGACGTCGGTGGCCGCCGCGCGGATGCTGCCCGGGTCGTTGACGTCGAGCGCGACGAAGTGCGCCCCCAGCGCCGCCGCGGCCTCCTCGCCCTTGCGCGGGTCGCGGGCGGCGACCAGCACGGTGCAGCCGAGCGCGGCGAACCGCTCGGCGGCGGCGCGGCCGAGGCCCTTGTTCGCCCCGGTGACCAGCACGATCTTCTGAAGATTCATGCACACCAGATGCCGTCGGGGCGGCTCCCGTGACGTGACGCACGCCACGGTGATCCGTTGTCACAGGGCGGCGGGACGCGGCATCTTGTGAGGCATGCCAGCGATGAGCGAGCACAACGAAGCGACCGAGGCGTTCGTACAGCACCGCAACCTGCTGTTCACGGTCGCCTACGAGATGCTCGGCTCGGCCGCCGACGCCGAGGAGGTGCTGCAGGAGACGTGGCTGCGCTGGGCCGGCGTGGACGTCGACGCCGTGCAGGACCGGCGGGCGTACCTGGTGCGGGTCACCACCCGGCAGGCGCTCATGCGGCTGCGCACGATCCGCCGGCGCAAGGAGTCCTACGTCGGGCCGTGGCTGCCGGAGCCGCTGCTGACCGCGCCGGACGTCGCCGAGGACGTGGAGCTGGCCGACAGCGTGTCGATGGCGATGATGCTGGTGCTGGAGACGCTGACGCCGACCGAGCGGGCGGTGTTCGTGCTGCGCGAGGTGTTCGACCTGGAGTACGAGGAGATCGCCAAGGCCGTCGACAAGTCACAGGCCGCGGTGCGCCAGATCGCGCACCGCGCCCGCGAGCACGTGGCGGCCCGCCGGCCCCGCGGCGCCGTGTCCGCCGGACAGGCCCGCGACGCGATCGCCGCGTTCCAGCGGGCCGTCGAGACCGGCGACCTGCAGCACCTGCTCGACATCCTCGCGCCCGACGTCGTCTTCCTCGGCGACGGCGGCGGCGTCGTGCAGGCCGTCCTGGTCCCGGTCGTCGGCGCCGCCAAGGTGGCCCGGCTGCTGGCCGCCGGCCTGGACCACATCGCCAGCACGATGCAGTTGCAGCCGGCGCAGGTCAACGGCCACCCCGCGCTGATCTTCCGCCACGAGGGCGAGGTCGACACCGTCCTGGCGCTGCGCATCGACGACGGGCTCATCTCCGGGTTCTACGCCGTGCGCAACCCCGCGAAGCTCTCCCACGTCGAGCGGGAGACCGCCATGACCCGCTGATCCGGGCGCTCACCCGCCGCGGCGTTTCGTGGTAGGTGCGCCGGGTAACCGCACCGCCATCATGAACGAGATCATCGTGAACGCGACCATCAACGGCCGGCGCGAGCAGCTGCGGGTCGATGCCTCCGTGACCCTGCTGGATGCGCTGCGCGACCGGCTCGGGCTCACCGGCACGAAGAAGGGGTGCGACCAGGGCGCGTGCGGCGCGTGCACGGTCCATCTCGACGGGCGGCGGGTGGTGTCCTGCCTGACCCTCGCCGTGCAGGCCGACGGGCGGGAGGTGCTCACCGTCGAGGGGCTCGGCGGCGGGCACCCGGTGCAGGAGGCGTTCGTGCGCCACGACGCGTTCCAGTGCGGGTACTGCACGCCGGGGCAGGTCCTCTCCGCGGTCGCGCTGCTCGACGAGGGCCGCGCCGGCACCGACGAGGAGATCCGGGAGTTCATGAGCGGCAACCTGTGCCGCTGCGGCGCCTACCCGAACATCGTGGCCGCGATCCGGGAGGTGGCCGGGCGATGACGTTCACGTACACCCGCGCGACCAGCCAGGCGGCCGCGATCGCCGAGGTGAGCGCCGACCCGCGGGCGGCGTTCCTGGCCGGCGGCACGACGCAGGTGGACCTCGCGCTCAAGGACGGCGTCATCGACCCGCGGCGGCTCGTCGACATCAGCCGGCTGCCGATGGCGGGCATCACCGTCGACGGCGACGCGCTGCGGGTCGGCGCGACCACCACCATGGCGGAGATGGCGGCCGACGAGCGGGTCGGGCGGCTGCTGCCGTTCGTGCGCGAGGCGCTGCTGCTGGGAGCGTCGCCGCAGCTGCGCAACATGGCCACGATCGGCGGGAACCTGCTGCAGCGCACCCGCTGCCGGTACTTCCGCGACCTGGCGGAGGCGCGCTGCAACAAGCGCACCCCGGGCACCGGCTGCGCCGCCGTGGAGGGCGTGGCCCGCATGCACGCGATCCTCGGAGCGTCGCCGTCGTGTATCGCGCTGCATGCGTCCGATCTCGCGGTACCACTGACGGCCCTCGGATCCATCGTGCACCTGCGCTCCGGCGGCGGTCCGCGCACCGTGCCGCTGACCGAGTTCTACCGGCTGCCGGGCGAGGCGCCGGACCGCGAGAACGTCCTGTGGCACGGCGAGCTGATCACCGACGTCGAGATACCGCTGCCGCCCGCGCGGGCCCGCACGACCTACATCAAGGTCCGCGACCGCGCCTCCTACGAGTTCGCGCTCACCTCGGCCGCGGTGGCCACGGTCGTGGATGCCGGGTTCGTGGTCTCGGCCCGCATCGCGCTCGGCGGCGTCGGCACCATCCCGTGGCGGGCCTGGGAGGCCGAGGACGTGCTGCGCGACGCGCCGGTCTCCGACGAGTCGTTCCGCGCCGCCGCGAACGCCGCCATCCACCGGCCGTTCACGGTGCCGGGCACCGAGTTCAAGGTGGAGCTGGCCAAGCGGACCCTGGTGCGGGCGCTGCGCATCACCACCGGCCTCGTCGCGGAGCCGACGTCGTGACCACCGTCGAGCGCACCGTCCTCGGCGTTGGCATCGACCGGGTCGACGGCGGGCAGAAGGCCTCCGGCAGCGCACCGTACTCCGGCGACGTCACCTACCCGGGCCTGGTGCACGCGGTCCTTGTGCGCAGCACCATCGCCGCGGGGCGCATCGCCGCCATCGACGCCTCCGGCGCCGAGGAGGTGCCCGGCGTCCTCGCCGTCGTCACGCACGAGAACGCGCCGCGGGTGCAGCGCAGCCCGGCGACGCCGCTGTGGCGCCAGCCGCCCGCACCGTTGCAGCGCACCGACATCGTCCACCACGGGCAGTACGTCGCGATGGTCGTCGCCGACACCGTCGAGCAGGCCACCGAGGCGGCCCGGCTGGTCGAGGTCGCCTACGAGCCCGCCGAGGCCGTGGTGCGCCTCGACGACCCGCGCGCCGTCGACGTCGAGGACCCCTACGGCTCCGACCAGACCCGCGGCGACTCCGCGGCCGGGCTCGCCGACGCCGACGTGGTCATCGACGCGCAGTACACGACGCCGGACGAGACGAACAACCCGATGGGCCTGTTCGCGACCGTCGCGGCGTGGGACGGTGACCGGCTCACCGTGCACGACACGACGCAGTGGCCCGACTCGACCCGCAACGCCCTCGCCGGCGCGTTCGGCGTGCCGGAGAGCGGCGTGCGGGTCCTCGCCCCGTTCGTCGGCGGCGGCTTCGGCGCCGGCCTGCGCGTCTGGCCGCACGTCATCCTCGCCGCGATGGCGGCCCGGGTCGTCGGCCGGCCGGTCAAGCTGATGCTGACCCGCCCGCAGATGTTCACCGGCATCGGTCATCGTCCGGCGACGATACAGCGGATCCGCCTCGGCGCCCGCCGCGACGGCACGCTGACCGCGATCGAGCACGAGTCGGTGCAGCCCTCCGCCATCGACGACGACAACATCGTCGAGTCCGTCACCACCGTGTCCTCGGTCGGGTACGCCTGCCCGAACGTCACCACCCGCGACCGGCTGCGCCGCCTCAACGTGCCCGTCCCGACGTCGATGCGCGGCCCCGGCGACGCGCAGGGCCACTTCGGCCTCGAGTGCGCGCTGGACGAGCTGGCGTACGAGCTCGGCATCGACCCGCTCGAGCTGCGCATGCGCAACTACGCCGAGGAGCACCCGCAGCTGCGCCTGCCGTGGTCGAGCAAGGCGCTGCGCCGCTGCTACGAGCTCGGCGCGGAGCGCTTCGGCTGGTGGGAGCGCGACCCGCAACCGCGCTCGATGCGCCGGGGCGACACGCTCATCGGGTACGGCATGGCCGGGGTCACCTTCTTCTGGTTCCAGCAGCCGTGCGAGGCCCGCGCCACGATCGACCGGGAGGGGCGCGCCTTCGTGCGCAGCGCCGCCACGGACATCGGCACCGGGACGTACACGGTGATGACCCAGCTCTCGGCGGACCGCCTCGGCCTGCGGGTGGACCAGGTCCGCATGGGCCTCGGCGACACCGAGCTGCCGTCCGCACCGATGCAGGGCGGCTCCGGGATGACCGCGTCGCTGGGCAGCGCCATCCACGACGCCGCCGGCAACCTCATCGCCGCCTTCCTCGACCTCGTCGCCGACGACATCGCGTCCCCGCTGCGTGGCCTCACGGCCGCCGACGTGGTCGCCGTCGACGGCAGGCTGCAGCGCCGCGACGATCCCGCTGCCGGGGAGTCGTACCGCGAGATGCTCGACCGCCACGACCTGCCCGACCTCACCGCCGACGGCTCGGCGGTGCCCGCCAAGCCCGAGGAGCTCGGCCTGGCGCCGGCCGGCCCGTTCGCGGCCCGCTTCGCCGAGGTCCACGTCGACGCCGACCTCGGCCGCATCAGCGTGGCCCGCCTCGTGACGGTCGTCGACGCCGGGCGCATCCTCAACCCCAAGACGGCCCGCAGCCAGATCATCGGCGGCGCCGTCGGCGGCATCGGGATGGCCCTGCTCGAGGAGACCGTCACCGACCCCGGCACCGGCCGGATCGTCAACGCCACCTTCGGCGACTACCTGATCGCGGTCAACGCCGACGTACCCGACCTCGACGTCTCCTTCGTCGGCGACCCGGACCGGTTCAACCCGGTCGGCGTCAAGGGCGTCGGCGAGATCGGCCTGGTCGGCGTCGCACCCGCGATCGCCAACGCGGTGTTCCACGCCACCGGCAGGCGCATCCGCACCCTCCCGCTCACCCTGGACAAGCTGCTGTAGCTTGCCCAGGGTGGCGACCGACTACGCGACCCTGTTCCACGCCTACGGCCGGGCCGTCGACACGCCCGCCCACCTCGAAGCGCTCACGAGCGACGACCACGAGGCCCGCACCGCGGCCTTCCGTCACCTGTGGTCGGCGGTGATCCACCAGGGCACACCGTGGACGGCGACCCCGCCGGCCGCCGAACGGGTCGCGGCCCTGGTGGGCGACCCGCGCCTGGACGCCTCGGACCGCGCGAGCCTGCTGCGGTTCCTGGCCGCCGTCGCCGAGGCCACCCAGCCCGGCTACGACGCCGGGGAGCTCGCCGCCATGGCGTATCCGCCGGGCCGCGACCTGGAGGCCGAGTTCGCCGCGGCGGACGAGGACGAGGCGTACGGCGACGAGGTGCTCGCCAACGCGATGTACTCCCGCGCCATCCTCGGCTGCCGCGCGGTCGTCCCCGCCGCCCTCGCCGCCGCTGCTCCCCTGCTCGCCGACCCCGACGCGGAGGTCCGCTCGGCCGCCGCCTACGCCGCCGGCGCCTGCGCGAAGGCCCTCGGCCCGGCCGCCGACCCCGCCCCGCTGGCGGCCCGCCTCGACGCCCTGGCCGCCGAGGCCGGCCCGGACGAGCGCGCGGCCCTGGTCCTGTCGATGGGCGAGCTCGGCCTGGCACCGCGGGCGTACCTGGACGACCCCCACCCCGGCGTCCGCGCCTGCGCCGCCCTGGCACCCGCCCTCGCCGACGACCCGGCCGCGACGGCGGCGATCCTCGAGGCGCTCGCCGACCCGGCCGCGACCGAGCGCTGGTTCACCCACCGCCCGCCCCAGCTGCACACGCACATCCGCTTCCGGCTCACGCACGCTGCGATCGAGCGCGTCGACGACCCGGAGCGCCTCCTGCCGGCCGCCCTGGCGCTGGCCCCGATCGCCGGCCCTTGGAACGCCAACTCCGACTGGGGCCCGCTGCTCCTGGCCATCCTGGGCCCGCGGCGCGACGGCCCCCTGACCGACCCCCAGCGCCGCTACCTCGCCGCCTTGGTCGACAACGAGGCGCTGTGGGACCCGCGCAACGGCAACGCGAGCCTGGCGATGCGCGAGGCCGGCCTCCCACACGACCGCGCGGCCTGCCGCGCCCTGACGTCATGATTCGGTTGCCAGGCGTGATGAACGCAGCAGTGGCGTGCCGATGGGGGCGTGGCGTGGCTACGCTCGGGCGATGGGGAGTGAGCAGGGGGACGCCTGGGCGCCGCAGTCCCGGGTAGGCGCAGTGGTGGTGGCGCTGGTCCAGGGCGACCAGGCCGCGGCGGAACGGGCGGCCGGGCTGCCACCGGACGAGCGCGATCCGTCGGTGCTGCAAGCGGCCATCCGCCTGGCCGTCCGCAGCCTCTTCGACGAGGACACCGGCCCGGACCAGATCGCGGAGTTCGTCGCCGCGATGCGCGAGGACGTCGAGGTCGACCCGGCGGTCGCCGAGGCCCTGATCCGCGCCCAGCTGGGCGAGCCCCAGCTGCTGGAGGCCTTCGCACCCCAGTCGGTCGACGACACCACGTGGTCGACCTTGGGCTACCTCTGCGAGCGCCGCCTGGGGCCGGAGGACTCGCTGCAGCTGGTGGAGTACGCCGAACAACAGGCCCTCCACGCCGCCTGACCCTCGCCCCCACAGAGGCCGCTACAGTCCGTGCGGACACATGTGCCAGTCCTGCGCCCTACGGGGGCGATCTTGCGGTAATGTTCGTGCCGAGCGTTTCGCCCCTTAGGCCCTAATTGCCGGGGGCGTTTGCGCGTCGGTGACGGCATTCATTGAGGAGTCCGGTGAACCGTTCTGCGTGGCGCCGCGCCTGCGTCAGCGAGCACACCTGCGTGGAAGTGTCTGATCGCGGGGCGCTGGTCGCCGTGCGGGACTCCGTTCAACCGACCGTCGCTCTGACATTCGCGGCCGGCGATTGGCGCTCGTTCGTCGCGGCGGTCAAGGACGGCACGATCGACGCTCACCGTTCGCTCGGCGCGACCGGCAGCGGCGTTTCGGGCATCGGTTCGTAGGACCGTGCCGGCTGGCCATTCTTGATGGCGCGCAGGTACTCCTCGTTGACGAAACGCACAGTGCGGTCGAGATCGATCTGTTTTGCGGGCAGACATGCCATCCCCCTCGCGCATGCACCTCCTTGAATTATGACCTCACGTACGCGACTTTCGT
Source organism: Dactylosporangium darangshiense (assembly GCF_039537565.1). Taxonomy (NCBI): domain Bacteria; kingdom Bacillati; phylum Actinomycetota; class Actinomycetes; order Micromonosporales; family Micromonosporaceae; genus Dactylosporangium; species Dactylosporangium darangshiense. Next base: position 46,729 of record NZ_BAABAT010000025.1, read on the forward strand.
CAATTCATTCACGTAACGGCGGAATAGTGCCACATCGCTACTCGCGAGAGGGCCGACCGTCGTATCACAGAAGCCCCGCGAACATTTAGTCCGTGCAATTTGCAATTCCCGATTGCGCGGCGCTGCCGGCCCGTCACCGGCGGGGTTGTTCTACGATCGGGCACGTCCGCGCGGGAAGACGGAGGGAGCCGGCGTGACGAGCCCTCTCGTCGAGACGAAGCTGTTCGTGCCGCGGCCCCGGCGGGAGCTGGTCGACCGGCCGCGGCTGGGCGAGCGGCTCGCGCGCGGCCTGCGCGGGCGGGTCACGCTCGTGTCGGCGCCGGCCGGGTTCGGCAAGACGACGCTGCTCAGTGGGTGGCTCGACCGCAACCACGCGCGGCGGGGCGTGGCGTGGGTGTCGCTCGACGAAAGTGACGCGCGGCCCGAGGTGTTCTGGGCGTACGTCATCGCGGCGCTGCAACGGGTCGTGCCGCAGCTCGGGGCCGGCGTGGTGCCGCTGCTGCAAGGGGCCGCGCCGCCGATCGAGACCGTGCTGGCCACGGTGGTCAATGAGCTTTCCGTGGTACCGCACGACGTCGACCTCGTCCTCGATGACTACCACCTCGTCGACGGGGCGGGGGTGCAGGCGGGGATGGGGTTCCTCGTCGAGCATCTGCCGCCGCAGGTGCATCTCGTGATCAGCACGCGGGCCGACCCCGGGTTGCCGCTGGCGCGGCTGCGGGCGCGAGGTGACCTCGTCGAGGTGCGGGCGGCCGACCTGCGGTTCACCGGCGACGAAGCCGCGGCCTACCTCGGCGACGTCGCGGGGCTGGAGCTGTCGGCCGGGGACGTCGCGGCGCTGGCGGGGCGTACCGAAGGGTGGATCGCCGCGCTGCAGCTCGCCGCGCTGTCGATGCAGGGGCGAAGCGACGTCGCCGGGTTCATCGCGGGGTTTGCCGGCGACGACCGGTACATCGTCGACTACCTCGTCGAAGAGGTGCTCGGGCGGCAGAGCGACGAGGTCCGGCAGTTTCTGATGCGCACCTCCGTCCTCGACCGGCTTTGCGGGGCGCTGTGCGACGCCGTGACCGGCGAGCGCGGGTGCAAGGGCGTGCTGGAGGCGCTCGACCGGGCGAATCTCTTCGTGGTACCGCTGGACGACAACCGCCAGTGGTACCGCTACCACCACCTCTTCGCCGACCTGCTGCGGGCCCGGCTGCTCGACGAACGACCCGCGGAGGTCGCCGAGCTGCACCGGCGCGCGAGCGCGTGGTACGACGAGCACGGCGAGGCGGGCGCGGCGGTGCGCCACGCCCTCGCTGCGGGGGACGTGGAGCGGGCCGCGGAGCTGGTGGAGCTGGCGATCCGGGCGATGCGGCAGGCCCGGCAGGAGGCGACGATCCGCGGCTGGGGCGACGCGCTGCCCGACGCCGTCGTGCAACGGCGGCCCGTGCTGGCGGCGGGGCTCGCGGGGGCGATGATGGCCGGCGGCGACTTCGAGGGCGTCGAGGAGCGCCTCGGCGACGTCGAGCGGCTGCTCGCGGCGCCGGGCGCGGAGGCGATGGTCGTCGCCGACGCCGAAGGGCTGGACCGGCTGCCGGGCGCGATCGCGATGTACCGGGCGGCGCTCGCCCTCGCCCGCGGCGACCTCGGCGCCACCCTCGGCAACGCGCGGCTGGCGATCGAGCGCGCGGCCGCCGGCGACGACCTCGTGCGCTCCGGGGCGTCGGGGCTCGCGGGCCTCGCCCGGTGGGCCGGCGGCGACCTCGACGGTGCGCACGAGGCCTACCTGGTGTGCGTCGACGGGCTGCAGCGCATCGGGTACGTCCCGGACGTCCTCGGCTGCTCCATCACCCTCGCCGACATCCGCGCCACGCAGGGGCGGCTCGGCGAGGCGCGGCGCACCTACGAGCGGGCGCTGCGGCTGGCCGAGAGCGCCGGCGGGCCGCTGCCGCGGGGCGCCGCCGACATGCATGCCGGCCTGGCGCACCTCGCCGTCGAGCGCGACGACCTCGAGGCCGCGGCCGCGCACCTGCGCCGGTGCGAGGAGCTCGGCGAGCATGCGGGGCTGCCGCAGCACCCGTACCGCTGGCGGGTCGCGACGGCGCTGCTGCGCGCCGCACAGGGAGCGACCGACGAGGCGCTCGGGCTGCTCGACGACGCCCAGCGGGTGTACACCGGCGACTTCTCCCCCAACGTCCGGCCGATCCCTGCCCTGCGGGCGCGGGTCCTCGCCGCCGCCGGGCGGGCCGGCGAGGCGGCGCGGTGGGCGGATGAGCACCGCCTGTCCGACGGCGACGAGCTGTCGTACCTGCGCGAGTTCGAGCACGTGACCCTCGCCCGGGTGCGGCTGGCGCAGCACGCCGACCCGCGGCCGCTGCTGGAACGGCTCCTCGACGCGGCGGACGCGGGCGGGCGGGGCGGCACCGTCATCGAGGTCCTGGCGCTGCTCGCCCTGGCTCGTCAGGCGGCCGGCGACGCCGACGGGGCACTGGAGGCCCTCGAGCGGGCGTTGCGGGCGGCCGAGCCCGAAGGCTACGCGCGGGTCTTCACCGCCGAGGGCGACGCGATGGCCGCGCTGCTGCGGGCGCTCGGCAAGCGGCACCCCGGGTGGGCGTACCCGCGGCGCCTGCACGAGGCCGCCGCGCCAGGACCGGCGCCGGCGCTGGCCGAGCCGCTCAGCGAGCGGGAGCTGGACGTGCTGCGGCTGCTCGCCACCGACCTCGACGGGCCAGACATCGCCCGCCGGCTCAGCGTGTCGCTGAACACGCTGCGCACCCACACGAAGAACATCTACGCCAAGCTCGGCGTCAACAGCCGCCGCGCCGCCGTGCGCCAGGCCGCCGAGCTGCGACTGCTCAAGCGCTGAGGGGCGCTCACCAGGTGTGGTGATGTCCGCTCACCACATCGATTCCTACCGTGCTGCCCATGCGGTACGAAATCCGGGTCCTGGGGCGCCTCGAGCCCCGCTGGGCTGCGTGGTTCGACGGGATGACCCTGACCACCGGCGACGGCGTCACCGTCGTCGAGGGCCCCGTCGAGGACCAGGCCGCCCTGTACGGACTGCTGCACAAGCTGCGCGACACCGGACTGCCTCTGCTGTCCGTCAACCCCTCTTCGGCGCAAGGAGCCTGAGTTGAACCCGCGAAAGACCGCCCTGCTGGGCGGCGTCTTCTACCTGATCACGTTCGCCGCCTCCTTCCCCGCCCTGTTCCTCATCGGGCCGGTCCTGGACGATCCTCGGTACATCGTCGGCGCCGGCAACGACACTGCCGCCCGCGTGACCCTCGGCTGCCTGCTCGACATCGTCAACGCCCTGGCCTGCGTCGGCACCGCCGTCGCGCTGTTCCCGGTCGTCCGCCGCCAGGACGAGACCACGGCGCTGGGGTTCGTCACCAGCCGCCTGCTCGAGGCGGGCACGATCATGATCGGCGTCGTGAGCCTCCTGGCCGTCCTCACGCTGCGGCGGGATCTGCACGGCACGGCAGACACCGAGGCCCTCGTCGACACCGGCCGCGCGCTCGTCGCCGTGCGCGACTGGACGTTCCTGCTCGGGCCGAGCCTCATGGCGTCGCTGAACGCGCTGCTGCTGGGCTCGCTCATGTGGCGCTCGCGGCTCGTGCCGCGCGTCATCCCGGCGATGGGCCTCGTCGGCGGCCCCCTGCTGCTGGCCGCCACGGTAGCGGTCATGTTCGGCGCGTTCGACCAGGTGTCCCCGATCACGGCCGTGGCGACCCTCCCGGTCGCGGCGTGGGAGCTCTCGGTCGGCGTCTACCTGACCGTGAAGGGCTTCCGCCCGTCGGCGCCGATCCTCGCGACGGCCTGACGGCTCACACCAGGGCCAGCTGCCCCGGCAGCGGCTCGTCGTCGAGGCGGCCGTCCAGCTGCCACAGCCGCAGCACGTCGTCGTCCTGGGTGAGCCACCGCCCGGGCGCTGGCGCGGAGTGGACGCTGCCGGCGCGCATCAGGTGCGGGTAGCGCACCAGCGACCGGCACCGCAGGCCGCCGGCCGACAGCAGCAGATGGTCCTCGGCGTCGCCGGGCAGCTCGTCCGGGCACACGGCGACGAGGACCAACTCGTCGGTGACGAACACCGCCCGGTTCAGGTCGAGGAAGTCGAGCGCGTCCAGGTACGGCGGCCGGGCGGGCACATCGGCGAGGTGCCGCCGCGCGAGCAGCGCCCCGTCGGCGGCGTCCCACACGGTCAGCCACCCGTTGGTCTCCGCGGTCAGCAGGCGGCCCCCTTCCGGGCTGTTCTCGGGCCGGTCGTCCTCATCGTCGTCGTCCCCGAGTCGCGCCGGGAGGCGGTCGAACTCCGCGCCCGTCGCGGCGTCCACCAGGACGATCTCCGCGGGCCAGCCGAGCCGCACCCACAGCACCCCGTCGGCGTCGAGGTCGAAGGCGGCGCCCCCGGTCTGGCGGCCGGCGTATGCCTCCCAGCTGTTGCGCCACCACACGCGCCCGTCCAGGCCCACGGCGGCGACGTCGTGCTCGTCGCCGGCGACGATGAGCCCGCCGCCGGCCCGCGCGGAGTCCGGGGCCTGTTCGAGGGGCACCGCGACGCTCGCCACGGGGCGCAGCTGCGCGTCGAACAGGTGCACCGTCGTGCCGCGGCTCTCGGTGACGGTCCAGCCCCCACCGAGAGCCGGCGAGACGTGCCAGGCGCGGGGCACTCGCGCCTCGTTGATCAGCCGTGGTCGCACCGCAGCAGGATAGGCGCTGCGGCGCAGGCGGGCGCGCGCTCAGGCCTCCAGTGGCAGGCGGGCGGCGCGGGCGAGGAAGGCGATCGCGTGGTACCAGCCGCAGATGAGGATCGCGTCGATGGCGCCCTCCTCCCCCGTCGCGGCGACCAGGCCGGCCCACTCGTCGTCGGTCAGGTCGTGGCGCGTGTGCAGGGCGTCGACGGCACGCAGCAGGGCCGCGTCGGCGGGGTCGGTCCAGCACGCGTCGGACGGGTCGCCGGCGGTCAGGGAGCGCACCTGGGCGTCGCTGAGGCCGGCCTTGGCGGCGAAGGCGTCGACGTGGATGCGCCACTCGTACTCGGCGCCGCACAGCGCGCTCACCCGGTCGATGACCAGCTCGCGGTGGCGCAGGGTCAGGGCGCAGCGGCGCGACAGGTAGTACGAGCCCCCGCCGTGCACCGCGCGCGCCCGCTCGGGGCGGCGGGCCAGCAGGCGGAACAGCGCGATCGGCGGGCCCAGGGCGGACAGCGCGTCGGCGGTCTCCGTGTCGTAGGGCGGCTCGACGGGCGCCGGCCGCGCGTGATTCGGATTCCGAAGCATGCGTCATACGGTACCGTAGCTGCTTTGAAAAGCGAAGCAGAGGAGGTGGGCGTGTGACGGGGACGCCGCTGCCCGGACGGGCGGTGCGGGGCTCGCGCAGCGGGCGGCCGATCATGGCGCTGCTGGACCTGCTCGGGCGGCGCTGGGCGCTGCGCATCCTGTGGGAGCTGCGTGAGGAGCCGGTGCCGACGTTCCGCGACCTGCAGCGCCGCTGCGACGGCCTGTCCTCCAGCGTCCTGGCCGACCGGCTCGCCGAGCTGCGCGACGCGGCGATCGTGGAGCGCGGCGGCCTCGCGCTCACGGCGCAAGGGCGGGAGCTCCTGGCGGCGCTCGGGCCGCTGCAGGAGTGGTCGCACCGCTGGGAGCCGGAGAAATCGCGTTGACGGGCGCGGCGATCTTGACGAGTGTTGGCGCGTGCCAACGGACTCCATCGCGGTGACCGGCGCCACGGGCGCCCTCGGGCGGCTCGTGCTGCGCCGCCTGATCGACCTCGTCCCGGCCGGCCGGATCGTCGCCGTCGCGCGCGACCCGGGCCGCGCCACCGGCCTCGACGCGCTCGGCGTGGCCGTCCGCCAGGGCGACTACGACGAGCCCGCGGGCCTGGCGGCGGCGTTCGCGGGCGCCGGTCGGCTGCTGCTCATCTCCTCGCCGGAGCTCGACGACGCCCGGCGCGCCGCGCAGCACCGCAACGCGATCGAAGCCGCCGCAAAGGCCGGGGTCGGACGCATCGCCTACACGAGCTTCCTCGGCGCCGAGCGCACGCCGGGCGCCCATCAGGAGACGGAGGCGGCGATCCGGGACAGCGGCCTGGCGTACACCTTCCTGCGCAACCCCTTCTACACCGACGCGTTCGTGCACCCGGGCCTGCGCGCCGCCGCGGAGACCGGCGAGCTGACCGGCGGCACCGGCGGGCGCGGCCTCAACACCGCATCGCGCGCCGACCTCGCCGACGCGGCCGCCGCGGTGCTCACCGGCGACGGGCACGACGGCCGCGCCTACGACCTCACCGGTCCGCTGTGGACGTTCCCGGAGCTCGCCGCGGTGCTGCAGGAGCATTTCGGGACTCCCATCCAGCATCGCGAGGAGCCGCCGCCGGGCGCCATGGGCTACCTGCACGGCCTCGTCCGCGCCGGGCTGCTCGAGCGCCGGAGCGAGGACCTGCCGCGGCTGCTCGGGCGGCCCGCGACGACGCTGCGCGAGGCCGTCGCGGCCGCCCTGGCCTGAGTCAGGCGACGGCCGGCGTCAGCGGCTTGACGAGGGTCTCGAAGGCCAGGTCGGCCCGGCGGGGCCGGCCGAAGCGCTCGTCGCCGTACGGGAACGGGCTGAGCTCGCCCGTGCGCCGGTAGCCGCGGCGCACGTACCAGGCGATGAGGTCCTCGCGCTGCACGATGACGGTCATGCGCATCTCGCCCGTGCCCCACTCGTCGCGGGCGTGCCGCTCCGCCTCCGCCAGCATCGCGGCGCCGAGCCCGCCCCGCTGCCGCTGGGGGTCGACGGCGAACATGCCGAAGTAGGCGTACCCGTCGTGGCGCTCCACCTGGCAGCAGGCGATCGGCTCGCCGGCGGACTCGGCGACGAGGACCGCGCCGGTCGGGGCCTCGATCGCGGCCGCCACCATCTGCGGGTCGGTGCGCTGCCCGTCGAGCAGGTCGGCCTCGGTGGTCCAGCCGGCGCGGCTGCGTTCGCCGCGGTAGGCGGACTGGACGAGGTCGACGAGGGCGGGCACGTCGCCGGGCGCCGCGGCGCGGAAGGTGATCGGTTGCATCGGCCTATGATGACGCGCGACCCCGAACGGCCGGGAACCCGTACGGGGGGCAGCCCTACCCCCGGCCGGGCGGTTGGCGGGATGGCCCGAGGGTCGGCGTTCGCCGAGGCTTGAGGGATGCAGGAGCGAATCGCAACGAGCCGGGGCAACGGCCGCCGGATGCTGCTCAAGGCCAGCGCGGCCGCGGCCGCCGCGACGGTGCTCGCCCCGGCGGGCCGGGCCTTCGCCGCCCCCGCGACCGGTGCCGCGGCGCCCGCGCGCGACCGGCTGCGGGAGGAGCTGCAGGGCACGCTCGAGCACATGCGCGGCCTAGGCGTCATCGGCGCACAGGGTCAGATCGCCACCCTTCACCGCGACGTGGCCGCCCGCACGGGCACCGCCGACGCGGCCGGCACGACCGCGATGCCTTCCGGCGGGCGGTTCCGCATCGGCAGCAATACGAAGACGTTCGTGTCCGTGGTGGTACTGCAGCTGGCCGGCGAGGGCAAACTCTCCCTCGACGACACGGTGGAGCGCTGGCTGCCCGGTGTGGTCACCGGCAACGGCAACGACGGCCGCCGCATCACCGTCCGGCAGCTGCTGCAGCACACCAGCGGCCTGTACAACTACATCAACGACATCCCCGCGGTTCTCTCGCCGGAGGAGTACCAGCGCCACCGCTACGACCACTACGACCCGGCCGACCTCGTCGCGCTCGCGATGCGCCACGAGCCGAACTTCGCGCCCGGCACCCACTGGGACTACTCCAACACCAACTACGTGCTCGCCGGCATGATCATCCGCCGGGTCACCGGCCGCTCGTGGGCCGAGCAGGTCCGCGACCGCATCGCCCGCCCGCTGCACCTGCGCGACACCTACTTCCCGTACGACCACCCGTCCCTGCCCGCCTCCTCGGCGCACGCCTACCAGCAGTTCGCCCCCGGTGCCGCGCTGGTCGACGTCACCGAGTTCAACCCGACCGCCGCCGACGCGGCCGGCGGCCTGGTCAGCACCACCGGGGACCTGACCCGCTTCTGGCTCGCCCTGCAGCGCGGCGCTCTGCTGCGCCCCGCGCAGATGACCGACCTGCACCGCACCGTCCTCGCCGAGACCTACCAGGACGTGCGCGAGGGCATGCGCTACGGCCTGGGCATCTTCTGGGTCCCGACCCGCTGCGGCGGCTTCTGGGCTCACCCGGGCGATGTGCCCGGCACCACGACCTTCAACGGCGTGAGCTCCTCCGGCGACCGGGCCGTGGTCCTGTACCGCACGACGGCGCTCGCGGACCCGGCGATCGGCGGCGCCCTGGACGGCCTGGCCCTGGGCCTGGTCGAGGACGTGATGTGCGCCTGACGCTTCGCTCATGCGCAGGCGCCCTGCTTCGGACCGGGCGGGGCCGCGGGTGCCTCGTCGGCGACCGTGACCGAGAGCTGCGCGGTCGCGCCGAGCACGGTGCCCACCGGCGCCTGGGCCTTGGCGGCATCGACGACGACGTCGCGGGAGCCGATGAACCGGAACGTCACCGGGTCGAAGATCAACTCACGTCGCAGGCCGAACCGGGTGTCGACGTAGCCGATCGCGGTGCCGGTGCGGCCCGCCACGTCCTGCGCGTCGCCGACCAGCGCGGCTCCGGGGATGAGCTTCAACGCCTGGAACACCGCGGTGTGCTGGGCCGCGGGCATCGCGGCACCGGCGAGCTCGCCGCCGGCCTTCCACAGGTAGAAGTTCTTGTCGCCGCCACCGCCGGAGAATCGCCCGAAGTACGCCAACATGCCCTTCGGGTCCGCCGGGAGGGTCGCGTAGTAGGCGTAGTCCTGCCGGGCGGCGCCGCCCTTCACCGGGCAGACCAGTTGCAGGTTGACGGTGCCCGCGCGGGGCGCCTGCGGCGGGATGGGCAGGCCCGGATAGGCCAGCGGCTCCAGCTGCTCCGACCGGGACGCGCCGGGACGGGTGTTGTCCGCGGAGACCCAGTTGGTGAGTTTCGCGCGGTACAGGTAGCGACCACCGTCACCGAACTCCGCCGTGGCCATCACGACCGACTCGGTGACGACGAACTGCCCGGGTCCCGGTGCGACCCCGTCGCCGGCGGCGGCAGCCAGGTCGAGCACCTCGGCGACCGAGACCGGCTTGAGCACGACCGGTGCCGGCGAGCCGGTCGAGGTGGGTGGGGTCCCCGTCCCGGTCCGGCCGCCCGGCGAGCCGGCCTGGCCGCCCGGCGAGCCCGGCAGGGTCAGCGCCACGGCGAGCGCGGCGGCCGCGGCCGTCGTCAGGCCCGCGGCCGTGACGACGAGCGGCCGGCGGGACCGGGCCGGAGCCCGGCTGCCCGCGCCCTCCGCGCGGAGCATCGACACGAAGGACCGTTCGGCCTCCGTCAGTACCGCGCCGGACATCTCCGGCACTTCGCCGCGCAGCTCGCGCAGCCGTCGCATGTCGTTCACAGGTCCTCCTGGATAGATGTCGGGTCCGCCCCGCCGAGTGCCGCACGCATCCTGCTTCGAGCCCGGTTCACCCGGGACCGCACCGTCCCCACGGGCACACCGAGTGCGACCGCGATCTCCTCGTACGTGAGGTCACCCCACGCCACCAGCAGCAACGCGTCGCGGTAGCCGGGGCGCAGATCCGCCAGGGCGGCGGCGAGGCGCCGGTTGACGGCGTCGGCTCCGAGCCGGGCGTCGCTGCGCACCTCGAACCCCTCCGTCACCGGGTCGATGCCGGTGCGTTCGAGTGCGCGCAGCGCCCTGACCTCGGCGCGGCGCTGCCGGCCGATGAGGTTGGTGGCGATGCCGAACAGCCACGGCCCGGCGTCGCCCCGGTCGGGTGCGTAGCGGTGCCGCTGCCGGAACGCGGCGAGGAACACGTCGGCGCAGACGTCCTCCGCGACGCCCGGGCCGAGGCGGCGGGTCACGTACCGCTGGATGCTCGGCGCGTGCCGCCGGAAGATCAGCGCGAAGAGCTCGGGCTCGTCCAAGGACCGCACGATGATCGCGGCGTCGCCCCCGGGTTCGGCGGCCACCGCTGTCTCGGTTGGTCTGGTCATGGGGCATCAGGCCTCTCGGCTGTCGGTCGGTACACCAGGTACTTGCCCGACCCCCAAGGTGCGGTTCCCACTACCTAGGGCGTCGAGGCCGGCGCACGCGACGCGGCCGCGGCGGACCACACGGCCACGGCGATCGTGAGGATCGCGGCGGCGATCAGGGCGGCGGCCTCGGCCGGACGCAGCAGCCCGAGCTGTGTGCCCAGCGTCGCCGCGGCGACGGGGACGCCGAGCTGCGCCGCGGCCAGGCCGCCGTAGGCGAACGGCTGGCCGGTCAGCCGCATCGCCACGTGGACCAGGACCGCACCCAGGCCGAGCGCCACGGCGAGTATTGCCGACCGGAGATCCGTGGCGAGCGCCCGCACGTCGAGCGTCGCGCCCAGCCAGACGAAAAACAGCGGGCCCAGGAACCCTTCGGTCAACGCGAACAGCTGCCGTGCCAGCCGCCGCGGTTCGCCGACCGCCGCGACCGCCAGACCGAAGCAGAAACCGGCGAGCAGGACCGAGACGTGCGCCGCCTGCGCCAGCGCCGCGAGCGCGAAGAGGATGACGAGGTTGACGCGCATCTCGATGGCGAACTTGCGCCGCTCGGACACCCGGTGGACCCGTTTGCGCAGGCCCGACGCCTCAAGCCACCGCAGGAGCACGTACAGCACCGCCGTTGCCGCGAGGACCAGCCCGGCGCCGAGTGCCGCCCGGGTGGCGTGCCGCGGGTCGATCGCGAGCGGCAGGGCCACGACGCACAGGGCGTCGGCGATCGCGACCTGCGGCAGCAATTGCAGCACCGCGTTGCCCGCCAGGCCGAGGCCGTCAACGATCGGCAGGATCAGCGCAGCCGACGACGATGCCATCAGCACGGTATAGAGCGCCGCATGCCCGGTGTGGAAGAAGATGTTCGCGAGGAGTACCGCGGGAATGCACGCGAGCGCCGCGACGCCCGCCGCGCGGGCGAGGCCGATCCGCAGGGCGCCGCGCAGGCGCAGGTCGCGCACCGGCACGTGCGTCCCGGCCACGAACATCACCAGCGCGAAGCCGATGTTCGCCAGGAATGTGAACGTGTCGTCCCGGGCGTCGACGATGCCCACGCCGGTCCGCCCGACCGCCGCCCCGGCGACGAGCTCCCCGAGCAGGACCGGCAGGTGCCAACGCCGCGGCAACGCCAGCAGCGGCCCCAGCAGCGCGAACGCGCACACCACCGCCAGAGTGCCGAAGCTCATCCGATCACTATTGCGCACCGCCGGGCAGCCCGGCGGCGACACCGCCGCCGAGCCGGGTCGGCGATCTCGCTGGTTACGTGCTGCTTGGTAGCGTCTCGAGCGGCCAGTTGAGGACCTTGGCGCCGAGCACGGCCGCCTGCAGGGTGAACCGGTGTGCCGGGTCGACCGCGTCGTAGCCGGTCAGGGTCTTGATCCGGTCCAGGCGGTAGGTCACCGTGCGCACGGACACGTGCAGCCGTCTGGCTGATTCGGTGGCCACCCCGCCGGTGGCGAAGTAGGCGTCCAAGGTGTCCAGCAGCGGTGCGGGGCCGCCGCGGGCCTGCGTCAGCGGGGTGAGCACCGCGGAAACGAGATCGACGATGGCGGGCTGGTCGCGCAGCAGCACCCGGTAGACGAGCAGGTCGTGGGCGGTGACGACGGTTTTGTCGGTGTGCAGTCGTCCCGCCATGGTCAGGGCTTCGCGGGCCTCTTCGTAGGAGCGTGCGATGCCGTACAGGCCGGGGTGGGGGCGGCCGACGGCGACCCGCCACGGTCGTCCGTGCCGAAGGCGGTTGAGCTCGCCGTGCATGAGCTGGCCGAGGTCGTTGTCGTGGCCGGCGGGTGCGGTCCCGGTGGCCTCGGCCGGGGCGAGGACGACGAGCAGGCCCTCCTTGGTGGCGACGAGGACGTCGCGGTCGCCGAGCCGGTCGAAGATGACCGCTTCGAGGGCGCTGATCGCAGCGTCGGTGTCCGGCAGCCGCCGGCTCGGGGCGGCGAGCGCCACCTGGTGAACGCGGGCGAGGTCGAGTCCGAACGGTTCCGCCCGCTCGACGAGGCTGCCAAGATCAGAATCGCCGCGCAGCAGGTCGTCGATGAGTTCCCGGCGTAGCGCCTCCTCCCGGCGGACCAGGTCGCGGCGGGCGAGCGCGTAGCCTTCGGCGAGGGTGGCGACGGCGTCGTCGATGACGTGCAGCACAGCCGCCGCCGCGGCGCGTACGACCTCGCTGTCGCGGGAGCGCACCACCGCGGGCAGGTCCTGCCACAGCCGCCGCGCCGACGACAGGTACAGCTGCACCACGCGCCCGGCCGAGATGCCCTGCTCGGCGGCCTGCCGGCCGAGCCGGCCCACCGCATCGAGCTCGGCGCGTCTGGGGCGGCGTCCGCTGGCCGCCGCGTCGGCGAGCATCGGCAGGTAGTCGCCGAGCAGCTGGACCGGAACACCGCCGGCGTCGGCCGCGGCGGCAGTGGCGACGTCGGCCAGCCATGCCTGCTGCGCCGGCGGCGGTTCCGCATCGGCGGCATCTCGCCGTCGGCTGCTGTCGGCCACGCCCCAGTCACCTCCCACCCGCAGCACCACGCGGTGAACGCCTCCACCCCGGCCACACGGCGTCGCTCGTCAACGCTATGGCGGCTCGGGGCCTCTGTTGCCGGTCACCGGCAGTTTAACCCGACCGATGGTGCCGAGATGCCGCTGCGATTGCGGTTGATCAAGCTGCGTCACGGCGACGGTCGCTCCTTTGCGTGGTGCGCTGCCTGGTGCCGCTCAGCGTTCGCGGGGCTGGCAGGGCACGCAGAACCGGGCGTGCGGCAGGATCTCCAGCCGGGCGCCGGGAATCGGATCGGTGCAGCGTTCGCAGCGGCCGTAGACACCCGCGGTGATGCGGGACAGCGCGGCGGTGATCTCCTCGATCGCGTGGCGGGCGGCGACCGTGCGCGCGGCGATGGTGTGCGGGTCCTCGCCGATGCTGCCCGGGTCGGTGTCGGCGGCGGCGAGCACCGTGAGGTTCTCGGAGTGCTGACGCAACTGCGTCTGCAGCGTCTGCCGCAGCGTAGCGATGCTCGGGCCGGTGTCGATGTCCATTCGGGTCTCCCATCGAACTGTCGGATGAGGTGGCGGTGCGCCGGACAGGCGCTGCCCGTCAGAGCCGCACGGCGCCGCGACGCAGCGCGGCGAGGGCGGCCAGGCCCGCGCCACGCACCGCGGCCAGATGTGGTGCGGCGGGGCGGCGGACCGGAAGGCCGGCGGCACCGGCGATGCGGGCGGCCAGCCGCGGGCGGGTTGCGCCGCCACCGACGAGGAGCAGGCCCCCGCGTATCGCCGCGGCGATGGCCTGACGCCGGCCGGGCTGACAGCGCACCTGACCGATGAGCTCGGTGACCGCGGCGATGACCGCCGCATCGGGGTCCAGTTCGCCGGCGTGGTCGTGCAATCCGACGTCGCGCCGCTGGGCGGCGATGACAACGCCGCCCGCGAGCACAGCGACCTCGGTCAGGTGCGCGCCGACATCGGCGACCAGCAACGGGCCGGGCGCCGCGCCGGCACCGACCGCGGCGGCACGCACGGTGTCGATGAACAGCAGCCGTGCCGGCTGGAACACGGTCGTCATCACCTCCCGCAAGGCCAACTGCGCCTCCGCGTCGGCGCCCACGGGTCGGCAGGCCACGACCACGACACCGGCGGGCAGCGGCCGTCGCCGGCCGCACAGCAGACCGGACAGCCGCAACCGCACTGCCTCCGGGTCGGTGACCCGGCCCCGGACGACCGGGCCGGACCACTGCGCAGCGGCCGGCGCCGGGTTGGTGACGTGCAACGTACCGCGGCCGGACGCCCAAACCCGGGTATTGGCGCTGCCGAGGTCGACCCCCACGGCCGCCGGCTCGTGCGGCGTGGCCTCGTCGGCGGGGCGTGTCGGCCCGGCACGACGCCGCGGGTCATCCGGGCGTTCCCGAGCGGCGTTGTCTGTCGGTCTGGTGAGCACCGGTGCTCCTTTCATGCCAAACACGGACGAACGTTGAACAGCTGAACAGCCGACGGGTGGGTCCCGGACGCGGTCGCCGCGTGCGCCGCCGGCCCGACGTCAGCGGCAGGCGGTCGACTGGCCGTTTCGGCCGGGCGGCGACGGCTTCCGGCACGCGCGCTCGAGCCCTCGCTGCCCAGAGGCATCCGGCCATGCCGGCGCGGCACCGGTCGAACCGCCCAGCACGGGGCAGGCTGCGACCGGGACGGCAGGTCGCCTGCCATACAACGCACCAGCCGTCATCGTCACCACCCCTGCAAGCCGTGCCGAAAGGAACCTCCAGCATCGGCCACCGGTCACCGGTACACACCAGAATCGGTCGGCAACCTCGCGCCGGCCAAGTTGCCGATCACCGGCAATGTCGGGATCGCGGAGCCCGCACCGCGGACCGACGGCTCAGGTCGACGAGTGCGACGACGATGACGTGCGCACTGGTGGGCGGTGGCGGGGTGCGGACTGCGGCGAACGCTGCGCGCCGCCCGCTGCACGCCACCGGCGCTGCGTGGCGTGGATGAGGACCGAGCACCACATGCGGTACGGCGCCCAGGGTGCCGAGATCCGGGCCAGGTCGGCCGGCGACGGGTCGTGCGGCAGGGCGTAGAGGCGGCGGATGCCGGCGCGGGTGATGGGCTCGTCGGGCAGCGCGTCGGTGCGGCCGGCGCCGCGCAGCACGATCGCCGTCGCGAAGAAGTCGCCGATGCCGCGCAGGCGCTTCACGTCGGCGTACGCCTCGGCGACCGGCATGGCGCGCAGGCGGGCGCGGTCCAGGCGGCCGTCGAGGGCGGCGTCGGCGATGCCGTGCAGGCGGGAGAGCTTCTCCGCGTCGACGCCGGGCAGCGACGCCTGGCGGCGCAGCACCTGCGGGGACGGGAACGCGTGCACGGTGGCGCCGGGGACCTCGAACGGCTCGCCGCACAAGGCGGCGATGCGGGCGCGGATCGCGCGGCCCTGCTCGATGCGCATGCGGTGGGCGATGACGAAGGCGCACGCCGCCTCGTACGGGGAGTGGAACAGCACCGGGCGCAGGTACGCGTGCTCGGCCTGCAGCGCGCCGATCACCGGGTCGGCCTCCCCCACCCGCGGGAAGCCCGAGCCGTCCTCGTCCAGCGACAACGCGGCCAGGGCCTGCCGCCACGCCGCCTCGCCGGCACCGGAGCCGTACACCTCGCCCGAGACCGTGGCCGTGCCGGCGTGCTGGCGCAGCACCACCGCCGCCGAGTGGGTCCAGCCCTCGACCGGGAAGGCCATGACGATCGAGCGCGGGTCGTCGGCGGGGCGGACCCAGCCGCCGAAGTACTCGTTCTGCCGGGCCATGTCGTACGGGCCCGCGATTCGTGTCTGCATGCGTACCAGCATCGGCGGCATAACACGACATCCCTTGTCATCTTTTCCGCGGTACCGTATGAAAATGCGCGGCGACCGGCTGCTCTCCCTCGTGCTGCTCCTGCAGGCCCGTCCGACGGCGGCCGCGCCCGACCTCGCGGAGCGGCTCGGCGTGTCGGTGCGCACCGTGCTGCGCGACGTCGAGGCGCTCAGCGCCGCGGGCATTCCCGTCTACACCGAGCGCGGGCGGGGCGGCGGCATCCGGCTGCTGGACACCTACCGGGCGGGGCTGGCGCACCTGAGCCGGGCCGAGGGCGCCGGGCTCGCCGTCGGGCAGGCGCGCCTCGCCGGCGACCTCGGCCTCGGCGACGCGCTCGACACCGCCCTGGAGAAGCTGACCGGCGCCGGCGGGCGGGCGCTGCGCGGCGGGCTGGCCGACGCGCGCAGCCACGTGCTCGTCGACGTCGACCCGTGGATGCGCTCCGGCGAGCCGGTCCCGCACCTGCCCGCCATCCACGAGGCGTTGCTGCGGCAGCGGCGGATCTCCATGGTGTACCGCGACAGCGACGACATCCGCGCCGGGCGCACGGTCGACCCGGCGGGCCTCGTCGCCAAGGCCGGCGTGTGGTACCTGGTCACGGCCGAACCGGCGCTGCTGCGCGTGGCCAGGGTCGAGTCGTGCACCGTCCTCGACGAGCCGGCGCACCGCCCGCCCGGCTTCGACCTGGAGGCGGCCTGGTCGGCGCTGCGCGAGGGCGTCGAGGCCCGCCCGCGCGACCTCGCGGTCGTGGCCGAGGCCCGGCCCGAGGCGGCCGCGATGTGCCGCCGCCTGCTGGCCCGCCACCTGCGCAACCCCGCCGCCGGCGGCACCCGCCTCGAGCTGTCGTTCAACGGCGTCAACCACGCGGTCGGCAGCCTGCTCGGCCTGGGCACCCGACTCGAGGTCGTCGAGCCGCCGGAGGTCCGCGACGCGATGCGGGCGGCCGCCCTCGAGGTGGCGGCGATGTACCCCATGTGATCATTGCCCGGTGGCGGACCTCATGACCTATGCCGGCCCCGCGCCGGCCGACGGACCGGGCACCCGCACCGGCGGGGTGCCCCTCGTCCCGGCCGGCTTCGCGTGGCCCGAGTGCACCGAGTGCGACGGCGCGATGCAGTTCCTGGCCCAGGTCCGGCTCGGCGGCGACCTGTTGTCGATCTTCATGTGCCAGAACGACCCGGGCCTGTGCGACGAGTGGGACGCGACCGCCGGCGGCAACCGCGCGTACCTGTTCGGCGCCGACGCGACCGAGCCCGCCGCGGTGCCCGGCGAGGGCGAGACGCTGCTGGAGGAGGTGTCCGCGGTCGAGGTCGTCCCGGTTGACGCGCCCGCCTACCCGCAGGCCGCCGCCGAGTGGTCGCGCCGGACGGGCCGCCCGCGCTCCGACGTGCTCGGGCACCTCGGCGGAGAGCCGGCATGGCTGCAGTTCGACGAGACGCCGGCGTGCGCGTCCTGTGAGCGCCCGATGGACTTCGTCATGGCCCTCGAGGAAGGCCACGACTGGCACACGAAAATCAACTTCGGCGGCGGCCGCGGCTACGCCTTCCGCTGCGCGCCCTGCCGCGCCGCCGCGTTTCTTTGGCAGCGGTGATACCCGTGACCAAGCAGCGGTACCTCGTCCAGCACGACTACGGCATGGGCGCCCTGTGGTGGTGGATCCACGCCCGCTCGCCCCGCGAGATCCTCGAGACCTTCGCCGAGGTCGAGGTCATGCAGACCGCCGAGGCGATCGAGCGCGCGGAGGGCTGGGGCGGCCTCGACGAGGTCGACATCGACATCCTGCCGATGCCGCCGGGCCTGGACGGGCTGCGCGAGCGGCGCGACGGGCAGCGCGACCGGCCGGGCTTCGGCGCGCTCGCCGACCGGGAGATCGTGTACCTGCGCCACGACGGCGAGGAGGGCGACGCGTCGGTCTACCTGACCGAGGTCGGCTCCGACGGGCGGCGCATCCGGCAGGTGGAGCTGACCGGGGACGGCGCGGCGATCCGCTACGACGAAGACTCCTGGTTCTTCAACCCGCCGCTGGTGGACCTGTACGACCCCGACCTGCCGCAGCGGGAGATCGAACGGGCCGAGTTCGAACGTGCCTGGGCGAACGCCCGCCCCGCCGAGCCCGAGGAGTAGGCGGCGGGGCGGGACGGGCGCTGCTGCGGTTCAGAGCCCGGCGGACAGGGCACCCATGAGCGTGCCGCTCGTCGTGTCGCCGGACATCTCCCAGATCATGCCGCCGAGCAGGTTCTGCTGCTTGAGCCAGGCGGTCTTCTGGGCGATCGACCAGGTGTCGTCGAACGTCCACCACTGGCCGTTGGCGCCGGTGTAGCAGTACGTCGAGACCGACTGCGTGTCGTGGTAGACGGTGCAGCCGGGGACCATCGCGAGCAGGTTGGCGTACCCCCGCGTGCCCGCCTCCTCGGCGAACTGCCCGGGCGCGGCGCCGGTCGCGCTCTGCCACTCGCCGTTGGTGCCCGCCGGGCCGGCCGCCACGCCCTGCCAGCCGCGGCCGTAGAACGCGAAGCCGATCGTGAGCTGGCGCGGGTTGACGCCCTGGTCGGTGTACGCCTTGACGGCCCGGTCGACGGAGAACGTGAACGAGTACGGGTCCTGCGCGTCGGCGTAGAGGTTGCCCTGGTGCCCGGTGCGGTTGGGCTCCCACGAGTTGTCGCTGCCGGCGCCGTGGAAGTCGTACCCCTGCACGTTGGCGAAGTCCAGGTAGTCGAACACGCTCGGCGTGCCGTCGGCCTTCGACACGTCCCAGCCCGCGGCCAGCTTCACGGGGTCGGCGGGCGTGAACGCGGTCAGCAGGTAGCGCTTGCCGCCGAGCGCGTCGAGCTGGCGGCGGAACTCGGCGGTCAGCGCCAGCAGGTTCGCCTTGTCGGCCGCGCTGTAGTGGTTGCCGGCGTGCCCCTCGGCGCCCGGCCACTCCCAGTCGAGGTCGATGCCGTCGAAGATGCCGGCCGCGCTGCCCGGCCCGCCGGCGCCGTTGTACGCCGGCAGGTTGCCCTTGATGTACATGTCGATGCAGGACGAGACGAACTTCTGCCGCGATGCGGGTGTGGCCGCGGCGTCGGCGAAGAACTTCGAGTACGTCCACCCGCCGATCGAGATGAGCACCTTCAGGTTCGGGTACTTCGCCTTGAGCTTGCGCAGCTGGTTGTAGTTGCCGCGCAGCGTCTCCCACCCGGTGTCGGCGACGCCGTCGACGGACTGCGCCGCGCTGAACGGCCGGCCGTAGTCGGCGTCGGCGTCCCCGGCGCCGGTGCCCTGGTCCGGGTCCTGGGGGTTCGCCGTGGTACCGCGGGTCACGCCCTGCAGGCACGTCAGGTTGACGGGGTCGAGGTTGGCGAACGCGTAGTTGAGGTGCGTCAGCTTCGCCGCCGCGCCGGACGTGTCGAGGTTGCGCACGAAGTACTGCCGGCCGTAGACGCCCCACTGCACGAAGTACCCCACCTTGGCATAGCTGCCGGACCCGACCGAGTCGTCGGTCGTCACCGACTGCGCGGAGCTCGCCGGCGAGGCGTTGTCGTAGGTGTCGCGCGCCTTCACCGTGAAGGAGTAGGCGGTCAGCGGGGCCAGCCCGGTGACCGTCGCGCTGGTGGCCGTGGTCGTGGTCTTCAGGGCGCCGCCGACGTAGACGTCGTACCCCGCGATGCCGCTCGGGTCGGTCACCGCGTTCCACGCCAGGCTCACGCTGACGGCGGTCTTGCCGACCGCGCGCAGGTTCCCGGGCGCGGGCGGCGCAGCGGTGTCGTCGGCCGGGTTGAGCGTGGTCGCGCTGACGGGCGCGCTGTCGGCGGACACGTTGCCGCGCGTGTCCTTGGCCCGCACGGTGAACGAGTACGCGGTGTTGGGGCTGAGCCCGGTGACGGTGGCGGCGGTGTCGGTCACGCTCGTCTTGAGCGTTCCCCCTTGGTACACGTCGTAGCCCGCGATCGGGAAGTCGGTGGCCGCGGCCGCGTTCCACCGCAGTGACACGGTCTTCGTCGTGCGCCCGCTGACGGCGAGCCCGCCGGGCACGCCGGGCGCACGGTCGGCGCTGCCGTCACACTTGTTCCCGTTGATGCGGCAGTTCAACGGCTGGGTGTTGGTGCCGGTGGCGATGAACCAGAAGCTGTACGGCTCGGTGTTCTTCCCGGCCGCGACGGTGGCGTTGTAGTGCTCGTTGACGACCGTGACGTGGTTGCCGCTGCGGGTGACCTGACCGTTGTACCCCTGCCCGACGTTGAGCCCGGCGGGCACGTCGAACTCGAGGGTCCACCCCGTGATGGACGCGCTGGTGGGGTTGGTGACGATGTACTTGTCGACCCAGTACGTGCCGTAGTCGGACGCCGAGAACGTGGCGGTGAGCCCGGCGGTGGCGGCGGAGGCGGTCGCGCCGGGCAGCGCAACCGCGGCCCCGGCAAGGAGCAGAGTGGCGGCGAGAAGCCTGGTGGGGTGCACTCGTCCCTCCTTTAGGAAAGTTTCCTATTAGTTTCCGGGCGAGGGCCTATGCAGTCAAGGAAGTAAATATTTTCAGCCGCCGATGGCCTGCGCGAGCAGCGCCTGGGCCGTCCCGCGGACCGTCTCGGCGGCCTCGTCGCGGCTCTGCCCGGCGATGTCGACGAGCCAGATGAGCGCCTCGATCCCGGTGGCGGACCGGATCGCGACGGCGAGCCTCCTGACGTCGACGCCCGGGTGGCTGTCCCGCAACGGCCGCAGCGCGTCCTCGATCCACCCGATGGCCCGCCCCTGCCGCAGCGCGGTCCGCCCCGCCTGCGGCTCGAGCGACACCCGCAGCGACGCGCGCAACTGCGGCTCCCACTCGAAGTTGTACCGCGAGAACGCCGCCATGAACGCATCCAGCCGCTGGTGCACGTCGCCGGGCGCCTCGTCCCCGAGCAGCGTGTCGGGCGAGATCTGCGGATGCGCCGCCATCAGCAGGCTGCGCTGGTTCGGAAAGTACCGGTACGCGGTGGTCCGCGAGATCGCCGCGCGCTCGGCGGCCTCGTCGACCTGCGGCGTGATCCCTTCGGCGAGCAGTTCCCGGGTCGCCTCGACGAGCGCCTGCCGCGTCCGCGACTTCTGCCGGGTCCGCCCGGTCGCCTCATATGGAGTCGCCATCGGCTTCATGGTACCGTAGTCCCATGGTACTGGAGTCCCACGAAGCCGTAGACCCCACGATCACCGACCCGTCCCACTACCGCGTCGTGTTCGAAAACGCCCGGGTGCGCGTGCTGGAGTACCGCGACGCCCCCGGCGACAGGACCCACCCGCACCGGCACCCCGACAGCGTGATGGTGACGCTGACGTCGTTCGACCGCCGCATCTCGTCGGGCGGGCGCTCGGTCGACGTGTCGCTGGGGGCCGGCCAGGTCCGCTGGGTCGGCGCCCAGGAGCACACGGGCGAGAACATCGGGACCACGCCGACGCACGGCATCTTCGTCGAGCTCAAGGAGCCCGCCCCGACGCCGAGCACCGGCCCCGCTCCCCTGGGCCCGTCCGCGCAATAGCCTCGCCCCACCCCCAAACGCCGCACGCACACCACTCACACCACGTCCACAACCACAAACGCCGCACACCCTGAGCCGCGCGCGCCCCGCCGACGAGCCGGCGGACCCACGCAGCCGCGAACCCATGATCGGCGTCGTGATCACGCGTGCACGTGCGATCCGCGGGCTGCCGAACAACGCTCCGGCCGGCGAGCCAGCCGATGCACGACGCCGGAACGCGAACCCGGATGCCTCGCTCGGCGGTCCTTCCGGTTTCTCCCTTCACGGTACCAACCGGCACCTAACCGATCTTCAACGCCGTTGCGCACCGTAGCCGAGCGCGACAGCGAGTGACCGTCAGGCGCGGAAGCGGCGTACGCCCGAGATGAGCAGGACCAGGCCGACCACGGCGACCAGCGGGCCGATGATGGCCCACATCGTCGCGCCGCTCATGGCGCTGCCGCCCAGCACGTTCAAACCCTGCAACGTCCAGACCGCGCCGGACAGGACCAGCAGAACACCGACGATGACGAGCACCCAACGCATGGCGTCCACACTGGACCTGGCGACCGGCGCGCGCAATGGGCGTTCGGAAGTCGTAAGGATTCAGCGCGGGGACAGGCCGGCCGCGCGGTAGACGGCGTCGATCACCGTCATGTTCGCGATCGAGTCGGCCGGTGGGGTCAGGTTCGCGGACGCGTCGCCCGCCACTGCGGCGGCGAAGGCCCGCAGCTGGTGCACATACGTGGCGGCGCCGGGGACGCGCTCGTGGGTGGTGCGGCCGGCGCGCGTGATGGTCAGGCGGTGGAACGCGCTCGGCATCAGGTAGTTGAAGATCTTCAGGGAGCCCTCGCTGCCGACGTAACGGGCCGAGAGGCTCAGCAGGCGGCGGGACCACATGCTGGCCGTCGTGTGGCCGGTCGCGCCCGACGCGAAGCTGTACGACGCGCTCATCGCGCGGTCCACGCCGGGCTTCTGGAGCAGGGCGCGCGCCGAGACGACCGACGGTTCGGCGCCCGCGAGCGTGCGCAGGGCGTGGACGGTGTAGCAGCCGGCGTCCATCATGGCGCCGCCGGCCAGCGACAAGTCGTACCGGATGTCGCCGAACCTCGGCAGCGGGAAACACAGCGACGTCTCGATGCGGCGCGGCGAGCCCAACGTCGGCAGGATCTCCAGGACGCGGGCCAGCAACGGGTGGTAGCGGTAGTGGAAGGCCTCTATGACGACCAGGCCGGATGCCTGCGCGGCCGCGGCGACCTCGCGGGCCTCGGCGGCGTTCGCGGTCAGCGGCTTCTCGCACAGCACGTGCTTGCCGGCGGCCAGGGCCGCCAGGGTCCAGCGCGCGTGCAGGCCGTTGGGGAGCGGGTTGTACACCGCGTCGATGGACGGGTCCGCGATGAGCTCCTCGTAGCCCGCGTGCACGGCGGCGATGCCGTGCTTGGCGGCGAACGCGGACGCGCGGGTGCGGTCGCGGGCCGCCACGGCCGCCACCGTGACCTCCGGGACGGCGTGGGACGGGCGGATGAGCGCGGGAGGGGCGATCCGGGCGGCGCCGAGCACGCCGATGCGCAGCATGCCGCGACTGTACCCGCCAGTGCCTAGTCGGCGACCTGCGACACCAGGCCGACGAGGTTGCCCTCGCTGTCTTCGAACGCCGCCTGCCACTCCTGGGTGCCGGCCGGGCCCAGCGCGTCGTCCGCGTGGGTGAAGATGACGTGCGGCTCCGAGCGGATGGGGGCGCCCGCCGCGCGCAGGCGATCGACGGCGTCGGCGATGTCCGCAACGGCGATGTAGAGCATGGCGGCCGGTGCGTTGCGCTCCAGCATGAGCCGCACGCCGTCGAGGTCGAAGAAGACCAGGCCGGGCGGGTCGTACACGGCGCGCGGCTCGGCCTGCAGGAACGTCGCGTAGAAACGGGTGGCGCGCTCCAGGTCCTCGACGCGCTGCGCTACCTGCACCAGCCTCATACCCGCAGGCTACAGGGCCGTCACCGTCGCCGTCGCGGTCGTCAGGGTGCTCGCGCCGGCGGCGCGCAGGGCCTCGCAGACGCCCTCCAGCAGACGCGGGGTGAGTTCGGCCGGGCCGGACACGTGCGTGACGACGGCGTCGGGGCCGGTGCGGCGCACGACGGCGTGCGCGACGACGGCGGCCGTGGCGACGTCGTGCAGGACGTACAGGTCGTCGCGGTCGTCGCGCACGGCGAGCGCATTGCGGGCGGCGCCGTCGCCGGGCAGGACGAGCAGGCCGTCGCTGAGGGCGTCAGCCATCGGCGCGCTCCTCGCCGATCAGGGCGGACAGGCGCGGCAGGCCCCGGTCGGCGACGCGGCCGGCCTCGTCGAGCAGGACCCGGCGGGCGGCGGGGTCGCCGCCGGTGGCACGCAGCACCCGGGCGAGGGCCGCGCGGGCGTACGCCGCCCAGCCCGGCAGCCCGCCGGCGTCGTCGATGCGGATCGCCGAACGCAGGTGCGCCTCGGCGGCGGGCAGGTCGCCGGCGCGCTCGGCGAGCAGGCCGAGGGTGCGGTCGACGGCGCCGCGGCACACGACGCCGGTGCCGGCGACCGCGACCCGCCCGGCGTGCGGCGCGAGGGCGGCGGCGGCCGCGGCGACCTGCGGCGCGGAGCCGACGGCGGCGATGACCTCGGCGCGGACCGCCCACGAGTGGACCAGGCCCCAGCCGGGCAGCGGCTCGGCGAGGGCGCGCTCGATCGCGGCCCGCGCGCCGGCAGTGTCGCCGGCGCGCAGCAGGGCCAGGGCCACGCCCTCGTTGATGCCGGGCATGCCGGCCTGCGCGACGGTGGTGAGCGCCGCGACGAGGTCGGGCAGGCGGCCCTGCTCGTCGCGCAGCGCGAACAGCTGGCTGGCCAGGGTCTCCTCGGCGCCCCACATGCCGGTGCGGCGGTGCACGGCGGCCGCCGAGTGCAGCGCCGCCTCGGAGGCGGCGAGGTCGCCGTCGAGGAGGAGCTCGGTGGCGGCGTACCACGCCTGCTGCGCCAGCAGGCCGGGCAGGCCGAGCCCGGCGGCGAGGGCGCGGCTGCGCTCGACGTGCGCGGCGCCGTCGCGGCGGCGGCCCTGGTCGAGCATGGACACGCCGGCGTACCAGCGGCCGGTCGCCTCGGCCACCGGGCCGGCGGGCAGGGACGCGAGCTCGAGGGCGGCGGCGACGCGGGCGTCGACGGTCTCCGGCGACCAAGTGTTGACGATGTGGGCGGCGAGGGTCTGTGCGAGCAGCGCCGGGTCGCCGGCCGCGCGTGCGGCGGCGACGGCCCGGTCGCAGGTGTCGAGGGTGGCCGCGGCGTCGCCGGTGCGGGCGGTCTCGGCGCCCTCGCAGGACAGCAGCCGGCAGCGCAGCGCCTCGTCGAAGCGTTCCAGGCGGGCGGTGCTGCGCCGCAGCCGGTCCAGCACGACCGGGTCGGGCCACGGGCCGGGCCACAGGGTGGCGGTGGCGGTGCCGTAGGCGACGAGGGCCTCGGCGACGAGCCGCTCGTCGCCGAGGGTCTCGGCGATCGTGACGGCCTGCAGGGTCGCCTCGCGGGCGGCGGGCACGTCGGAGGCCTGGTGCAGGACCACGGCCAGGGCGACGAGCAGCTCGTATCGGCGCCGCGGCGGCAGCGCCGGGTCGTCGCCGGCGAGGTCGAGGACGCGCCGCCGCCAGGTCGCGGCCTCCGACGGGGCGCCGCGCCCGGACGCCTCGGCGGCGGCCTGCTCGGCGGCCTCGACGGCGCGGCCGGCGACGTCGAGGCGGCGGGCGGCGGCCTGCTGCAGGTGGTACGCCAGCGCCGCAGCCCGCCCCGCTCCCCCGCCGCCCTGGACCGCCTCGGCCGCGCGCAGGTGCAGCGCGGCCCGGCGGGCGGCGGGCAGGTCGGCCCGGATCGCGTCGCGGACGAGGGCGTGGCCGAAGCGGACGCGGCCCGTGCCGGGGTCCTCGTCGAGGATGCGGTGCACGACGGCGACGTCGAGCAGGTCGAGGGTGCGCTCGGGGTCGAGGCCGCAGACGCCGGACAGCAGGGCGAGGTCGACGTCCTGGCCCAGGACGGCGGCGACGGACAGCACGGTGCGCGCGTCGTCGGGCAGCGCGGCGACGCGCAGCCGGACCAGGTCGCGGACCCCTGCGGGCACCTCGCCGGCCGGCACGGGCGCGACACCGCCGGGCGCGGTGAGCAGCCGCATGGTCTCGCGCACGAAGAGCGGGTTGCCGCCGGTGCGCTCGTGCAGGGCGGCGACCTGCTCGTCGTCGAGCTCGTGGCCGGCGGCGCGGGCGTAGGCGGCGACGTCACCGGCGGCGAGGCGGCGCAGCTCGATGCGGGCGGCGCCGGCCCGGGTGAGCGCGGCGAGGGCGGCCGTGACCGGCTCGCCGTCGCCGGCGGCCAGGTCGCGGACCGCGGCGACGAGGCACACGGGCCGGGCCGCGAGGTCGTCGGCGACGGCGGCGAGGACCTGTGCCGAGGCGTCGTCGAGCCACTGCAGGTCGTCGAGCACGATCGCGACCGGCGCGCCGCCGGCCGGTGGCAGGGCGTCGCGGACCGCCTGGGCCATGCGCCAGCGGGCCCGGTCCGGCTCGAGGCCCTCGGTGTCCGGGGAGGGGGCACCCAACGCGGCGAGTGCGGCCAGCCAGCCGCGCCAGGCCTGTTGTGGCTCCGGTACCGCGGTGACGGCGGCAATACGCAGCCCGGGCGCGACGGCGGGCAGCTCCCGCAGCAGCCGGGACTTGCCGATGCCGGGCTCGCCGGCCACGACCAGCAGCGCGCCGCGCCCCTCGGCGGCACCCGCGGCGGCGGCGCGCAGTGCGGCCACGGCGTCGTCGCGCCCGACGAGGATGTCGCGGCGTTCCTCGCTGCCGACGACATCGGCAACCGGCGCAGCAGCTGCCGCGGCCGGTCGCGGGTCCAGGTGCGGCGCCTGGCGCAGCACGTCGCGCTCCAGGTCGCGCAGCGCGGGGCCGGGGTCGATGCCGAGCTCCTCGGCGAGGCGGCGGCGCACGTCGGTGAGGACGCCGAGCGCGTCGGCCTGCCGCCCGGCCCGGTACAGCGCGACGGCGAGCAGCTCCCACAGCCGCTCGCGCAGCGGGTGCGCGGCGACGAGCCGGCGCAGCTCGGGCAGCGCGGCGTCGTGCCGGGCGAGGCGGATCTCGGCGGCCCACAGCTCCTCGGTGGCGGTCAGGCGCTGCTCGACGAGGCGGGCGGCGTCTGGCTCGAGGGCGGCGACGGGCACGTCGGCGTACGGCCGGTCGCTGCGCCACAGGGCGAGCGCGGCGGCGAACGCGTCGCGTGCGGCCCGGGCGTCGCCGCCGTCGAGCAGGTCGCGGCCCCGCTCGACGGCGTGCTCGAAGCGGATGCGGTCCAGGTCGTCGCCGACGCGCAGCGCGTAGCCGGGCGGCGCGGTGACGAGGACGGTCGCCGGGCTGCCGGGGCGGCGGCCCGGCTCGAGGATGCGGCGCAGGTTGGACACGTACGCCTGCAGCGAGCCCAGCGGACGCGACGGCGGGCTGCCCTCCCACACCTCCTCGACGAGCCGGTCGACGGAGACCAGCCGCGGCGCGGCGGCGGCCAGCAGCGCCAGCACGGTGCGCTGCTTGGGGCTGCCCGCGTCGGCGATCGACCCGCCGAGGAGCACCTCGACGGGCCCGAGCACCCGGACCTCCGGTACCGAACCGTCCCGCACCGCCACCTCCGCCGCCCTGCCGCTCCGGCGGGTCAGGGTAGCAACGTGGCGACGCAGGAGTGGGTGCGTCACGGCTTCGCGGTGCCGCGCAGGGGCACGATCCCGGTCACGGCGAGGGCGAGGCCGGCCACCATGGACGCGGGGATGATCCACAGGCCTTCGACGACGGGGATGCCGGGCCCGGCGACGAGGACGACGGCGGCGGCGACGAGGCCGATGCCGGCCCAGCGCACCGGCGGGCGGGCGGGGCGGCGAATGAGGGCGACGCCGAAGAGCACCACGGAGAGGATCCAGCCGAAGCCGATGACCGCGTTGACGGTGCCGGCGGGCCCGGCTTCGACGGTCTTGTCGACGCCGCCGGGCAGCGGCGCGATGAACGCCTCGAACCAGGCGCCGGGCGCGAGGCCGGCGAAGGTGACGGCGAGCAGGATCGCGGCCGCGGCGGCCAGGCGCGAGGGGCGCACGGCGCCGCCGGCCAGGACGAGCAGCGGCAGCCCGGCGGCCAGCAGCAGCCCGCCGAGGCCGAAGATGAGGTGGGCCGCCTCCCAGGTGGCGGCGGCGTGCGCGGCCTCGCTGTGCTCGAGCGGGTGCAGCGCGTTGCCGACCGCGAAGAGCACGCCGCCGGCGCCGACCAGCAGGCCGGCCGTGATGTCCGTACGCATGTCGAATGTCTCCCGTTTCCGTGTTGTCGGTTGGATGCCGGCCACGGTGGGCGGACGTGCTTGGCGAACGCTTGGCGCGCCCCTTGGCGGCGGCGTGGCGTGACGGATAGCCGACGACGGTTCCCGGCAAATGCCGGCGAATCCGGACGCACAGTCACGCATGGCCATGTGTCACCGTGCGAACGGTTGATGCCTGCGCGGCGGACGGATGAATACAGTCCCGCCATCCGAAGCGGAGGTTGCGGCAATGTTGCTGTCCAGGAAACGCAGGAATCGGGCGATTGGCGTCGTCGCCGGCCTGTTGCTGGGCTTGTTCGTCGTGGTTTCGCAGCCCGCGCCGGCCACGGCCGACACGTTCTCGAGCCCCGGCTTCACCACCGAGGTGATCGCGACGGTGGACAAGTACACGCTCGTCGGCGAGGCCTTCGCCCCCGACGGCCGGCTGTTCGTGTGGACGAAGCCCGGCGTCGTACGGGTGTTCAAGAACGGCCAGCTGCTGCCGACGCCGTTCCTGGACCTCACCGGCAAGGTGAACACCTATGACGACCGCGGCCTGTGGGGCATGACCTTCGACCCGGACTTCGTCAACAACGGCTACATCTACCTGACGTACGTGTACGAGAACACGAGCAACCCGAACGACCCCGGCGCCAAGACGTCCCGGCTGGTGCGCGTGACCGCCAACCCGGCCAACCCCGACGTGGCCCTGCCGGGCAGCGAGACGGTCATCCTCGGCAGCGTCGGCACCGCGCCGTGCAACCCGGGCGCCGACTGCATCCCGGCCGACGGCAGCAGCCACACGATCGGCGCGCTGCAGTTCGGGCCGGACGGCAAGCTGTTCGTGGGCAACGGCGACGCCGACGACGCCACGAAGGCCGACGTCAACGCGCTCGGCGCGCAGGACCTCACCAGCTACCGCGGCAAGATCCTGCGGATCAACAAGGACGGCACCGCGCCCGCCGACAACCCGTTCTACGACGGCACGAACAGCGTCAAGTCGAAGGTGTACCTCTACGGCGTGCGCAACCCGTTCCGCTTCGCCCTGCAGCCGGGCACGAACCACATCTGGTTCGGCGACGTCGGCTGGAACACGTGGGAGGAGATCAACGACGGCGTGCCCGGCGCCAACTACGGCTGGCCGTGCTACGAGGGCAACGACGTGCAGCAGTCGTTCCAGAACCTCTACGCGCAGTGCCGCAACCTGCCCGCCTCCGCCGTCACCGCGCCCTACCACACGTACAACCACTCGGTCGGCACCGCCGCGATCGGCGGCCCGTTCTACACCGGCAACCTGTACCCGGCGCAGTACCAGAACAACTACTTCTTCGCCGACTACTCCGGCAACTTCATCAAGCGGGTCACGTTCGACGCCAACCACAACCCGACCGGCGTGCAGCCGTTCGCCACGAACGTCGAGGCGCCGGTGTCGCTGGCCGTCGGCCCCGACGGGATGATCTACTACCTGTCGTTCACCACCGGGCAGTTGCGCCGGATCCGGTTCAACGGGCCGTCGGCGAACGCGACGGCGACACCGCAGTACGGGTACTCGCCGCTGCAGGTCGCGTTCTCCAGCGCCGGTTCCGTCGACGCCGGCGGTGCGAGCCTGTCGTACCTGTGGGACTTCGGCGACGGCGTCACGTCCACCGAGGCCAACCCGACCCACACGTACACCGCCGGCGGCGTGCAGACGTTCACCGCGAAGCTGACCGTCACCGGCACCGCCGGGCTGACGTCGCAGGCCACCACCACCGTCACCGTCGGCAGCTCGCCGCCGGTGCCGACGATCAGCGCGCCGGTGAACAACACCACCTACCAGCCCGGGCAGACCGTGAACTTCGCCGGCTCCGCCACCGACCCCGACCAGGGCGCCCTGCCGGCCAGCGCGCTGAGCTGGACCGTGCTGCTGCACCACGACACGCACATCCACACGTTCGTCGGCGGCACCGGCGCCAGCGGCAGCTTCGTCGTGGACGACCACGGCCCGATCGGCACCTTCTCGTACGAGGTCATCCTGACCGCGACCGACGCCAGCGGCCTGCGCTCGAGCACGAGCGTGCTGCTGCCGATCGGCCAGGACTCCTCGCCGCCCAGCGCGCCCGCGAACCTCGCCGCCGCCGTCAACGGCACGCAAGTGGGCCTGACGTGGGGGGCGTCCACGGACAACGTGCTCGTCAGCGGGTACCGCGTGGAGCGCTGCCAGGGCGCCGCGTGCACCGACTTCGCCCAGATCGCGACCCCGACGGCCACGAGCTTCACCGACACCGGCCTCACCCCGAACACCACCTACCGCTACCGGGTGGCGGCCGCCGACCCGTCGAGCAACGTCAGCGCGTACTCGAACATCGCCACCGCAACGCTGAGCGCCGCGCCGACGCAGCCGACCGGCCTGATCGCCGGCTACACGTTCGACGCCGGCAGCGGTACCACCGCGGCCGACACGTCCGGCAACGGCAACACCGGCACGCTCACCGGCGGCACGTGGGTCGCCACCGGCAAGTACGGCGGCGCCCTGAAGTTCAACGGCTCCGGCGACATCGTGAAGGCCCCCTCGGCGGCGTCGCTCAACGCCACGACCGGGCTCACCATGGCGGCCTGGGTCCAGCCGACCGCGGCGCAGTCCGGCTGGCGGACCATCATGCACAAGGAGACCGACGCCTGGTTCCTCAACGCCGGCAGCGACTCCGGCGCGCTCAAGCCGGCCGGCGGGGTGACGACCGGCAGCAGCGACTCCGTGGTGTACGGCACGACCGCGAGCCCGGTGAACCAGTGGACGCACGTGGCGATGACCTACGACGGAGCGAACCTGAAGCTGTACGTCAACGGCACGCTGGTCGCCACGAAGGCCAAGACCGGCACGCTCAAGCAGACCACCGGCCCGCTGTCGATCGGCGGGAACACGCCCTACGGGGAGTACTTCGTCGGCCTCATCGACGAGGCGCGGGTGTACAACCGGGCGCTCACCGCCGCCGAAGTCCAGACGATCATGAACTCGCCGCTGGTGGCGCCGGTCGCCGACACCACGCCCCCGTCGACGGTCACCGCGCTGACCGCGACGCCGTCCGGTTCGTCGCACGTCAACCTGTCGTGGCCGGCGGCCACCGACGACGTTGCGGTCTCCGGATACCAGGTCGAGCGTTGCCAGGGTGACGGCTGCACGAACTTCGCCTCCGTCGGCAGCGTCGGCGCGACCTCGTTCACCGACAGCGGCCTGGCCGACAGCACCGCCTACACCTACCGGGTCCGGGCCACCGACGCGGCGGGCAACCTGGGCGGCTGGTCGCCGACGGCGAGCGCGACGACGACGGCCGCGTCCGACACCACGGCGCCGTCGGCGCCGGCGAACCTGGCGGCGACCGTCGCCGGGAACACGCAGATCAACCTGACGTGGTCGGGCTCGACCGACGACGTGGGCGTCGCGGAGTACCGCATCGAGCGCTGCTCCGGCGCGAACTGCACGACCTTCGCGCAGGTGGCGACGGCGACCTCGCCGACGTATGCGAACACCGGCCTGACCGCCGGCACCGTGTACCGGTTCCGGGTCCGGGCCGCCGACGCCGCCGGGAACGTGAGCGCGTACAGCAACATCGCCACGGCGACGACGACCGCCTCCGACACCACGGCGCCGAGCGCGCCGGCGGGCCTGACCGCCACCGCGGCCAGCCCGACGCAGGTGGACCTCGCCTGGACCGCGTCGACCGACAACGTCGGCGTCGCCGGCTACCGCGTCGAGCGCTGCACCGGCGCCGGCTGCACCACCTACGCCGAGGTGGCCCAGCCGGCCGGCACGACGTGGTCGGACACCGGGCGTGCACCGGCCACGACGTACCGGTACCGGGTGCGGGCCACCGACGCCGCCGGGAATCTCGGCGCCTACTCGTCGGTCGTCGCGGCCACCACGCCGGCCCTGCCCGACTCGACGCCGCCGTCGACGCCGGCGTCGCTGACCGCCACCCCGAACGGCACGCAGGTCGCGCTGTCCTGGCCCGCGTCCACCGACAACGTGAGCGTGGCCGGCTACCGCGTCGAGCGCTGCGCCGGCGCCGGCTGCACCGACTTCGCGCAGGTGGCGACCCCGGCCACCACCTCGTACACCGACTCGGGCCTGGCCCCGAACGCCACCTACCTGTACCGGGTGGCCGCAGTGGACCCGTCGGGCAACGTGAGCGGCTGGTCGCCGACCGCGTCCGCGACGACGAGCAGCGCGCCGACCCAGCCGACGGGCCTGATCGCCGGCTACACGTTCGACGCGGGCAGCGGTACCACCGCGGCGGACTCCTCCGGCAACGCCAACACCGGCACGGTCACCGGCGCCACCTGGGCCGCGGGCAAGTACGGCGGCGCGCTGTCGTTCAACGGCACCTCCGACATGGTGCGGGTGCCCGCCTCCGCCACCCTGAACCCGAGCACCGGCCTCACGCTGGCCGCCTGGGTCCAGCCGACGGCGGCGCAGCAGGGCTGGCGCACGGTCATGCAGAAGGAGAACGACGCCTGGTTCCTCAACGCCAGCAACGGCGCGGGCGCGCAGAAGCCGGCCGGCGGCGTGACGGCGGGCGGCAGCGACAAGGTCGTCACCTGCCCGACCGCGACGACGCTGAACCAGTGGACGCACATCGCCCTGACCTACGACGGCGCGACGCTGAAGCTGTACGTCAACGGCGTCCAGGTCTCCTCGACGGCGAAGACAGGGACGTTGCAGCAGACGAGCAATCCGCTGTCGATCGGCGGCAACGCTCCCTACGGGGAGTTCTTCAAGGGCCTCATCGACGAGGCCCGGGTGTACAACCGGGCCCTGACCCCCGCGGAGATCACCACGGTGATGAACACCCCGCTGTCCTGATTCCCGCCACGGCCGCGGGGGCACTCTCACGGTGCCCCCGCGGCCCCCGGAACCACCTGCGCGGCGAACCGCTCGTGCGCCCGCGGCACCCGCACCCACTGCGAGTCCCGCGAGACGTGCGCCCCCGCAACGGCCGAGGCGTAGCTGCGCGACACCACCACGAGCCCGAGCACCGCCACCACGATCAGCCCCGCGATCTCAAGCCCCGCGCCACCGCCCCGCGCGTCGACCACGCCCGGCAGCACGGCGAACGCCCCGGCCAGCAGCGCCAGCCCGGCGAGCAGCCGGACGACCCGCAGCACCCCGCACCGCCCGCACCACGGCCAGCGCGGCGCCCACACGTCCTCACGCATGACCACGACGGCGATGAGGAAGAACAGCAGCCCGAGCGGGATGAGCGCGTAGGCCCACGGCCGCGGCCGCGACGAGAACCGCAACGACTTCATCTGCGTGGCGTCTCGCCCGTGCCGCGCACAGACCCGCGGCAACCCGGCCGCCGCGGTGACTTGACCCGAGGAAATCTGCACAGCCGGCACTTCGAACTCCTGATCATCAATCGGTGGGCGCTCAGCATGCCAGACCGGGTGAGGAGGTCACGCTGGGGCGCAGGTGTAGAGCGGGAGTGCCGGGTAGCAGGACCGGCATGACTGACCAAAGACCGATCACGACGACCGATGCCGGTGCGCCGGTGGCCAGCGACGAGCACTCGCTGACGGTCGGGGCCGGCGGGCCCAACCTGCTGCAGGACACCTACCTGCTCGAGAAGCTGGCGCACTTCGTGCGCGAGAGGGTGCCGGACCGGGTGTACCACGTCAAGGGTGGCGGGGCCTTCGGCTACTTCGAGGTGACGCAGGACGTCACGCCGTGGACCAAAGCGGCGTTCCTGAACAAGGTCGGCAAGCGCACGCCGGTGCTGGCGCGGCTGTCGACGGTGGCCGGCGAGGAAGGCTACGCCGACACCGACCGCGACGTGCGCGGGTTCGCGGTGAAGTTCTACACCGAAGAAGGCAACTACGACATGGTCGGCAACAACACGCCGGTCTTCTTCGTGCGCGACCCGATGAAGTTCCCGGACTTCATCCACTCGCAGGAGCGCATGCCGGACAGCGGGCTGCGCAGCAACAATGCGCAGTGGGACTTCTGGACGCTCTCACCCGAGTCGGCGCACCAGGTGACCGTGCTGATGAGCGACCGTGGGACGCCGCGGACGTGGCGGCACATGAACGGGTACAGCAGCGACACGTACATGTGGCAGAACGCCGCCGGCGAGCGGTTCTGGGTGAAGTACCACTTCAAGACCGAGCAGGGCATCCAGAACATGACCGACGCCGAGGCCAAGGCGATGCGGGCCGAGGACCTGGACTTCCACCGGCGGGACCTGCGCGACTCGATCCTGCGCCGCGAGCATCCGGCCTGGCGGGTCGAGATGCAGATCATGCCGGTCGCCGACGCCGCCGGCTACCGGTTCAACCCGTTCGACATCACCAAGGTCTGGCCGCACCGGGACTACCCGACGATCCCGATCGGCCGGATGGTGCTCAATCGCAACCCGGAGAACTTCTTCGCCGAGATCGTGCAGGCCGCCTTCGACGTGGCGAACATGGTCCCGGGCATCGGCCCCAGCCCCGACCGTATGGTCCTCGGGCGGATGTTCGCCTACGGCGACTCCAACCGGTACCGCACCGGCCCGAACTACGCCCAGCTGCCGGTCAACCGGCCGCTGAACGAGGCGCACAACTACAACAAGGACGGGCCGATGCGGTACCACCACAACGGCAACCAGGCGGTCTACGCCCCGAACAGCTACGGCGGCCCGGCCGGCGACCCGCGGCGCTTCGCCGACCCGAGCTGGACGGTGGAGGGCGCCGAGATCATGCGCGCCGCGTACGAGGCGCACCCGGAGGACGACGACTTCATCCAGCCCGGCCGGCTGTACCGCGACGTCATGACGCCGGCCGACCGCGACCACCTGGTCACCAACATCGCCGCGCACCTGGGCACGGACGTGGAGCGGTTCATCCAGGAGCGCGCGGTGCGCGACTACTGGGCGAAGGTCGACCCGGACCTCGGTGCCCGCGTCGCCGAGCAGATCGGGCTGGCGGCCATGAGCCGGTGACGGCCGGCGGGCCGCGGATTAGCCCCCCAGCCGTGGGTAGTGCAGGCGGGCTGGAGCTATTCCACGGGAGGGAGTGGCCATGACTGCCGCGACGCTGGTGTCGACGAAACGGAAGTTCCGCGTCGAGGGCGACAGCTGGGTCACCTCGGCGCGGGGCGCCGAGGTGCTCGACAGCCCGCTGCTGAACAAGGGTACGGCGTTCACCCGGCACGAACGCGAGGCGCTGGGGCTGCAAGGGCTGCTCCCGGCGGCGGTGCAGACGCTGGAGGAACAGGTGCGCCGCGCCTACGAGCAGTACGCGGGGCAGCCGACCGACCTGCACAAGAACGTGTTCCTGGCGATGTTGCAGGATAACAACGAGGTGCTGTTCTTCCGGCTGCTGGCCGAGCACCTGCGCGAGATGCTGCCGGTGGTCTACGACCCGACGGTGGGTGAGGCGATCCGGCGGTACAGCCACGAGTACCGCCGCCCGCGCGGTGTCTACCTGTCGATCGACGAGCCGGACCGCATCGAGGCCGCGCTCACCGACCTGGGGCTGGACGCCGACGACGTCGACCTGATCGTGGCCTCCGACGCCGAGGAGATCCTGGGCATCGGCGACTGGGGCGTCGGCGGCATCGACATCGCGGTCGGCAAGCTCGCCGTCTACACCGCCGCCGCCGGGATCGACCCGGCGCGGGTCATCCCGGTCTCGCTCGACGTGGGCACCGACAACGCCGAGCTGCTGGGCGACCCGCAGTACGTCGGCAACCGGCACGGGCGGGTCCGGGGGCCGCGCTACGACGCGTTCATCGACGCCTACGTCACCGCCGCCACCCGGCTGTTCCCGCAGGCGCTGCTGCACTGGGAGGACTTCGGGCCGAGCAACGGGCGGCGGATCCTGCAGCGGTACCGCGACCAGGTCTGCACCTTCAACGACGACATGCAGGGCACCGGCGCGATCACGCTCGCCGCGGCGCTGAGCGCGGTGCGGGCGTCCGGGACCCGGATGCGCGACCAGCGCCTCGTCGTCTTCGGCGCCGGCACCGCCGGCGTGGGCATCGCCGACCAGCTGCGCGACGCGATGGTCCGCGACGGCGCCGACCGCGACGCGGCGACCCGGCGGGTCTGGTGCGTGGACCGGCAGGGGCTGCTCACCGACGACATGCGCGACCTGCGCGACTTCCAGGTGCCATACGCCCGGCCGGCGAAGGAGGTTTCGGGGTGGGCCCGCGACGGGCGCATCGGCCTGGCCGAGACCGTCGCCCGCGTCGGGCCGACGATGCTCATCGGCACCTCGACCGCGCACGGCGCCTTCACCGAGCAGATCGTGCGGGAGATGGGCCGCCACGCCGAGCGGCCGATCATCTTCCCGCTGTCCAACCCGACGGAGCGCATCGAGGCGATGCCCGCCGACCTGATCCCGTGGACCGACGGGCGGGCGCTCGTGGCCACGGGCATCCCGGTGGGGCCGGTCACCTACAAGGGCGTCACCTACTCGATCGGGCAGGCCAACAACGCGCTGCTGTACCCGGGGCTGGGCCTCGGCGCGATCGTGGCCCGGGCGACGAAGATCAGCGACGGCATGTTCCACGCCGCGGCCGACGCCGTGGCAAGGCTCGTGGACGCGTCCGCGCCGGGCGCGTCGGTGCTGCCGCACGTGGAGAACCTCCGCGACGTGTCGGCCGCGGTCGCGACCGCGGTCGCCGGCCAGGCCAAGTCCGAGGGGCTCGCCCGCGCGCGGCTGAGCGACACCGCCAGGCAGGTCCGCGAGTCGATGTGGCAGCCGGGGTACCGCAACATCGAGGCGGGGTGAGGCCGTGAACGACGACCGGAAGTCCTACACCGTCCGCGACGTCCCGATCGGCATCGACGCCAAGGGCACGCGCACCGAGGCCGACTCGCTCGGCAAGGTCGACGTCCCAGCGGACCGCTACTGGGGCGCGCAGACCCAGCGCTCGCTGCTGCACTTCGACATCGGCGACGACCGCATGCCGAAGGAGGTGTACCACGCCTACGGCTACGTCAAGAAGGCCGCCGCGATCGTCAACGCCCGCGCTGGGCGCCTGCCGGACTGGAAGGCGCAGCTCATCGAGCGGGTGGCCGACGAGGTCATCGCGGGCGAGCTCGACAGCGAGTTCCCGCTCTACGTCTGGCAGACCGGCTCCGGCACCCAGTCGAACATGAACGTCAACGAGGTGATCTCCAACCGGGCGATCCAGCTCGTCGGCGGTGAGCTGGGCAGCAAGATCCCGGTCCACCCCAACGACGACGTCAACATGGGCCAGTCGTCCAACGACACGTTCCCCACGGCGATGCACATCGCGGCGGTGACGGCGATCGACCGGCGGCTGCTGCCGTCGCTGACCGGCCTGCACGACGCGATCGCCGGCAAGAGCCGGCAGTGGGCGGACGTGGTGAAGATCGGCCGGACCCACCTGGAGGACGCCACCCCGCTGACCGTCGGGCAGGAGTGGTCGGGGTACGCCGCGCAGCTGCAGGACTCCGTCGTGCACCTCACCAGCACCATGGCCGGCCTGTACCGGCTGGCGATGGGCGGCACGGCGGTGGGCACCGGCCTGAACGCCCCGCCCGGCTTCGGCACCGACGCCGCGCGGGTCATCGCCCAGCTGACCAGGTGGCCGTACGTCACGGCGCCCAACAAGTTCGCCGCGCAGGGCTCCCTCGATGCGCTCGTGCGCACCTCGGCCGCCCTGCGCGGGATCGCCGTGACGCTGTTCAAGTTCGCCAACGACCTGCGCTGGCTCGGGTCCGGGCCGCGCACCGGCCTGCACGAGCTGGACCTGCCGGCCAACGAGCCCGGCTCGTCGATCATGCCGGGCAAGGTCAACCCGACGCAGGCCGAGGCGACGCTCATGGTGTGCATCCAGGTCATCGGCTCGGACACGGCCGTGGCCATGGCCGGCAGCGAGGGCAACTTCGAGCTCAACGCGTTCCGGCCGATCGTCATCAGCAACGTCCTGCACTCGGTGCGCATCCTCGCCGACATGACCGACCACCTGCGCCGGTTCCTCGTCGAGGGCGTGCGGCTCAACGAGGAGCGGCTGCGCGGCAACGTGGACCGCTCGGTCATGATGGTCACCGCGCTGTCGCCGGTCATCGGCTACGACAAGGCGTCGGAGATCGCGCACTTCGCGATCGACCACGACCTCACCCTCAAGGACGCGGCGCTGCAGCGCGGCGTCGACGAGGAGCTCTACGACCGGATCGTGGTGCCGGCGAACATGACCCGGCCCGGCACCGCGGACCTGGTCAGCGGCGGCGCGCGAGGGTGACGCCGTCGCGGACCGTCAGCATGACGGCCTCCCCGCTGGGGTCCCGGGCGATCGCGGCGTTGAGCGCCCGGACCCCGCGGTGTGCCGGGTGCGGCGTGTCGGTCGAGCACCTTGCCGCCGCGCTCGGGGCGGCGAAGGGCACCGTGGGGTACCACATGCGGATCCTGCTGGAGGCGGGCCTGGTGCGCATCGCGCACGCGCGCACCGTGCGCGGCGGCACCGAGCAGTACTTCGAACCGACCGCACCGGCCCTGCGCATCGCGCCCCAGGCGCCCGGAGCGGGCGGCGGCCCTCGCCGCGGAGCTGGAGCGGTTGGCCCAGGAGGTTTCGGACCCCGAAACGGGGGCGGCTTACGGACTTTTGTTGAGCCTCTACTGCGCCGATATTCCGCTCCTTCCCGCCGAATGAGGCACGAACCGCGCATCTCGCCGGAAACGCGGTCCCTCGAAGTGCGTTAGCGTGGTCGCGTGCGGGTCCTGATGGTTGCGCCGCCCGGAGCGGGCAAGGGCACTCAGGGTGCCATAATCGCCAAACACTTCCATCTGTCTCGGGTGGCCATCGGGGACCTGCTACGGCGGCACGTGTCCGAGGGCACCGAGCTCGGCCGCAGTGTGCAGCGCTACCTCGAGCACGGCGACCTCGTCCCCGACGACGTGGTGCTGGAGCTCATGCGGCAGGGGCTGTCCGAGGCGAGGGCGGCCGG
This sequence comes from Dactylosporangium darangshiense, assembly GCF_039537565.1. Classification (NCBI taxonomy): domain Bacteria; kingdom Bacillati; phylum Actinomycetota; class Actinomycetes; order Micromonosporales; family Micromonosporaceae; genus Dactylosporangium; species Dactylosporangium darangshiense. The sequence continues at coordinate 84,841 of NZ_BAABAT010000025.1, forward strand.
CGGAGGGTACGTGCTCGACGGCGTGCCCCGGACCATGGCGCAGGCCCTGGCGGCCTACCGGGTGGCGTTGCAGCTGCAGATGACGGCCGAGGTCGCGCTGCACCTGGCCGCCGACGACGACGAGCTCATGCGCCGGCTGCTCAAGCGGGCCGAGGTCGAGCACCGCACCGACGACACCGAGCTGGTCATCCGGCAGCGGCTGAAGCTGTACCGCGAGGTCACCCAGCCGGTCCTGCAGTTCTACGACCGGCGCGGCATCCTGCTGACCGTCGACGCGATGCGCCCGGTCGAGGTCGTCAGCGCCGACGTCATCGCCGGGCTGGAGGCGCGCGACGGCCACCGATAGGCGAGCTCGCGACAGGCCGATTGCCGCCTTCGATACCTAGCAGTACGATGCCTCGAACTTCTAGGTATGGACGGGGTGAGATCCGTGCGTGTCGCCAAGGACCTGGTGGCCGCGTCGGCAACGCCGATGGTGCTCGGCATCCTGGCGGAGGGCGAGAGCTACGGCTACGCCATCCTGCGCAGGATCAACGAGTTGTCCGGCGGCGAGCTGGAGTGGACCGAAGGGCTGCTGTACCCGCTGCTGCACCGCCTCGAGCGCCTCGGCCACGTCGAGGCGGCCTGGCGCGCCGTCGCCGGCGAGCGGCGCCGCAAGTACTACCGCATCACCGCCACCGGCCTCGATGAACTGGCCGAGCAGCGCCGCCAGTGGGACACCGTCGTCGACGCGCTCAAGGAGATCTGGCTCGGGCCCGGCGACACGCGGCCGCTGACCGCCCGGCCCCAGGTGCGTCCGGCATGAGCGTGCCCGAGCAGCAGGACGACCTTGAGGCCCAGTTCGCGCAGTGGCGGCAGTACGTCCAGAGCCACCGCGCGCTGCAGCCGTCCGACGTGGACGAGCTCGAGGACCACCTGCGCGGCTCCGTCGACGGCCTCGTCGAGCTGGGCCTGCACCCCGATGAGGCGTTCCTGGTCGCGGTCAAGCGCATGGGCGGGCTCGACGAGCTGTCGCGCGAGTTCGCGCGGGAGCACTCCGAGCGGCTGTGGAAGCAGCTGGTGCTCGCCGGCGACACCGGCCGCCCGGCCGAGGACGCCCGCTCGCGCCGGGACCTGTGGGTGATGCTCGGCTGCGCGGCGGGCGCCGCCGCCTCGAGCAAGGTCCCGGAGCTCTTCGGCCGGCAGTGGGGCGGCAACGACGCCGACAGCGTGTTCTACGCACTGAACATCAGCCTGTTCGCCCTGCCGTGGCTGGCCGGTTTCCTGGCCTGGCGGCGCCGCGCCTCCCGGGTGGTCATCGGCGTGCTCGCGGCGCTGTTCGCGCTCGGCGCCGTCGCGGCCAACGTGTACCCGCTGGCCGACTCCTCCCAGTCGGTCGTCATCAGCGGTTTGCACCTGCCGATCGCACTGTGGCTCGTCACCGGCCTGGCCTACGTCGCCGACGACTGGCGCTCCTCGCGCCGCCAGATGGACTTCATCCGCTTCACCGGCGAGTGGTTCGTGTACATGTCGCTCATCGGCAGCGGCGGCGGCGTGCTCATCGGCCTTGTCTTCGGCACGTTCAACGCCATCGGCCTGGACCCCGGGGATTTCGTCGGCAAGTGGCTGCTGCCCTGCGGCCTCGTCGCTGCGGTGGTCGTGGCCGGCTGGCTCGTCGAGGTGAAGCAGGGCGTGGTCGAGAACATCGCCCCGGTGCTCACCCGCCTCTTCACGCCCCTGTTCACCGCGGCGCTGCTGGCGCTGCTCGTCGCCATCGTCGTCACCAGCCACGGCATCGACGTCGACCGCGACGCGCTGATCCTGTTCGACGTGCTGCTCGTGGTGGTGCTCGGGCTGCTGCTGTACTCCTGGTCCGCCCGCGACCCCCTGGCCCCGCCCGGCCTGTTCGACCGGCTGCAGCTCGCCCTCGTCATCAGCGCCCTGGCCATCGACGTGCTCGTGCTGCTGGCCATCACCGGCCGCATCACCGAGTACGGCACCACCCCGAACAAGGCGGCGGCGCTGGGCGAGAACGTCGTCCTGCTGGCGAACCTGGCCTGGTCGGCCCTGCTGCTGACCCGGTTCCTGCGCCGGCACGTGCCGTTCGCGGCCATCGAGCGGTGGCAGACGTCATACCTGGCCGTGTACGCGGTCTGGGCCTGGCTCGTCGTGCTGATCTTCCCGCCCGTGTTCAACTTCCGCTGATCCCCGAGTCGGCCAGGGTCCGCGCCGGCCCGCGATCCGGCGCGGACCGGCGCGCGCCCGACTAAGGTCGACGGGTGAACCCTGAGACGCTGTTGCTGATGGGGCTCGGGGCCGTGGTGATCATCGCGGCGGCGCGATGGATCGGCGCGCGCACGGGCCTGCCGGCGGCGGCGCTGCTTGCGGTCGCCGGGATCGTCTACGCGGTGCTGCCCGGGCCCAACATCTCGCTCGACCCGCACATCGTGCTGACGTTCGTGCTGCCGCCGCTGCTGTACAGCGCGGCGCTGGAGTCCTCGCTGCTGGCCATCCGGGCCAACCTGCGCATCGTCATCGGGCTGTCGGTGCTGCTCGTCTTCGCCACGGCGCTGCTGGTCGGCGCCGGGTTCGGGCTGTTCGTGGCCGGTGCGACGTTCGCGGCGGGCGTGGCCGTCGGCGCGGCCGTCGCGCCGCCGGACCCGGTCGCCGCCCTCGCCGTCGGGCGCAAGGTCGGGCTGCCGCCGCGGCTCGTCACGATCATCCAGGGCGAGGGGCTGCTCAACGACGCCACCGCGCTCACCATCCTCAACGTCGCGGTCGCCGCGGCCGTGAGCGGGCACTTCTCGCTGCCGAAGGCGGCCGGGCTGTTCGTGCTGGCCGCGGCGGGCGGGACCGCCGTCGGGGTCGGGGTGGCCTATCTGGTACGCCTGCTGCGGCCCCTGGCCCGCGACCCGCTCCTGGCCAACGCGATCTCGCTCGCCACCCCGTTCGTGGCCTACTACATCGGCGAGCAGCTGCACGTCTCCGGTGTGCTCGCGGTCGTCGTCGCCGGGCTCATCGTCGGGCACGACACGCCGCGGTCGGGCACGGGCGCGAGCCGGCTGCAGACCAACGCCGTGTGGCGGCTGGTCGACTTCCTGCTCGAGGGCATCGTCTTCCTGCTCATCGGCCAGCAGCTGCCGGCGGTGATGCGCGGGCTGGCGAAGTACCAGACCTCGACCGTTGTGATCGCCGTGGCCGTCACCGTCGGGGTGACGCTGCTGCTGCGCCCGGTGTGGCTCAGCCTGACGCAGGCGGCCCACCTGCTGCTGCGCCGCGAGGACGAGGGGCTCAACGCGCGGGAGATCGCGGCGCTGAGCTGGGCGGGCACCCGCGGTGTGATCAGCCTCGCGGCGGTGTTCACCCTGCCGCTGACCACCGGCGCGGGCGAGCCGTTCCCGGACCGGGACCTGCTGCTGTTCTGCACGTTCGTGGTGGTGCTCGTCACACTTGTCGGGCAGGGGCTCACGTTCGCGCCGCTGGTGCGCCGGCTCGGGCTGCGGGCCAACGAGGTCGACGAGGCCCGGCAGCGCAACGAGGCCCGGATGGCCTCCGTGCACGCCGCCCTGGAGCGCCTCGACGACCTCGAGGAGGACGAGCCCGGCGACGCGCCGACGATCGAGGCGCTGCGCGGCCGGATGCAGGAGCGGCTGCGCCGCTACGAGCACCGCCTCGACGTGCTGCAGAGCGCCGAGTCCGACGAGGTGCCGGTGTCGGAGCACTACGAGTCGGCGCTGCGCATCCAGCGGCTGGCGATCGAGGCGCAGCGCGAGGAGCTGCTGCGCTGGCGCGACGCCGGCAACCTGCCCGACGAGGGGCTGCGCCGCCTCGAACGTGAGCTCGACCACGAGGAGCGGGTGCTGCCCGACCGGCGCGAGTAATCCCATCAGGTGAGTGGGATTGACGAGCGGCCGCCTTCTTCACTACATTACCTACTCATTAAGTAGGCAACGTAGACTTTGACCTCAAGGATGGCCCCGTGAAGCTGCGTACCCGTGCGATCGCTGTCAGTGCAGCGTTACTCCTCCCCGGGACCGCGCTGACCGCTTGCGCCGGCACCGCCGACAACTCCTCAAGCTCCGGCGACAGCGGCGGCGAGGTCACCCTCGCGCTGGTCGCCTACTCCACCCCGCAGGCCGCGTACGAGCAGCTCATCGCCGCGTTCCAGAAGACCGACGCGGGCAAGAAGGTCAAGTTCACCCAGTCCTACGGCGCCTCCGGCGACCAGAGCCGGGCGGTCGCCTCCGGCCTCAAGGCCGACATCGTGGCCTTCTCGCTCGAGCCGGACATCACCCGCCTGGTCACCGCGAAGCTCGTCGACGCGAGCTGGAACTCCGACCAGTACAAGGGCATGATCACCGACTCGGTCGCGGTCATCGGCACCCGCAAGGGCAACCCGAAGAACCTCAAGACGTGGGACGACCTCGCCAAGCCCGGCGTGCAGGTGCTCACGCCCAACCCGTTCACCTCGGGCGGGGCGAAGTGGAACATCCTCGCCGGCTACGGCGCCAAGTCGAAGAAGGGCACCGACCCGCAGGCCGGCGCGACCTACCTCGACGCGCTGTTCCACAACGTGCCGGTGCAGGACAACAGCGGCCGCGCCTCGCTGCAGACGTTCACCAGCGGCAAGGGTGACGCGTTCATCTCCTACGAGAACGAGGCTCTCTTCGCCCAGAAGAACGGCCAGGCCGTCGACTACACCGTGCCCGACGACACGATCCTCATCGAGAACCCGATCGCGGTGACGTCCAACAGCGCCCACCCGACCGAGGCCAAGGCGTTCCTGGACTTCCTGCACACGCCGGCGGCGCAGAAGATCTACGCCGAGAACGGCTACCGGCCGGTGGTCAAGGACGCCGGCGGCCCGTCGTTCCCGACCCCGTCCGGCCTGTTCACCATCGGTGACCTCGGCGGCTGGTCGAAGGTGAACAAGGAGCTGTTCGACCCGGGCCAGAGCGTCATGGCCTCCATCGAGCAGAAGCTCGGCGTGTCCACCTCTGCGGCACCGACCGCGGCGGCCTCCAAGTCCGCCGCCCCGAGCCCGGCGGCCTCCAAGTAATGACCGCCACGGCCGTCAAGTCCACCGGGTCCGGCACTGCGCCGGGCCCGGTGGGCCCTGTTCTGCGCAAGCGCCGGCCGTACGGCACGGCGCTCGGGCTCGGCACGGCGGTGCTGTACCTGAGCCTCATCGTGCTCATCCCCCTCGCCGCCGTCGTGTGGCGCTCCACCGAGGGCGGCTGGGACACGTTCTGGGCGGCGGTGCGCACCCCGGACGCCTGGGCGGCCCTGGAGCTCACCGTCGGCGCGTCGCTCATCGTCGCCCTGGTCAACGTCGTCATGGGCACCGTCATCGCATGGGTGCTGGTCCGCGACAAGTTCTGGGGCAAGAGCATCGTCGACACCCTCATCGACCTGCCCTTCGCGCTGCCGACGATCGTCGCCGGGCTGGTGCTGCTCGCGCTGTACGGCACCAACAGCCCCCTGCACATCAACCTCGCCTACACCCGGTTCAGCGTCGGCGTCGCGCTGCTGTTCGTGACCCTGCCCTTCGTGGTGCGAACCGTGCAGCCGGTGCTCAAGGAGCTGGACCGCGACATGGAGCAGGCCGCGTACTCCCTGGGCGCCTCCCCGTTCACCACCTTCCGGCGCATCATCCTGCCGAACCTCGCCCCGGCCATGATCTCCGGCGCCGGCCTGGCGTTCACGCGGGCGATCGCCGAATACGGCTCGACCAACCTGCTCACCGGCAGCATCCCCTTCTCCACACAGGTGTCGGCGGTGAACATCTTCGGCCGCATCGAGAGCGACGACACCACGGCCGCGGCCGCCATCTCCACCGTGCTGCTCGTCGTCGCCTTCATCGTGCTCGTCGTGCTCGACCTCTTCCAGCGCTGGAGCGCCCGCCGTGGCTAAGTACCCCCTGCGCATCCTCGCCCTCGTCTACCTGCTCTTCCTGCTGGTCCTGCCGGTCGGGCTGGTCGTGTGGCGCACCTTCGACAAGGGCCTCGGCCGCATCGCCGACGTGCTGACCTCGCCGAACTTCACGCACGCGTTCGCCGTCACGCTGTCGGTCGCGATCTGGGCCGTGCTCGCCAACACGATCTTCGGCATCGGCGCTGCGATCCTGCTCGTGCGGCACCGCTTCCCCGGCAAGCGCCTGCTCGGTGCCCTGATCGACCTGCCGCTCGCGGTGTCGCCGGTGGTCGTGGGGCTCGCGCTGATCCTGGTATACGGCAAGTTCGCACCCGCCGGCGGCTGGCTCGAGGACCACGGGCTGCAGATCATCTTCTCGCTGCCCGGCATGGTCCTCGCCACGATCTTCGTGTCGCTGCCGCTGGTCGTGCGGGCCATCGTCCCGGTCCTCGAGGAGATGGGCGACGAGCAGGAGCAGGCCGCGCACACCCTCGGCGCGAGCCGCTGGCAGGCGTTCCGGCGCATCACCGTGCCCGGCATCCGTGCGGCGCTCGGCTACGGCGTCGTGCTGTGCCTGGCCCGGGCCCTCGGCGAGTACGGCGCCGTCGCCGTCGTCTCCGGCCGGCTCGTCGGGCAGACGCAGACCGCGACGCTGTACGTCGAGGAGCGCTACCAGAACTACGACCAGACCGCGGCGTTCACCACCGCCACAGCCCTGGCCCTCATCGCGATCGTCATCCTGCTCATCACCAAGCTCCTGCGGCCGAAAGAGAACGACTGATGGCCATCGAAGTCCGCTCCGTCAACAAGTCGTTCGGCAAGACGCCGGTGCTGCGCGACATCTCGATCGACATCGACTCCGGCTCGCTGACCGCGCTGCTCGGCCCGAGCGGCGGCGGCAAGTCCACGCTGCTGCGGGTCATCGCCGGCCTCGAGCAGCCCGACACCGGCACAGTGCGGATCAACGAGGTCGACGCCACCCGGCTCACCCCACAGCGGCGCAACGTCGGGTTCGTGTTCCAGCACTACGCGGCGTTTAAGCACATGACGGTGTACCGCAACGTCGCCTTCGGCCTCGAGGTCCGCCGCCGCCCGAAGGAGGACATCCGCAAGCGGGTCATGGAGCTGCTCGAGCTCGTCCACCTCGACCAGTTCGCCGACCGCTACCCCGCGCAGCTGTCCGGCGGCCAGCGCCAGCGCATGGCCCTGGCCCGGGCACTGGCCCCCGAGCCGCAGGTGCTGCTGCTCGACGAGCCGTTCGGCGCGCTCGACGCGCAGGTGCGCAAGGAGCTGCGCACGTGGCTGCGCCGCCTGCACGACGAGGTCCACGTCACCACCGTGTTCGTCACACACGACCAGGAGGAGGCGATGGACGTCTCCGACGAGATCGTGGTCCTCGCCGACGGCGTCGTGCAGCAGGTCGGCAGCCCGCACCAGATCTACGAGAACCCGGCGAACCCGTTCGTGATGAGCTTCCTCGGCCCGGTCACCCGCCTCGACGGCCAGCTGGTCCGCCCGCACGACGTGGCCCTCTCGCGTGACCCGGCCGACGGCGGCACCGAGGCGGTCGTGACGCGGGTCGTGTCGCTCGGGTTCGAGGTGCGCATCGAGGCGCGGGCCGGTGACGTCGACGTGTGGGCGCAGCTCACCCGCACCGGCGCGAAGGCGATCGACGTCAAACCGGGCGACACGGTGTACTTCAGCCCGTCGGCGGACGCCCGGACGCTGGCCGCCGCCTGACGCCGACCCCATGGTCCCGAAGCGCATCGAGTACTCGGTCCGGGCGCTCGTCGCCCTGGCCGCGGCCGCGCCGCAGACCATCAAGGCCCAGGACGTCGCCGACGCACAGGACATCCCGCCCGGGTACCTCTACGACCTGCTCGCCGACCTGCGCCGCGCCGACCTCGTGCAGGTCCAGCGCGGCACGGGCGGCGGCTACGTCCTGGCCCTCCCGGCCGCGGAGCTGACCCTCGGCGAGATCGTGCGCCGGCTCGACGGCCCCGGCGCCACAGTGCTGCGCGGCGCGGCACCCGACCCCTCCATCGACCGCCTGCGCCGCCTCTGGGAACGGGCGAACCGGGCCCGCCTGGACTACCTTGACGCGGTAACGCTCGCCGACCTCATGCACCATGGCGCTTGACCCGGGCCTCGCCGCCCCTGGCCCGGCGTGTGACCGGCACCGTGCTCGGCTTCTTCACCGGCAGGTACCTCTCCCCCGGCCGGCGCGACCGAGCACCGCTACTTCGCCAAAGCGGTCGCGCGCATCCGCGAGATCATTCGAAGCTGAAGGCGTCGGTCACGCTCTCGCACGCGGCCGTCCACTTCGGCACCGCCACGCCCTTCGCCGCGATCGTGCCCTTCGGCCGGAACGCCAGCTGCGCGACGGTGATCCCCTCGGGGACGTCGGCGACGAGCTCCCACTCGCCGGTGTGCGGGTCCTGCTGCGACGGCCCGCCGAACGTGAGCGGCAGCGACACCGGGATCGGCCCCTCCGGCCCGGTCACCGTCACGCTGGCCGGCCCGTCGAGGGCGAAGGCGACGCCGTTGCGGGAGTACCACAGCTGCAGCCTCAGATCGAACCAGATCCTGCCCTTGGCGGCCCAGCCGCGCCCCTCCACCCACGGCTCCAGCGTCGCGCTCGTGATGAGCACCAGCGCTGAGTCGTCGATCGTCTTGTTCGGGCTCGCGAGGTCACACTCGATGGACGCCCCGTCGCGTTTGCGCGGGTCGTAGCCCGGGATGACGTTGCCGACCTCGGCGGTGCGCAGGTCGATCCACTGCATCCGCTCGGTGTCGGTGAGCTCGAGGCGCACGACGGCGTCCTTGGGCGCCGCGACCACGATGAACGCCTGGCTGGCGAACGGCGGCACGGCCCGGGCCACCCCGCCGACCTTCACCACGGCGTCGGTGAACCGCCGCGAGGCGAACCCGGCCGGCGCCTGCCCGACGAAGGCCACCACGTACTGCTGCCCGTCGCCCTTCGCCGGCGCCGGCGAGCCGATGAGCGGGTCGACGGCGTCGCTCGCCCCGATCATCTCCAGGTGCAGCCCCGTCTTCGGCCACCTGAGGTTGGCCTCGTTCGCGCCGAGGATGCGGATGAACGGCAGCTCGAGGCTCGCCGGCCGCTGGTGCTCGTACACCATCACGTCACTGCGCGCCGACGGGCTCGGCGACGCCACCGGAGCCTGGTTCGCGGGCTTGGCGCCACCGCAGGCGGTCAGCAGCAGGACGGCGCACAGGGCGAGGCGACGGATCGGCACCCCGCCGATTCTGCGGCCACGCCCGCGCCCCCGCCGTCGCAATGCCGACGCCACCGGACGATCACTCGGACACGGTCCGGAAGCCGGGCGCTCGGCCAGCAACGCCATGTTCGGTAGCTGCGCTGCGGTAACGCCTTTTGTGATCTGGAATGGCGAGTCGTGCGTCATCAGCGCAGGCGGGTGGCTCGCTCAAAGGTGGCCTGCGGGTCTTCGCCGTCGGTGAGGTCGAGATCCTCGACGAGGCGTCCGTCGGTGAGCCTGATCAGGCGGTCGCAGCGCGCGGCGACGTGCTGCTCGTGCGTGGCGAGCAGGATCGTCATGCCACGTTGATCACGCAGATCGAGCAGGAGGTCGAGGACGTGCGCGCCATTGGTCGAGTCGAGGTTGCCGGTCGGCTCGTCGGCCAGCAGGAGTTTCGGTTCGCCCATCAGGGCGCGGGCGATGGCCACCCGTTGTTGTTGCCCACCGGACATCTGTGAGGGCAGCGACCGTTCACGGCCGGCCAGCCCGACCGCGTCGAGCAGTTCACGGGCGCGTGCCGTGCGGTTGTACCGCACGCGGTACGGCAGGACCGGCGCGATCACGTTGTCCAATGCGGTGAGCGCGGGCAGTAGGTGGTAGCGCTGGAAGACAAAGCCGATGCCACGCCGGTACGCGGTGAGCTTGCCGCGCCGCAGGGCGGTGACGTCGACGCCGTCGATGACGATCGTGCCGGCGTCGGCCCGTTCGATCGCACCGATCAGGTGCAGCAGGGTCGACTTGCCGGAGCCGCTCGACCCGGTGACCGCCACGACGCTGCCGGCGGCGACGTCGAGCGTAAGGTCGTCGATGGCGGCGATCCGTGCATCGCCCGCCGTGAACGTCTTGGCCATCCCGACGATCGAGATCTTGGCACCAGAGGATGAGAGTTCGGGCATGCTCACTCCTCGGCAAGCAGTTGGGCAACGGGCAGGCGGCGAAGCAGCAGTGCCGGTACGGCGGCCGAGGCGGCGGCGACCAGCACGCCGGCCAGTGCGGTGAGCACGCCGACGTTGACCAGGCCGGCGGAGATGCCGCCGACGAGCAAGCTCGCACCGGCAAGACCGGCGCCTGCACCGAGCACCGCGCCGAGAACGCCGATGCACAGTCCCTCATACGTGACGAGCCGACCGAGCGCGGCGGCGGACCAGCCGGCCGCCTGGAGGCTCGCCAGTTCGTGCGCGCGGTCGCGGATGTTGAGGTACAGCACGTCAGCGACAGCAACCGCACTGAACAGAACGGTCGCCACGATCGCGACCGTGTCGACCCCCCGCACCCGCAGCGACACGACGTCACCGAGCGCGGTGCCGACGATGGCGCCGCGGAACGCGAAGGTGACCGCCATGAGCATGCTCAGCGCGGCCACGCCGATGGCGAGGGCGACCGTACCAAGCAGCGTGCGCCCTGGTACCCGGCCGAGGTTGGTCAGGGCGAGCCCGAGCACGGTGCGCGCCCGTCGAGGGCGCCGCGGCCGGCGGACCGCTGGGTGCAGCGCGCCGGCGGGGTGTGTGCGCGCCGCCCGTACCGCTGGAACGATCCCGGCGACGAGGGTCAGCCCGAGCGCGACCGGCACGGCCAGCACGGCATGTGACCAGGTGAGCCTCACGCCGAGGATGATCCCGAGCGGCGCGGAGATGCCAAGGCCCAACAGGCCGGCGGCGAGCCCGATGCCGAGGACCTCGGCGAGGATAGCCAGCCCGATCCGTCGGCCGGGCCAGCCGAGACAGGCGAGCACGGCCAACTCGGACCTTCGGTCCCGCACGGCGGCGGCCACCGCGTTGACCAGGAACAGCGTGCACACCACCAGCACCAGCAGGAACAGCACGACGCTCTTGCGGTCAACGGCGTTGACGATGGCGGCGGCGACACCCTTCTTCGACCAGCCCTCGTTGAGGTGCAGGACCGGGCGGCCATAGACACCGGCGGCGAGCTCGACGGTCTGTGGCGTGGCCGAGGAGCCGTAGGTGATGTCGACCTCGAGGCCGGTTCGGGTGGCGATCTGCTCGGCGACGACCCGGACGCGTTCCCGCGACGTCTCGGTGAAACCGGTCACGTCGGCGACCCGCACGCGGATCGCGCTGATCGGCGCGGCGCTCGAAAGCTCACCCGAGGACAGCGCGGCGAGGTTGGTCAGCAGCAGCGGGGGCGCGGCAACATAGCCACTCGGGTTGCCCTCGGGCGCGAGGGTATTGCCCCCGAGGAGGTCCTTCGAGCGCTGGTCGGCGCCGGTGACGCCGGGCGGCTCGTAGGTCTCCATCGGCACTCGGCTCAGCTCGCTGAACGCTCTCAGCTTCGCCGGGTCGTAGGTGCCCACGACCCGCCCGGCGATGAACTGCCTGGTGCGCACCTCCTCGGTCAACGTGCGAAACGTCGTATCGTCGCTTTGCCACGGCGCGACGAAGGTGTCGTAGGCCGACACGCTGGGGTCCACGGTGCGTACCACCAGCGTGCCGTCCGGTGCACGGTCGTACTGCGGTGCGCCGGCCCGCACGAACGACGACATCCTGACATCGTTGGCCGGATCGTCGGCAAGCAGTTGCTGCAGGCCTGGCTCGCCGCCGACGCTCTGCCGAGCGAGGGTGTTTCCAGGCGGGACCGCACCCAGGTGCGACCCCAGGTCGAAACGCGATATGCCGGCTATCGGCGTGTCCGGCGGCAGGCGGGAGAACGCGGCCTCCACCGAAGAGTCGATGTAGCTGCGGCTGCTCGCGAGCACCGGAAGCGCCGAAAAGTCCTGCCCCGGCGTAACGCGATCGTCCGGCGTGAGGTATCGCCCGGTATCGACCGCGTTGCGCAGGCCGACGAGGCGGTCCTCGGCAACCGGATCGATGCCGGCGACCAGGACGGACAGCGTTCGTCGCACCGTGGCCACCAGGCGGTCGGTGACCGCTGGCGGCTGCGCTGACCGGCCCCGTTCGAACTTCCCGTCGGGGCGCAGCCGGACGACCTCGACCGTGTTGAACCCGCGTTCTGTTGCCACGCTCGTGCTGTAGATGCCGCAGATCCGCGTCGGTTGACCGGCGGCGTCGAGGTCGAGCGCGGCGACACTGCCGTGGCAGACCTCGTCCCGTCCCAGCACCTCACCACCGAAGAACGTGGAACGGGAGGTGCTTGACTGCTCGAGGATCGGCCAGGACAGCCGATGCTTGGTGATGTACACGAAGGACGGTTGGCCGGACGCGCGGCTCAGCCCGCGATCGGCGGAGAACGTCGGGTCGATCCGGATGATCTGCCCATCCAGCGAAGGGTCGACCACGTCCGTGATGTCGAATGCGCTGAAATACCTGGTGTTGGCATAGCCCAGCACGGCGACCGGCGCGGCGACGTCAACGCCGGCGAGGTGCTGCACCTGCTCGTACTGCCGCATGGTGATCCCGCCATAGAGGGCTGACATCGCGTGGGGCTGCACAAGGCCGAGATCGGTCTCCATCGGCAGCCGGGTGCCAACCGGGCGCACCAGGATGTCGTAGGCTGCCCGGGCATTTTCGCTGACCACGCCCGTGACCTGTAGCCGCGCGGTGGCGGTCGTCCCGCTGAGCACGGTGAAGCCCGTGGTCGCCACCAGCACACCGGCCAGCAGCGCCAGTGACCGTCCCGCACGACCGCGCACATGCGACCAGACGAACCGGATCATCGCGCGGTCCTCCTCCCCCGTGGCATGAATCATATTCCCGCCATGCATTGTGACAATGCAAGAGGGAGGTTCATCTACGCCGATCCACCATGCGGTCCTGAAGCAGGTATTCGGCTGCGATACGGTGCCGCGTATGAGAACGGCCACCGACGCATCGCGGTGGCCGCGGTATGCCGCAGCCGATGAGCACGCACCTTCCCCAGTCCGGCGCGCCGCGCATTGTCGAACACGAAATTGGTCACCCCGCCGGTGCTCAACGTCCGGTGCGCGGCGCGCACCCGAACGAACACGCTGCGGGCCTCAGCGGTGCGCGGACTGCGCGCCGCAGCCAGGCGGTGATCGCTGCGCCCACATCGGCCGGTAGCGGTAGCTGCTCAGCTCGGTTGCCCTTACCGCAACGGTGAACTCGTTTTAAGGGACCGGCGAGGACTCTCTCGCCAGGAGCGCCGCTCGCTGTTTACTGAGCGTGAGCAACGGGCATATGGCCCTGTTGGCGAACGAGGCCAGAACGTCGAGTATGCCGGGCGGGCAGGCGCTGGGCGCTGGCCACTGTAGTACCCAGATCGTTCGGTTTTGCGTGCAGCAGCCTTGACGCGCGGCTGAACTCAGCCGTGACTGGTACACGGCCCAGCTACGTTCGTGATAGCACATTTTCGAGGTAAGGCCATGCGTCTACTCAACATCGAATCCTCTCCGCGCGGATCCAGGTCTGCATCTATCACCGTCACCAGCGCGTTCATCGAAGCCTACCGTCAGACTTGTCCTTGGGTCATGGTCGACACCTTGAACGTCTGGGAGGAAATGCTGCCAGACTTCGACCAGGAGGCCATCGGGGCGAAGTACAAAGGCGTGAATAAGGAACCGATGGACCAGGCCGAGACCGCCGTCTGGGACAAAATCCAGGAGCTGGCGGCACGCTTCCGGCAAGCGGACCGCATCGTGCTCGGCGTGCCCATGTGGAACTTCGCCTACCCATATGTACTGGTCAGCAACGCCGGCGAGACTGTGCGCGCGCCTTTGGAGAGCGTCCCGATCTCCGAGGTCCAACGGCTCTTTGAACTCAACACCCTGGGCGCGCTGCGGGTTGCGCAAGGCGTACTTCCGGCAATGCGTGAAAGAGGAGCCGGCCGCCTCGTCTTCGTCTCCAGCATCCAGGGGCGGCTCGTACTGCCGCTGATCGGCCCTTACGCCGCCAGCAAATGGGCACTGGAAGCGCTCGCCGAGACGCTCGCCATCGAGACGGGCCACTTCGGCATCAAGGTGAGCATCGTGCAGCCCGGTGTGGTGTCCTCAGGAGGCGCTGAGCGCGCCAACGTGTTCCTCAAGGAGAATGACCCGTACACCCCACTGTTAGAGGCGCTCGATGTCCTCCGTGGCGAATCCGTCACGCCACTGGAGGTGGCCGCCACAGTGGCCGACACGATCGAACATCCCAAGCCTCCGCTGCGCGTGCCGGTCGGTGCACCCGCCACGCGCGTCCTACAGGCCCGCAAAGAGGCCCCGGACAGCAAACCCTTCCTGACGGCCGAGATCGATTGGTAGCCGGGCGCGCCGTGGTGACCTCACCCCGATAGGACCGCTTAGCCGTGCTGGCCCCACCTCGACATCGAGGGTGTGCCCGACCCGGAGCACGTCCCGGATGGATCGACCCGACCCGTCCGGCCTGGCGAACGGCCCGGTGTCAGCGGCTTCGCCGATTAGAAATCCTCCGTCACGTCGTCAGTTCTGTTAGCCTCTCGCACCGGTGGAAGGATTGATGACCATGACCGACGCCAGACTGCTGGGCGCCGACGAGGCCGCGTTCATCGCGGCGGTCCGCTCAGACGACACGGCGCGGTTTGCGCTCATTACGGAGCGCCACCGGCGTGAGCTTCAGGTGCACTGCTACCGGATGCTCGCGAACTACGAGGACGCCCAGGACATGACGCAGGAGACGTTCCTGCGAGCGTGGAACAAGCGGGCGTCGTTCAAGGGCCACGCGGCCCTGCGGACCTGGCTGTACCGGATCGCGACGAACGCCTGCCTCGACTTCCTGGAGAAGCGCAACGACCGCACGCCCGTACCGTCCGGGCTGGCGGACGTCGGCTCCGAGGTGCTGTACCTGCAGCCGTACCCCGACCGGATGCTCCCCGAGGACCCGCAGGAATCGGTGGTGGCGCGGGAAACGATCGAGCTGGCGTTCATCGTCGCCGTCCAGCACCTGCCGCCGCGGCAGCGGGCGGTGTTCATCCTGCGCGACGTCCTCGGCTGGCCGGCGGCGAAGGCCGCCGACGCCCTCGAGCTGACCGTCGCATCGGTGACCAGCGCACTGCAGCGGGCCCGTGTGACGATGCGCGAGCAGCTGCCCGACCGCCGCCTCGACTGGCGGAGACCCGCCACCCACGAGCTGTCGAATGACGAGCGCGGCGTGGTGAAGTTGTATATCGCCGCCCATGAGCGCAACGACCTCGACGGGCTGATGTCCCTGCTGCGCGACGACCTGCGCTTCGTGATGCTGCCCGAGGCGGGCACCTCGGTCATCACGGCCAAGGACGCGGTGGACGGCTGGGTCTCCGGTGGGCTCTTCCGGCGCGGCTACGACGACTGGCGCTGTATCACCACGACGGTCAACCGCATGCCTGCCGCCGTGCTGTACCTCCGCACCCCCGACGACCCGGAGTACCGGTTGTTCAACATCGCGGTCCTGCACATCGTCGACGGGAAGATCGCCGAGCTCACCGGATTCGACGCCACCGGCAAACCATGGCTGGACCTGCCCCCGACACTGTGATCACACATGTCCCCATCGTCGACGAGTCCAGCGCCACGGGCCGCCGTCACCGAAGTCACCGCGGAACGAGCAACCCGACCAGCTGAACACCAACGCGACAACGCGAACACCACCGCCCCGCCGGCGTTGCCGGCGGGGCATCTTGATGCCCGAAGAACATCGTCACGATCAACGACGCCGTCGTCGCTCATCTCCAGCGAGTCGGTCAACAGCTCACTCGGAACGCAAGGAAGGCGCCGGGGGAAGGTTCCCTCATAGCCGAGGGGCACGGTGAGCCCCAGGAATGACTTCGACCTGGCCTCACGAGCCCGATCGTCTGGCCCGTGCTCATCGCCTCGTCTCGTATCGGGTCAGCACCACGCCGCCGGGAAACGTCCGCGTCTCCACCAGGGTCAGGTTCACCCAGCTGTCCAGCGCGGTGAAGAACGGCGTGCCGCCGCCCACCAAGACCGGCACGGTGACCAGCACGTATTCGTCGATCAGCCCGGCCCGCATGGCCGCCCCGGCGAGCGTCGCTCCGCCGATGTCCATCGGGCCGCCGTCCCCGGCCCTGAGCCGGGTGATCTCGGCGACCGCGTCGCCGGTGACCAGGCGGGTGTTCCAGTCGACCTTGTCGATGGTCGAGGAGAACACCACCTTCGGCATGTCCCGCCAGCGGCGGGCGTACTCGATCGCCGCCGGTGTGGCGCCGGGCTGCTGGTCGGCGGTAGGCCAGTGGGGACTCATTGCCTCCCACAGCTTGCGCCCATACAGCGCCAGGCCCGTCGCCGCCACCCGGTCGGACCACCACTGGAACAGCTCGTCGCTCGGCGACGAGTCCGGTCCCTCACCCCCACTCCAGCCGAGGTCGTCGCCGGGCGCGGCGATGTAGCCGTCCAGGGTCACGTTCATGCCGAAGATCAGTTTCCGCATCGTGCCAGCCTCCCGTGAGTTGGTCTCGCACGTACAGACGGGCGCGGCGCGGAAACCTAATCGGTGCGCGATCTGCGTCCGCAGGTAGTCCTCGCGTTCCGGACTCGGCACGGCGCACTCGGCTGGGCTCGAGCAGCACCCACCGGATCTCGATTTCACCCTAGTACGGGCAGCGGCGCACCCATGACCGGCTCTCCAAGATCATTGTCCATAGCGGACTGCGCGGAGCTTGCTCGTCAGTTCTTCCTCGCTGTCACCATCGCGAAGGTGAGGAACTCGCCGGCGTCGGCGGCGAGTAGGTCGATCACCGCCTGGCGATTGTGTTGTGGGCCGGCCCAGTCGCCTGTGTGCTCGGCCACCGCCTGTGTCCATAGCAGCCAGTCCCGCCAGCCATCTTCCTGCAGTCGTGCCGATGTGACGGTCACGAGTTCGGTGACTTCCCACTGAAAGCGCCACCACTCGGCGGTGTGCCAGGCGATCGGCTCCCAGCCGAACAGTTCCTTGATGCGCTCCGGGATCGCCCCGAGTTCCCGGACCTCCTGGGTCATTCCCGGCGTCGCCACGCCGAGTTGGCCGCCAGGCCGCAGAAACCCCACGAGGTATGGCAGGTACCAGTCAGAGGTGCCGAAATACTCGAATGCGTCGATGCTTACGATGGCGTCGAAGCTGTCCTTCCCGAACGGCAGGTTGTGCGCCTCGGCCCGCACGGCGGTCACCTGGCTGGAAACGCCAGCGTCAGCGAACACGGCCGCTGCCTCATCCGGCGCGATCCACCAATCGGCCGCCACGACCTGGACGCCGTACTCACGGGCCAGGAACACCGACGTCGCTCCCTTGCCGGAGCCCAGGTCCAGGACCTGCATTCCCGGGCGCAGGTCAAGATCCCGGGCCAGGTCCTCCAGCAGCCACAACGGGTTCGGCCCCATGTCCAGGTCGAGCAGCCAGGCCGGGTCATACCGGGACGAGCGCGGATACCGATCTGGGCAGGCAAGCTCATCGACGATTGTCACGGGTACCGATCAAAGCTGGTCACACGCAGGCATGCAATCCCTTTGCTCACCCTGCCAGCAAGGACCTGCAGGCGTACTTGGTCACGGCGCCAAGCGCGAACGCAAAGGCCAGGAACAAGTACAGGCCGGCCATGAGGCGTTCGACAGAATATTTGTCCCTTCGGGAGAAGTTGGGCAGGGTGATACCTCCGACGGCGATTGCATTGCCGCCGGAGTCTTGCTTTCAGGGGTCAGCCCCGCAGGGTAGCGATGGCCTTCTCGATACGCCGTCGGCGCGTCTCGGGCTTCTTCGCGCTCTCGATGGCGCGCACATGCTCGCGCTTGTGGCTGTACGCAAGGTTGTCGTATGCGGCGCGGGCGACCGGGTCGTCGTCCAGAGCCTGGGCGAAATCCGCGGGCTCGACGACGACGCGCGGCTCGGAGTCGAGCTCCAGTTCGACTTCGACTTCCTCGCCGATAGCGACACCGGCGGCCTGCCGGTTGGCGTTGCTGAGGCCGAGCAGGTGGCGGCCTCGCATGATGGCGACCCGGCTCTTCCAGGAATGCCCGTTGACCGTAATGGTCACTGCCGGCCGCGCGCCCCCGCCGAGCGCCTCCACCACCTTGGGCGGGACTTCCAGCCCCCGCATGGGCTCGGGTGGCTCGACGAGGGTTCGAAACTTCACGACGTACTCCTTGTCGATCTTGAAGTTTGGGCCTCCAGCATAGAACTCCTTGGCGTGATCCAGGTCCTTGACGCCGAGCATGATGGCGTTCACAGGTCGGACACGGGGTGCAGCACAGTCTTGATCATGTTTGGCTCCTGGGGCGTGAGGTACTCGGTGTGGCCGGTGATGGCCACGCCTAGAGCCTCTCCTGGCTGCGGCGGGCCCACATCCGTGCCGACCACGGAGACCACACGGAGCCGGCCGTGCGTGTAGGGCAGGATGGATCCCGTGGTAGCTCAAGGGATCTCTGGCCGGGAGGCCGAGGTGCTGACCCTGGTAGGGGAGCATCTCAGCAATGCCGAGATCGGCGCGCGGCTGTTCATCTCCGTCCGCACCGTCGAGACCCACGTCTCCTCCATGCTGCGCAAGCTCGGTGCGGTGGACCGGCGAGGGCTCGTGCAGCTGGCCACGGAGTGGAGCCGGACCGGACGCGGTGGCGTGCCCGCGGTCGCCTTGTTCTCGGGCACCCCACACGCATCTGGATGAGGCTCCTCTCCCGGTTCGGGAAGGCGCTTGTCACGGTGACGCGAACATGGGTCGCAGGTGCGGTCATGGATGTCGAAGTGCCACGAGAAGAGGCCGCCGCTCCCCAACGCTAGCTAAACACGTCGTACCCGGCCCAGACGGTGAGGATCGTGGCGAAGAGGGCGATGAAAACCATGAACGTCGCCCCGTACGCCTTCTGCGCGCTTCCGTGGTACCGCACGGGGAACTCGTTCGGCGCCACCAGCTCGCCGCGGCTGATGGCGTATGCGGCGGTGCCGCTGACGGCGGCCACCAGCGGGCCGACGAGCAGCAGCCAGGCGGGGAGTTTGGGCGGCGGTGAAGAGCAGGACCACGAAGCCGGCGCAGCCCAGCCAGTAGAGCCTGCCCATGCGCCGGGCCCACCGCCGCGCGGCCCGCCGATGCTTCGCGAACGTCTCCACCACGGTGGGATCGGGCCCGGCGGCGTCGAAGGCCTCGACGGCGTCGTGGGAACGCGGCATCCGTCGCAGCTTGCGGCGCATGTTCCTCGGCATGATCGCAGCGTCGGTCATCATGTCAACCGGACCCGCAGTGAAGGAGCGCGGCCGTCAACAACCTCCTGGCCAGCAACGCCTGGGCCGCGACGTCGTCCCGGCCCAGGCGTTGACGACTACTGCTGCTGGTCGCGGTGGGTCAGTGGTGGCCGTTGCCGCCGTCACTACGACGGCGTTGGAGCGTGAACTTCTCGAAGACCGACAGCTCACCTGTGGGCGTGATGATGTTGTAGTAGGTGACGTAGATACGGGTCATGTCACCGGGGTGACGGCCCGGGTCGACGGTGAACTCCGCGAAGCCGTACGGATGCTCCGCGTCGCGGACGCCGATCCAGATCGCCGTCTCCTGCTCCTTGACCGAGTTGAACTTGCCGACGTGCTTCGTCTGGACGTATGCCGAGTGATGTCCGTGACCGTCAGCGTCGTCGGTGGTGAAGCTGTTGTTGGTGATGCCGGACACGCCGCCGCCGCCGAGGATCATGTGCGTCGTGCCATGCTCGCTCTCGATCACGTCGAGTGCGGTCTGACTCGGGTTGGGTGTGAGGGTGACGCTGCCGGGGACGACGCCACGCACCGCCAACGAGCGCTCGTAGTCGTGCTCGTGGCCACAGACCACCAGGTCGACGCCGTACTTGTCGAACAGCGGGCCGTACGCCGCACGCAGCGCGAGATCGGGGCCGTTCGCGGCGGTCGCAGAGCTGATCATCACCTGGTGCATGCAGATGACGATCCAGTCGATGTCCTTCGAAGCCCGTGCCGACTTGAGCTCCTTCTCCAGCCAGGCGAGCTGCCGACCGCCGGAGTAGCCGTTGATGTAGATGTCGCCGCCTTCCTGCAGGGCGATGTCGTCGTTCTGCAGGGAGATCACCTTCACCGAGCCGACCGTGAAGGAGTACCAGAGGTTGTCGAGCTCGGGCTGGGTCTCGGTCGAGGGCAGCTCGAAGTAGGTCTGGTACGCGTCGAGACCGAGCTTGCCGTTGCCCAGCTCGATCTCATGGTTGCCCGCGCACGGCATCCACGGACGGAATCGCGCTGAGCGGCTGTTGTTGGCCAGGAAGTCGTGCCAGACGCGGATGCGGTCGGGCCCGGTGTTGGCGTAGCAGAGGTCACCGTTGAGGAGGTGGAACAGTGGGCCGACCTTCTCGATGCCGGTGACGATGTCGGCAGAGGCGGGCGTGGCGTTGGGCTCGAAGTCCCGGCCCGAGGCGTCGGCCGGGTTCGCGCCAGTCTTCCACGTCACACTGGGCGCACCCTGGTCGCCGAAGCTGGTGAAGGTGAACGGAGCTCTGCCGGACGGCGCCGTATGGAAGGTGCCGGCGTCGGGGGTGGCGCCGTCGTGCTGGGCCGCGTACAGGTAGTCGCTGTCGGCCTTGAGCTTGCTGATCTGCGCGTGATGGACCCAGACGGTCCGCCCGGAGGTGCCGTCCACGTAGGTCTTCGTCGTCGCGTGCGCTGTGGAGCCGAAGCCGCCGCTCAGCGTGCCGTAGACGACCCGCGGGTTCTTCACGGCCGCGTCGGTGACCCACGAGACGACCATCTGGCTGCGTGGGTCGGCGCCGAAGGTCAGGTGCAGGCCCTGGACAGGGGTGGTGGCCGAGCCGGTGGTGAGACCGGTGACCTCCGATTTCGCCGGAACCGCCTCGGCGGCTCCGGCGCCGAGGAGCAGTGGCCCGGCGGCGGCGCCGGACACTGTCGCGCCGAACAAGCCGAGCGCGTTGCGACGAGAGATTCGAGTTTGCTTGGATTCTTCGGACATTCCGAGGGCCTTTCGCGTCTTCGGGTGCAGTCGAACACCGACCGGACAGCAGCGGTTCGAACCTGGCAGCGGACTGCGGCAGGCCAGTGGTGCGCGCACTCACGGACGCTAGGAAGCACAGATAACCGGCGCGGCGAGGTGGGCATGAACACTAGATGGCAGTCACCGCAACGGACAGCAAGTCCCGACGGCCTGGCCCTGCAGGCGTCCGGCAGCGCGGCCGGCACCGCCCATCACGTTCACCGGACGATCCGGGTCGCTATCGGCGAGGTAGCGCGGCGCGGGCATGTGCCGACCAACGCCGCGGAGATCGCCAAGGCTCCCCGGCTTGAAGAGGAGGACATCGGGCCTTACACGATCGAGGAGGCCCGAGGGTTTGGCGCACTACGGCCACTCTGGGCGCCACGTGGGCGTTCCACCCAGGACTGACCCAGTACGCGGAGTGACCGTGTGTGGTCAGGCCAGCGCGCACGGACGGCGGGCAGATGTGTGCAACTTCTGCGCGGTTGCGCGGGGTATCGGCAAACCCTGAAGTTCCACCCAGGATCACGCCGGCGCTCGCACAGCGTGGCGAACGGCTCTGGCCGGGATGCCAGCAGGGCGGTGACGAGCGCGGTCGCGATCCGTGTCTGCGCCGTTGGGCAGCACGACCCCAGGTCGAACACCGCGAACTTCGCCCGCCCGCGCGTAAGTCCGGCCTCGTCGTCGGCATTGCGCCACCACTGTTCCGCTGGGAACGGAAGGCTGTACCGGCTCCATCCGCGGCGCGGCATCGGTGGATCGGGGCTTAGGGCGTGGGGGTTCGATCCGTTGAGCGGCTCGATGGCTCCGAATACGTATTGAGCTGGGCGGTGGGGTGGGGTGCGTGCCGGGGGCTGACACGCATCAATTGCCACGCCGTTGATCTTGAATGATGTGCTGCGCCTGGACATCGATCGCTACAGCCTGTGAGGCGTTTGCCTTGTCCTGACCTGCTTTATTTTCGGCAGGTGCAGGAGCGACAACCGGCCGCACCGGCAACAGTGCGGCGAACTGGTCCCACAACGGGGACATCAGCCATGATGGAACAACAGGCACGGACACCTTCCGCGATCACGAGGCGTAAGCACCTTCATGATCATGGACGTCCGTGCCTGCTTCGTACCCGGCCCTACCCGACTGACCTATTTGCGTGAGCTTTAAAGCGCACCGGATTCCGGCGTGGGCTTTAGAAGACCGGCGTGCCCTCGCGCACCAGCCGCCAGTTCGGCGTGAAGAAGTCGGCTGGGTCGATCGCGCCCTTGGCTTGCGCCCAGTCGATGAGCAGCTGGCGGATCTCCTGCTGGGCGTTGTACACCTGCGTCTTGACGATCCCCGGGAAGTTCCCGCCACCGGAGCGCCGGTAGTTGTTCACTGCCACGACGAACTGCTCGGCGTCGCCGACCGGCGTGGTGGTGCCCGGGTGGACCAGACGCGTGATGCGCTGCCCGACCGGCTTGCTGATGTCGATGTCGTACTCGATGCCCGACAGCGTGTCGTAGTTGTAGTCCGGCACGGCCGGGTCGCTGATCGTCGCCGGGTCGACGGGCGCGCCCGGGGCGAGGGTCACGAAGTATTTCGCCGAGTACTCGAGGTACGCGCGCACCTCGGCGCCGGTGAGCACGACCGCCTCGAGGGTGTTGTCGTAGATGTACAGGCCGGCCACGTCCTTGATCCGGACCTGGCCCGCCGGGAACAGCGCGGTGCGGGAGAACGGCGCCGCGATGGACAGCACCGGCAGGGACGCGTACGTGCCGCCGGCGAGCGCCGCCGTCACGACGTCGGTCTGCACCTTGTTGATGTAGTCGAGGATCGGCGTGTCCTTGTACCGCGACTCGACCGCCGACAGCTCCTGCACCGAGGTCGCCACCGGCTGGTTGACGTAGGCGACCGTCTTGTTGTGCTGCTCGCGCACGGCGGCGAGCACGATCGGGTCGGCCTCCACCGTGTTGGTGTTGATGGTCTTCGCTGCCTTGCTGGCGATCTGCCAGCGGCCCCGGTCGCGGGTGAGCGTGAAGTCCATCCGGGTGACCCGCTGGCCCCACTTCGACGGCTCGGACAGCAGCACCTGCGCCCCGGTGGCGGCGTTGGTGACGAACCGCTGCGGGATGTCGTTGTGGGCGTGGCCGAACAGGATCGCGTCGATGCCGGGCACCTGCTGGGCGATGAGCGCCGACGGGTTCTCGTTCGGCAGCTCCGGGCCGTAGCTGGAGGTGCCGCTGTCGCCGCCGTGCGCAGAGATCAGAATGATGTCGGCGCCGCGGTCACGCATCTGCGGCACGTACTTCGCCGCCGTGGCGACCATGTCGTCGAAGCGCAGCTTCCCCTCGACGTTGGCCCGGTCCCAGATCGCGATGCCGGGGTTGGTCAGGCCGAGGATGCCGACCCGCAGCTGCGGCGCGTCCTCGCCGAGCTTGACCTTCTTGATGACGTACGGCAGGAACGCCGGCCGCCCGGTCTTGACGTTCACCGCGTTGGCGGCCAGCGCCGGGAAGCCCAGCTGGCGGATCCACAGGTCCAGCAGCGGCAGCCCGTAGTTGAACTCGTGGTTGCCCAGGGTCACGGCGTCGTAGCGGATGACGTTCATCGCCCGCGCCATCGGGTGCTGCTCGCGGGTGGTGGTGATCGGCTCCTGCTTGGCGTAGTAGGTGGCCAGCGGGGTGCCCTGGATCGTGTCGCCAGCGTCGAGCACCAGCGTCGCCTTGCCGCGCCGCTCGGCGCGCACGGCGTTGACCAGCGTGGCCACCTTGGCCAAGCCGACATCGTTGTGCGCGCCGTCGTCGTACTCGGCGTCCTTGTAGTAGTCCCAGTTGTAGACGTTGCCGTGGGTGTCCGACGTGCCGAGCAGCGTGAGGTCCCAGGTCTTCGGCTGCGTCGGCTTCGCCTGTGCACCCTGGCCCGCGACGAACGGGGCTGCGGCGGCCGCGGCGGCGGCGGCAAGGACCCCGCGCCGGGAGAGGTTGGTCATGTTGCGCCTTCCGTGATGGTCAGGACGCCTCGTGGGCGTCCCGAGCACCATAGCGGGCGGTCAATGCATCGATACCCGTAAGGTATGTGCTCCGGTCGACGCCGCTCTCCAGCACGCGCTGGATGATGTGCCTGCCCTTGCCGAAAACCCCATCCGCCCTGGTAAGAGCGGCGCATGGGAGGAACTGGGTGTCGACGGCGGTCGCTCGAGTTCGGTCTGTCTTCTCCTGGTACTGCGCGAATCGTGGCGCGGCGGCGGTGATCCGCGCCCAGGCGTCTGCGCGCTCCTCGCCGTGGAGTTGGCGTGGGATCATGTCGATGGTCTGGCCGTCGACCTCGATGCGGACCGTGTCGGGGTTGGCGGCAAGGTTGTAGTACCAGGCGACCTCCCCGTCGTGGATCCGCAAGGGGCTGCAGTACATGCATAGTTTTGTTGGCATGGTCATCGACGACCGTGGCACGAAACCATGATTCGACTCTCATCACGGATTTCTACCTTGACAGCTATCGGGTTCAGGTAGCGGCGATGGGGGCGGCGGCAATGGCGATCAGCAGAAGGGCGCTGCTGGGCGGGGCGCTCGGCGTGACGGCGGCGGCGGTCGCCGGTTTCACCGTCGAGTCGGTCGCGACGCGGCGGTCCGCGAGTGCGGACGCGTCCGGGGCCCGGGTGACCGGGCGGGCGTCGCAGGCGGCGCCGGTGCGGCCGATCGGGGACGGCAGCACCGCCGACACCGGGGCGCAGCCGCACCAGCCGGTGCCGCAGAAGCTGGCGCCGGGCGAGCGGCCGCCGCAGTTCGTGGTGATGTCGTGGGACGGGGCCGGGGAGACCCAGGCGCAGCTGTTCACCCGCTTCCGCGGCGTCGCCAAGGAGCTCAAGGGGTCGATGACCTTCTTCCTGTCCGGGATCTACACGCTGCCCGAGCGCAACAAGACCTTCTACAAGCCGCCGCGGCACCAGCCGGGGGCGTCCGCGATCGGGTACCTGTCCGACCAGTCGGTGCACGACACCATCGAGCAGGTGGGGCTGGCCTGGGGCGAGGGGCATGAGATCGGCACGCACTTCAACGGGCACTTCTGCGGCAAGGGCGGGGTGTCGGAGTGGTCGCCGGCCGACTGGGACAGCGAGATCGACCAGGCCGTCGCGATGGTGTCGCAGTGGCGGACGAACACCGGGTTCACGGACCTGCCGGCGCTGCCGTTCGACTACACGAAGGAGCTCGTCGGCGGGCGCACGCCGTGCCTGGAGGGGCAGGCCAACCTGCTCAGGTCGGAGCGGGTCAAGCGGTGGCGGTACGACAGCTCCGGCACCGGCACGCAGATCTGGCCGGCGAAGTTCGCGGGCGGGCTGTGGAACCTGCCGATGCAGCAGATCCCGTTCCCGGGGCACAGCTTCGAGGTCATCTCGATGGACTACAACATGATGTACAACCAGTCGAAAACGCCCAACGGCGACGCCGCGAAGCGCTCCACCTGGCAGCAGCAGGCCCGCGACGCGTTCGTGGCCGGCTTCCAGCGGGCCTACACCACCAACCGGGCGCCGTACATCATCGGCAACCACTTCGAGCGCTGGAACGGCGGCATCTACATGGACGCCGTCGCCGATGCCGCGCACCAGATGGCGCAGCACGACGACGTGCGGTTCGTGTCGTTCCGCCAGCTCGTGGACTGGCTCGAGGCGCAGGATCCCGCGGTACTGCAGAAGCTGCGGAAACTGCCGGTCGGGCAGAAGCCAGACGGCGGCTGGGCCGGCTACCTCGGCGCGGCCTGAGCGCCCCGACTCCTGTCAGGGGTACGCAGTCGGGTCGTGGCGCAGCTGAGTCAACACGCTTCGTCGGGACCGAACCAGGGTTATCCCTCTGTCGACGACGCCTTACGGCTCGCACAATGATTGCGACGACGATTGCGCCGTCGCGTGCAGCCGGGGACAAATCGGAGGCGTTTCATGCCCGCCAGTGATGATCACCATGCCGCGATCGATCGACAGACGGGGCTCTTCGACACACTGACCGGGGCGCTCGGGGCCTGTTTGTTGGGCACTGTCTGGCCTCCGTGGCCAGGTTCAGCGTCGCCGACGCGCTCGACGACACGCCGCGGACGGCCGAGGAGCTGGCCGAAGTTACCGGGGCGAATCCCGAGGCCCTCGGTCGTGTGCTTCGCCTCCTCGCTGCCCATGGCGTCTTCGCGGCCAGCGACGACCGCTTCACCCACACCGGCGCGTCGCGAATGCTCCGTTCCGACCATCCCCAGTCTTGGCGTGACTTCGTGGCAACATTCGGAACCGAACGTACTGCAAAGCAACTGGGTTACTTCGACTACTCACTCCAGACTGGACTCCCGGCCGCGGAACAAGCTGCATCCGGACGGGTTCTTCGCCATCCTTCACAGTGATCCCGAGGTGGGCCGGGTCTTCGACGCCGCGATGGTCTCAAAGGCGCGTATCCAGGTCGCGAGTGTCCTGGCCGCCTACGACTTCTCGGACTGCGGAACGATCGCCGACATCGGCGGCGGCCAAGGACACCTACTGCAGGCGGTGGTGGACGCGGCCGAGCGAACCACGGGCATCCTTTTCGACCTGCCCCCGGTGATCGAGCGTGCCGCGCAGATCGCCTCCGATCGGCTCACGCTGCAAGCTGGCGACTTCTTCAAGGACCCGCTGCCGGTCTGCGACACCTACATGCTCATGGACGTGATCCACGACTGGGACGTCGAGCGGGCCACGGCGATCCTGGCCGCCGTACGGAAGGCCGCTCCGCCGCATGCGCGGCTGTTGTTGGTGGAGAGCGTCATCCCCGACGACCCTGGGCCCGACTGGTCTAAAGCCATGGACATCATGATGCTCATCCACACCGGGGGCAGGCAACGCACCCGCAGCGAACACGAGTCGCTGTTGCAGACCTGCGGTTTCCGGCTCGAGCGGGTCGTTGCGACGGCATCAGATGTGTCGATCCTCGAGGCGGTGTGTGCCTGACCGGGCACTGATTTCGGGTCCGCGTCGAGCGGGATCCTGGCCGATCCCTTGGGAGGGTCGAAAACAGCCAGATCGGGGTGTTCCTCGGCTACGCCTGCGCGGCCGGTCGGGCGCTGCTGGATGTCCGGCTCTACCTGCCGCGGTCCTGGGTCGCCGACCCGGGCCGGTGTGCGGCCGCCGGTATCCCCGCCGATATCGAGTTCGCGACCAAGCCGCAACTGGCGTTGCAGATGATCGCCCCGGCGCTGCGTGCGGGTATCACCACCACCACCGCCGCCGCTCCGACCCGGCCACCAGCACATAGATCACAAGTGCCGCTGCCGTACAGGTTCTGTCTCGCGGATCTTTGGCTGTTGGCGATGGCGTGCGGCCTAGCGACAGGGGGGTGCGTGATCTGGTGCCGCCGCTCGGTGAAGACTGGCTCCGAATATCGTCGACTTTTCGGGAGTGCACCATGTCATCCCTGTTCAGCGGACCGATATTTGGTGTTCGAATGCGTCTTTCGCCCAGCACCGGGGCGCAGCCGGTCTATGCCGAGATCGTGGTCGACATCGAGCCGCTCGAGGGCGGGACAAACGAGTTCGAGTTCGTCAGCCTGGCTCACCCGCTTCGTGCTGAATTTGCTGCCGCAGTCGAGTCCGGCCTTCGAGATGAACTGAACAGCCAGGTGGCCACCAGAGGCTTGTCGTCCGTATTTGAGGGCGCAGGAGTCCGGGTCACGCTCACCACCGCCCGTTCGCACGACGTCGATTCGAGCGTGTCAGCCTTTCTGACAGTGGCGCGCTTGGCCGTCCGAGCTGCCATCGAACGCCGACGAAGGAGCTGAGCTTCGCTGCTCGCGGCCATCCGCGTTGACAACCTGCCGGTGGTCAGGCCACCGCCCGCCACGAGCGGCCTGCGTCGGAAGCAACGGTTCCAGCACAGCCCACTCGGCGTTGCTCAGGTCTCCACGAGCCATACTCGTTCAACGAATCAAAGTCATGATCCGCGAGACACAACGTAGGGCCTGCCCGACGGATTTGCCGGACAGGCCCCGGGTCCCGCGGAGGGCTCAGCGCTTGAGCGTGAAGGTGAAGTCGCCGGAGTGCCTGCCACCCAGCCGGATTGCCGAAACGAGTTTCCCTCCGTGATCAGTCTCTCGACCTCGGCCCGCGAAAGACCGCAGCCTTCGGCGATCAGTCGCACCGGCCGGACCGGGATCCGCGCCGCAAAGCGGACCGAGACGTCGATCACCTCACGGTCAAAGCGATCCGATCCGCCGGTGTCGAGGCGCCAGGCGTTGTCCCAGTCGAGGGCGATGCGATTGCGGCATTGCACGACCGAACCATGGAGCAGCTCGGCTGTCAGGCCGGCGTCGTTGTCGTGCAGCCGGTCCAGCACCTCGGGTCGTGTGGAGTTGCATATTCATCCGCTCCAGGACCGTGGGCTTCGCAGGGTCCCCGCAGGCGGTGCAGAGCACGAGGAGCCAGGCGTCGAGGAGCTTGTGGTTTGCGGTGACGCGAAAATTACCGCTTGCTTGGAACCGCTCGGACGCGCACGCGTGGGAACGGTGGAGTACGAGCGGCAGGCAGGTGGGCACGACAGTTCCGTGTTTGAGCATAGAAGTACACCGGTTTCAGTGAGAAGTCCGCAGCAGGAAGGATCGCGGCGCACATGTGCGACGCGCGACGAATCAGCGCTCGGGAGGTCTCACAGGGTGTACAACGGCGCGTCCTTGACTAGACGACTTGGCTCGGCAGCACGGTAGTGGCGCACAGCGGCGCTGGTCCACTGGTTTTTAGAGCGCCTCACCGCCAGGTTCTGTCCGGCGGATCTTGGGTGGCGCCAGAGTCGGATCGAGGCAATGGCGCCCCATGCCCATGCCGACGGCCCGCAGTCACGGGGGTCACAAGATCCGCCGGGTGCGCCCGAATTAGTGGCGCGGGCCGTACATGATGACGGCGACGCCGAGGAGGCATATGAGATGCCATGCATCGGCTTCGTTCGGTGTCGCGGGGTCGCTGAGCTATCCCGGAGGGGTACGTCGGTCGGGGTATTGACGATTGTGGCGTTCGGGCCTCCTCGGCTCATACGCAGTGCTGCGTGGGACATCGATGTGTCGGAGCTCGACCGCGTGTGGCCTGCGGCAGCCAGCCGAACACGCGCACCGCGCTCAGTACAACAGAACACGCCCGCCACCTTGCGCCAGGGTCGCGAAACAGCAGCTCACACCAGGTGCGATGAGTTTTGGCACGGTACAGGCATTCGGATCGCCGCACCGGCGAACCGCCGTCCGCCCGAGGGGCGTACTGATCTGGGCCAGAACAGGACTCCACGGGAACTTGGCGATCTTCTCTACCTCGACGAGCATGGTATCGATGATGCCCGGCGTGGCGTTGAGGGTGGGCGCGGACATCCGCACATGCCGCAGACAACGCTCGGTCGGCCGCCACAAGCTGCGGGACAACCGCAGGTCGCGCCTACCTGCGGTGACCGTTGGAGGTGGCGAGCCCACTGACATGGCTGATGCGCGTGCGTCTGGCGCCTAGGTTTCACCGATCGGGAGTTGATCGGTCTTTTGGCCGTGTTGCTCCAGCAGCGCGGCGCCCTCAGCCCACTCGATTCGGTACTTCTTAACTTGGTGCAGCACCAGAGCTGCGTCGATCGGCCAGCCTTGCTTGCCGCGCGCTGCGATGCTGGGATCAGCGCCTCGATCCAGCAGGGCGATCGACGGACACTACCGGCGGCAGAGCGCGGGCTCGCACATCTGGCCGCTGATGCAGCGCCGGCCGCACCCCCGACGGTCGCGCTCCGTGCGCCCGGCGGATCACGCCGGCGCTCGCACAGCGTGGCGAACGGCTCTGGCCGGGATTCCCGCCGGGCGGTGACGAGCGGGGTCGCGATGCTGTGTCTGCGCCACTGGGCAACACGACCAGTTCGAACACGGCGAACCTCGCCTGCCCGCGCGTAAGCGCGGCCTCCTCCGTTGCGCCACCACTGTTCCGCGGGGAACGGCAGGCCGTACCGGCTCCGCCCGCGGCGCGGCATCGGTGGATCGGGGCTCAGGGTATGGGGGTTCGATCCGTCGAGCGGCTCGATGGCTCCGAACACGTATTGAGCTGGGCGGTGGGGTGAGGTGCATGCCGGGGTCTGACACGCACCAAATGCCCACGCTGT
Source organism: Dactylosporangium darangshiense (assembly GCF_039537565.1). Classification (NCBI taxonomy): domain Bacteria; kingdom Bacillati; phylum Actinomycetota; class Actinomycetes; order Micromonosporales; family Micromonosporaceae; genus Dactylosporangium; species Dactylosporangium darangshiense. Next base: position 114,928 of record NZ_BAABAT010000025.1, read on the forward strand.
TGATCTTGAATGATGTGCTGCACCTGGACATCGATCGCTACAGTCTGTGAGATATTCGCCGTGTTCTGATGTGCTTACGATCAGAGGTGCGGATTGCGCCGGGCGGCCGCGCGACCGGTAGATTCTTCGCCAGGTCTGCGGTCAGGAGCACGCGTTCGCCGATGCTTAGGCGGCACAAGTGCCGCACCGTGGCTGGTAACTGGGCGGAGCCCTGGCGGGTGGTGCTGAACATGCTCCGGCACGAACCCTCGGCCCGGACATCGTTGCCGTCGAGTTTCCGTTCTGGTGGGTCTACGTCGTCGGCCCGGTGCTCGGTGCGGTCGCCGGCTCCGTCCTGTGGGAGCGGCTGCTCGTGCAGGGCAGCAAGGAGGCGATGCGGGCGGTCGGGAAGTGTCACAGCTGACCGGCGGTGGCGACACGAATGTCTGGTCTTGTGACCGGTGGCGATCCGGGCGAACGAGCGGACCAGCGGCGTGGCCGGGTCGGCCCGCCAGGCGAACAGCAGCCGGCTCAGTGGCCGGTCGTTCACCGAGACGGTGACCAGGCCGGCCGGCAGCGCCTGGTCGAGGGGTGCCTCTGCGGCGGTGCCGTTCCACAGCACCGACTGCAGGCATTGATGTTCGCTTGCCGAACTCCCGTGCCATGGATCGCGCTACGCCGACCAGTCCGGCTTTGGATGCAGCGTAGTTCACTTGGCCGGCCCGGCGCCTACGGGACGACGCGGTCGCGGATGCTGTCGAGCACCGCCTCCGCTGCCCATGCGGCTGCGTCGGCGATGTCACGCCGGTCCATGCCGAACTCGCGGCGAAACGTCACCCAGGTCGCGGCGGAGTCGAGGTGGGACAGCGCCACGATGACCGCTCTGCGCTGCGCCGCGTCGAGGGATGGCACCTCGGCGTCCAGCAGCCGCTCGAGGTGCGCCCGGCCGACCGACGGCGCCGCGCCGCTCACACCGCGCATTGCCGTCTCGGCGACGACGTGCGCGAGTTCCGGCCGCGCGTCGTACCGCTGCATCGCGTCGCGGATCGCGAGGGGGATGTCGAAGATCGAATGTGACTCCTCGCGGACGAACACCGTCGCCTCGATCCACGCTGCGGTCGCCAGCAGCAGATCGACCCGCGTAGGGTAGTTGCGGAACACCGTGCGCTCGGCGATGCCGGCCCGGCGGGCGACGAGCCGGTACGACACGTCGTCGCTGCCGACTTCCTCGATCAGCTCGGCGTAGGCGGCGAGGATCGCCGCTTGCGTGCCGCTCAGCGCCGGGACGGCCATCGACCCGCTCACGGCTCCGCCCACGTCGCGTCGGGCAGCCTCGCGAGCACTGTGCCCACGGCGCGATCGAACGCGTCGCAGATCTCGCCGGCATCCAGGTCGAAGCCCGTGCGCAGTCGCGCCCAGAACATCGCCGACGAGAAGTAAAGCAGGGATGCCGCGACCCGCCGCCGATCCCGCCGGTTGAGCGTCGAAGCCGACACGTCGAGCATTGCCTCGATCGCACGCGTGATGTAGGCGGGCTCGGCGTCGAGCGTCAGCGAGATCGTAGACGCCCGTGCGCTGACGAATGCGTACGCGGGCGACGCGTCAAAGGCGCGGAAGCGCTCGTGCACGGCAGCGCGGAAATCGGCCACGGTCACGAACGGCGGCAGCGGGAAATGGGTCTGCTCGATCCAGTTCGACAGTGCGGCGAGCAGGTGCGCACGCGTGGGGTACTGGCGGTAAACCGTGCGCTCCGAGATGCCGACCTCGTCGGCGAGGGCGCGATAGGAGATGTCGTCGAACGTGTGCTCACGCAGCAGAACCGCCGCGCTCGCCAGAATCGCGGTCGCGGTGTCGACCGGCTCCTCCATCACGTTCCCCTGCCTCGATCGGTCGCCCAGTGCGGGGGGCCGTTGACTTCCGGCGGAAGCACGTAGCGATCGGAATCGTCGAGCGTGAGCGCCAGCGACGAGACGTACTGCACCTGGCCGTGCGCCCCTCGCTGGGCCGAGGCCAGCATATCCGGTCGCTCGAACATATATCCGGTGACATGGCAGCGGAGCCGCTCGCCCGAGGGGTTGCCGTGCTCGTCGAACAGGGGAGAGTCGATGCCGTCGGAGCGGCGGCGGAGGTAGTAGCGCCCCCGGGTGGCGAGGGCCATGACCGGCGTGGCGACGAACGCGACGCCGATCGCGATGAGCACCGAGAACGGCTTGACGGCGGTGCCGAGCAGCCCGGCGAACGCGAGCAGCGAAAGCACCGAGGCGAGCCCCACCGACACGAGCCCCACCGGGTTCCAGTCGTGCAGCATGCCACGGCGGAATTCCGGGAAGCGTGGCGAGATGCGCAGCACCCACTTGTTGATCGCGATATCAGTGGCGATCGTCACGAGCCACGCCATGACGACGTTCGCGTACAGGCTCAGGACGAAGGAGATGAGGGTGAAGACGTCCAGCATCATGAGCGCGTACGCGATCACAAGGTTGAGCAGCACGAAGATCGTGCGACCCGGGTAGTGCTTTGCCACCCGGGTGAAGACGTTCGACCAGGCGAGCGAGCCCGAATACGCGTTCGTCACGTTGATCTTCACCTGCGCGACCACGATGAGCACGAGGGCGAGGACGATTGCGAGCCAGTCGGGGAACAGGGTCTGGTACATGCCGACGAACTGCTTGACCGGTTCGGTCGCGGAGTGCCCGAGGGTGGGATCGACTTTCACGAGGACGTAGACAGCGAGAAACACCCCGATCATCTGCTTGGTGCTGCTGAAGATGACCCAGCCCGGGCCGGACAATGCGAACGACGTCCACCACGAGCGGGCGTTCGACGGCGTGCGCGGCGGCATGGCGCGGATGTAGTCGATCTGCTCCGCCAGCTGCGGGGTGAGGGCGAAGCACACGGCCGCGCTTGAGACAACGGCGCCGAAACTGATCGAGCCGTCGGAGTTGCCGTTGAACGACGTGAAGGCGCGCACTGACTCGGGGTCGGAGACGATGATCCACAGCAGCGGCAGCAGGGCGAGGGCGAGCCACAGGGGCGTGGTCCAGAAATGCAGGCGCTCCAGCGCACGCATGCCGTAGATGACGATCGGGATCACGACCACGGTCGAGATGAGATAGCCGAGCCACAGCGGCGTCCCCGTTGCCACCTGCAGCCCCTGCGCCATGATGGCGCCCTCCAAGGCAAAGAAGATGCAGGTGAAGCCCGCGAAGACCACGGTTGTGATGATCGAGCCGTAGTAGCCGAATCCCGAGCCACGGGCGATGAGGTCGAGGTCGAGGTTGTAGCGGGCGGCGTAGTAGGCGACGGGTACGCCCACGATGACGATGATGACCGACGCGAACAGGATGCCGAGCATGGCATTGGCGGTACCGTGGTCGATGCCGATGGTCGCGCCGATCGAGAAATCGGCGAGGAACGCGATGGACCCGAGGGCTGTCGCGCCGACGGACGCCGCGCTCCAGCGCCGGAAGGTGCGCGGCACATATCGGAAGGCATAGTCCTCGAGGCTGTCCTCCGCGGCCGCGCGCGCGTTGCCTGTCCTGCTCATAGTGGCATCCCCTCACGCGCCGGGCGTGGGGCATGTTCCGGGTTCGTTGTTACGAAAGTATTGCAGGTCCGGAAACCGGTAATGTCGGCTCAGATCGCCATGGCGGCTCGCACGGTGGAGATGGCTGCCGAACCCCCCTCGTCGGTCTGGGTGACGAAGCCCGAGGCGAGCACGACGTAGCGCTCAGCGGCCTCGAGGGCGAAGCCGATGTGCTGCTCGACGAGCAGCACGTTGATGCCCTCGCCGGCCAGCTGCACGATGGTGCGCTCGATCTCGGCGACGATCGTGGGCTGGATGCCCTCGGTCGGCTCGTCAAGGATGAGCAGCTTCGGCTCGGTGATGAGGGCGCGGGCGATCGCGAGCTGCTGGCGCTGCCCGCCCGAGAGCAGGCCTGCCTTCCGGGCTGCGAACTGCTCCAACGCGGGGAAGCGAGCCAGCTGCGCGTCGATGAGGGCCTTGCCGCCCCGGCGTCCGTCGGCGACGAGCTGCAGATTCTCGAGCGTGGTGAGCTGCCCGAACGCCTGCTGACCCTGCGGCACGTACGCCATGCCGCGAGCGACGCGCTTGTTGGGGGCGAGCGACGCGATGTCTTCGCCGTCGAAGAACACGCGGCCCTTCGTCGGCTTGATGAGCCCGATCGCGACCCGCAGCAGCGTCGTCTTGCCGGCGCCGTTGTGGCCGAGCACGGCCACGACCTTCCCGGCCGGCACCGTCACCCCGTGCAGCACCCGCGTGCGTCCGTAGCCGGCCTCGATGTCGGTGAGTTCAAGCATGTCAGTCCTCCTCCTGCTGCTGCGTCCCGGCTGCCACTTCCGGCGAGCCTGCGAGCCCGACGGCTGCCGCTTCGGGCACGACCGACATTGCGGCCGTGGTCGCGGCGCCCGCAGTGCCGAGGTAGACCTCCTGCACCTTGGGGTCGGCCTGCACCTCGGCCACCGTGCCGTGCGAGAGCACCTTGCCCTGGTGCAGCACCGTCACGCGCGTGGCAAAGCGGCGCATGAAGTCCATGTCGTGCTCGACCACCAGCACAATGCGCTTCGCCGCGACGCGCTGCAGGAGCTCGCCGGTCGCGGTCCGCTCGTCCTGGCTCATGCCGGCGACTGGTTCGTCGAGCAGCAGCACCCTCGCGTCCTGCACGAGCAGCATCGCGATCTCCAGCCACTGCTTCTGGCCGTGCGACAGGATGCCGGCCGGCGTGGCGAGCTCGCCAGCGAGTCCTGTCTCCTCCAGCGCCTGCACGATCGACGGGTCGACGCCACGCCGGGTCCGTAGCAGCGAGGCCCAGTGGCGGTGGCGTCCGGCGGCGATATCGAGATTCTGCAGCACCGAGAGCTCGTTGAAGACGCTGGCGGTCTGGAACGTGCGGCCGACCCCGAGTCGGACGATCTTGTGCACCGGCCTGCCGAGCAGCTCCCGCTCGCCGAGCCTCGCCGACCCGGTGGCCGCAGAGAGCCCCGTGATGGCGTCGATGCAGGTCGTCTTGCCGGCGCCGTTCGGGCCGATGAGGAACCGGACCTCGCCAGGGTGCGCGTCGAAGGAGACGCCGCCGACCGCGACGAAGCCCGAGAACTCGACGTGGAGGTCCGTGACGACGAGCGAGGCGTCGGTCACGACTTCGCCTCCTCGAGCTGCAGGGTGGCGGTCGCCGCCGCGGGCTGTTCGCCCGGGCCCCGTCGCGCTGCCGTATACCTGGCCAGCACCGACGACAGTCCTTTCGGCAGGAAGAGGATGACGACGATGAACAGCAGGCCGATGATGTAGGTCCAGCCGTCGGGCCAGGTGGAGCCGAGGCTCGACTGCCCCCAGCCGACCGCCATCGCGCCGAGCGCGGGGCCGAAGAGCGAGGCGCGGCCGCCGAAGGCAACGCCCGCGATCATGAGGATCGAAGCGGCAGCACCGATCTCGGCCGGCGTGATGATGCCGACGATGGGCACGAACATCGCTCCGCCGATGCTTGCCATCAGCGCTGCGACGACGAAGGCGACGAGCTTGATGTTGGCCGGGTCGTAGCCGAGGAAGCGCACGCGCTCCTCGGCGTCCCGGGTGGCGACGAGGAGCTCACCGAAGCGGCTGCGGTAGAGCTGCCACACCACGAGCAGGCACACGACGAGCAGCGCGGCCGTGATGAGGTACACCATGTTCCTGTTCGCCGGGTCCTTCAGCACGAAACCGAAGAAGTACTTGAAGTCGCTGAGCCCGGTGTCGCCGCCGGTCTCGCGGATTGTGGAGCTGATCAGGGTGGCGAGCGCGACGGCGAGCGCCTGCGTCAGGATCGCGAAGTACGCGCCCTTCACGCGGCGCTTGAACAGCGCGTAGCCGAGGATGCCGGCCGCGATCACCGGGAGCAGCACGATGGCCAGCAGGGTGAACGCAGCGCTGCGGAACGGCTCCCAGAACGCCGGGAGCGGCGCGAGCGGGTCGTAGAGCACCATGAACCCCGGGACCCCGTCACCGGCGGTCTCCAGCGTGAGGTGCATGGCCATCGCGTAGGCACCGAGGGCGAAGAACACCCCCTGCCCCATCACGAGCATCCCGCCTCGGCCCCACGCCAGGCCGATGCCGACGGCGGCCATCGCCCAGCAGCAGTACTTGCCGAGGTTGCCGAGCCAGTGATCGGTGAGTACGAGGGGAGCGACCGCGAGGAGCAGGACGGCGAACACCCCGATGCCGACGAGGGAAAGCCGTGGCTTCAGTTTGGTCATACCAGACTCCTGGTTCGCACCGTGAACAGGCCCTGCGGTCGCAGCTGCAGGAAGACGATCACGAGGATGAAGGCAAACACCTGCGCGAGGCTGCCGGTCGTCCAGTAGGCGAAGCACGAGAGGACGACGCCCACCGCCCACGCGGCGACGATGGTGCCCTTGAGCTGGCCGATGCCGCCGGCGGCGACGACGAGAAAGGCCGGGATGATGTACTGCGCGCCCATCTGGGAGTTCGTGCCGCCGATGAGCGACGCGGCCACTCCGGCGACCCCGGCCAGCCCCGACCCGACGAAGAAGGTCAGGCGGTCGACGTTGCGGGTGGAGATCCCCGCGGTCTCGGCGAGGTCCCGGTTCTGCACGGTCGCCCGGATGCGGCGGCCGAACGAGGTGTACTTGAGCCAGGCCGCCAGCGCGGCGACGCAGACGGTCGCGAGCAGGATGGTGAACACCTGCCGCAGCGGCCAGTCGTAGCCAAGGATGGTCAACTGCCCGTCGAGCCAGCCTGGCTTCTTCACCGGGACGCCCTGGGACGGGAAGATCTGCAGCGCCGCCTGTTGCAGGATCAGGCTGACACCGACCGTGACGAGCAGGGTGTCGAGGGGCCTGCGGTACATCCATTGGATGATGCTGACCTCCAGCAGGAGGCCGAACAGTCCGGCGACGACGAACGCGACCGGCAGTGCGACCGGGATCGACAGATCGCTGGAGTCGATGACCTGCTGGACGAGGTAGGCGGTGAAGGCGCCGATCATGAGGAACTCGCCGTGGGCCATGTTGATCACGCCCATCTGACCGAACGTGAGCGAGAGGCCGAGCGCGGCGAGCAGGAGCAGCGCACCCTGTGCGCTGCCGTTCAGCAGCGGTGGGATCAATGCGTCCACGTGCTCTCGCTCTCTGTGCGGGGTGGGTGTGAGGGGGGATTCGGATCCGGGTACGCGGGGTTGCCTGCCGCAGGCGACACGCAACTCCGCGTCCGGGTGGGGGTGGGGCCGATCAGCCCGCGGCCTTCACGAGCTGGTCGCGGACGTTCGCCGGGAACCAGTCGTAGCCGTTGAGGAACGGGTCGGGCTTGATGAACTTGTCGGAGGACCAGACGATGTCGAACTGGTTGCTGGCGTTGATCCGGCCGATGTGACCCGGCTTTGAGATGTGGTGGTTCTCGCCGTCGAGCGTGACGGTGCCCTCCGGCGCGGCGAACGTGATGGTGTTCTTCTTCGCTGCGGCGTTCACCGCGTTGACGTCGAACGAGCCGGCCGCCTCGACGAGGGCCTTGTACAGGTACAGCGAGATGTAGGCGGCCTCCATCGGGTCGGAGGTGACGCCGCTGCTCTTGGGGTAGGCCTTCCAGCTGTCGATGAACTTCGGGTTGGTGTCGGTCTTGAGCGACTGGAAGTAGTTCCAGGACGCGTAGTGGCCGGTGACCTCGTGGCCCATGGCCGGCGCCTCCTCCTCGGCGATCGACACCGAGATGATCGGCGTCGTCGCCGCGGTGAGGCCGGCGTCGTAGTAGGCCTTGATGAAGCCGACGTTCGACGAGCCGTTGATGGTGTTGAAGATGAAGTCGGGCTTGGCCGCCTTGATTTTCGCCACCTGGGTGGTCCAGTCGTCCTTGTCGAGGGGTACGTACTCCTCACCGACGATCGCGATGCCAAGCTTGGCCGCGTAGAGCTTGATGATCGCGTTCGCGGTGCGCGGGAAGACGTAGTCGCTGCCGGCGAGGAACAGCCTCTTCACCCCCTTGGAGGCGAGGAAGTCCATCGCCGGGATGATCTGCTGGTTGGTGGTCGCGCCGGTGTAGTAGATGTTCGGCGACGCCTCAAGGCCCTCGTACTGCACCGGGTAGAAGAAGAGGCCGTTGTTCTTCTCGACGACCGGCTTGACGGCCTTGCGGGAGGACGAGGTCCAGCCGCCGAAGATCGCGCCGACGCAGTCCTGCGTGAGCAGCTTCTCGGTCTTCTCCGCGAAGGTGGGCCAATCGGTGGCGCCGTCTTCCTGGATGTACTGGATCTTCTTTCCGAGGATGCCGCCGCCGGCGTTGATCTCGTCGGCGGCCATGTGCAGCACGTTGGAGACGGTCTTCTCGGAGATCGCCATGCCGCCGGTGAGGGAGTTGAGGAAGCCGAGCTTGATAGTGCTGCCGGAGGTGTCGACGCAACTGGGTCCGGCCGACTTGCTGCCGGACGTTTCGTCGCCGGCTTTGGCGCCACAGCCGGCGAGCACGAGGGCGACGGTCGTCGCGAAGGCGCCCGTGGCGACAAGCGTGCGCAGCCGCTTGCTGGTGGTGGACATATGCGGGAACTCCGTTCCTGGTCAAGGAGGCGTGACGCCGGGGTCGCGGCACAGCGGATGGTGCGGATGTTCATGTCCCGGGCCGAGCCGCCGGCGTCCAAAGCGCCCAGCCCGGTATCGCCAAACGAGGTGCAGCCGGCTGCTGCAGGTGAGAGCAGATTGGCCTTGTGTCATTACTCTGACATTTCTCGATCGTTCCAACTATGTAACCGCCGCCCGGCAGGGCTGAACTGGCCTCGGAAATACACGGAAAATCGCAGAAGGGCGATGTCAGAGTTCTGTCGCGCTCGAGATGGGGGGCAGAACGATGGCACACTTCTGACATCCTGGAGGCGCCGATGCACTGCATCCCGCCGAGACGGTGTTGCGCGATCGGCGGGCGGCCCAGGACGCGATGCACTTCCGTCCTGCTCGATCGGTTCCGGCGAAACCTTCGCCGCGCCGGCGACCGCAACGTCCAGCACTTCGGCCGCGTCGAACCACAGCGTCGCCTCGCCTCGCCCCGCACGCCAGGCCCGCCGTCCGGCGATCGACGGACACTACCGGCGGCGGAGCGCGGGCTCGCACATCTGGCCGCTGATGCAGCGCCGGCCGCACCTCCAACGGTCGCGCTCCGTGCGCCCGGCGGATTACGCCGGCGCTCGCACAGCGTGGCGAACGGCTCTGGCCGGGATTCCCGCCGGGCGGTGACGAGCGGGGTCGCGATGCTGTGTCTGCGCCACTGGGCAACACGACCAGTTCGAACACGGCGAACTTCGCCTGCCGCGCGTAAGCGCGGCCTCGTCCGTTGCGCCACCACTGTTCCGCTGGGAACGGCAGGCCGTACCGGCTCCGCCCGCGGCGCGGCATCGGTGGATCGGGGCTCAGGGTATGGGGGTTCGATCCGTCGAGCGGCTCGATGGCTCCGAACACGTATTGAGCTGGGCGGTGGGGTGGGGTGCGTGCCGGGGGGCGACACGCACCAAATGCCCACGCCACTGATCTTGGCTGATGTGCTGCGTCTGGATATCGATCGCTAGGGGTTGAGCGATCGGAAATGCCTGCTGCGTCAGGTCGCTGCGGTGGACTCCGCTGTGGTAGCGCTCGACCGAAGCCGAAGCAGTCGTAGATATGGGCGCTACAAGGATGTGCTAGCCGCCACTCGTCCCGGGCAACGGCGGCAACCGCCTGCGCCGGCGGACGCACCGGCCGGCTCGTTCCGGCTGCGGCCGACCGGGTGGGCGAAGATCGATGGAGCGGCCGCGGTCAGCGCGGACCGGTCAAGCCTCAGGAACGCGGCCGGCAGCATGGATGTCTTCCTGAGCTGGGTGGTCGTCATAGCCGTCGACAATGAGGCGGCGCGGTGCATCCCCGCGGACCCGCTACGCGCCGGCCCGCGCGGCCACAGCCGACATCGGCGCCACATCGGCACTGTCCGGCGACACGGTCTCAACACCGCTGCCCGCGCAGACGACCACCTGTACCACTCCAAGCACACCTGCCGCGACCGCGTCGCCACCGACCCCAATCCCCCGGCAGCGTCACCTTGCTGTCGCCGACTCCGAGAACGGCGAGGCGAGGCATTGAACCGCGTCGTGCCGTCGCGGTAACCTCCGGGCCACGTCTCCGGAAGGGGTCGACATGACGCGTGCCAATGCCGGGTCCTCCACAACGCCGACGAGCGATCGGGCCGCAGCCGTCGACATCCGGCCAGTACGGCAGTGAACGATCCGGAGCAGATACCGTTCGAGGACCTCGTCGCGGCGTCCGACCTCGCCTACCAGGACTTCACGGACACGGGCGACGACAGGGCCCTGGACTCCGCGATCAGCCTCCGCGTGGCCACCTGGCGCGACGACGTGCCCGCACAGGTCCGCGCAACCCAGCGGGCCATCGTGGCCAATCTGCTGGTCGAGCGGGCCGCGGCCCGCATGCCGGTCGGGCTGATCCTGGACACCGTCATGGACGACATCAGCGACGCGATCGTCGCCTGCGGGCAGGCGCTGGCGGTCAGCGGTGCCGACGAGCACGTCCAGGGCCTGGTCCTGCGCGCGATGGACATGCTCGTCGCGGCGCTCGATCGCCAGTCGGGCTCCGGCCGCGGTCACGGCACATCCCGGCAGATCCTGGAGATCTACGCCGCCGTGCTGGAGCGCACGGCCGAGTCCGGGATCCGGACCCACGCCTGGCTGTCCATCGGCGACGCCCGGATGCACACGTGGCGCCGGTCGGGCGCCTCCGCCGAGCTCGACCTGGCCATCGCCGCCTACGACGAGGCGCTGACGACGGCCGCGGAGCAGGCCCGGGAGTACGGCACCCACGCCCTGGTGGCGGCCCTGGGCGAGCGGTACCACGCGCTCGGTCTCCCGTCCGATGTGGACCGCCTCGTGGCGTCGGCCTACGAACTGTGCGCCACCGAACCGTCTGTGGAGGACGTCGCCGCGCTGGCCGACGCGCTGCTCATGCGCCATGAGCGGTTCGGAGACGTCGAGGACGTCCGGGCGGCGATCGACCTGCTCCGCAGTGCCCCCGCGCAGGACGAAGGCGATCCGGCCCGCCCGGCGATGGTGCAGTACCTGCTCGGCGAGGCGCTGCTGCGGCTGTTCCAGCACGAACCGGACGCAGACCTGCTGGCCGAGGCCACCCGCTGCGCGCTGGAATCGCTGGATGTGCTCGCCGACGTGCGACCCCGGCGTTGGCGCGTGCGGGCCGGCCGGCTCGCCGGCGACTGCCACAGCGAGCGCGAGACCTCGCAGGCGCGACTCGCCGCCATCGAAGTGTGGTCGTGGGCACTGCAGCTGGCCGGGCATGAGGATCTGCTCCGGGTCGAGCTGGCCGGCCGGCTGGGCTGGGCGGAGTTCTGGAGGTGGGTCGACGGGGAGAACGACGACCCGCTCGACGCGGCCATCATGTTCCACATCGGGGCGGGACAACTGCTGCGGGAGTTCGTCAACCTGACCGCCGGGTATCGGTGGCGGCGAGCCGCCGACTTCCGCTGGATCGTCGACGGGGCGGTGACCACGTCGGTTATGGTCGCCTTGCACGGCCGGTCCGACGGCGCCTGGCGGGCGGTGCAGTGGGCGGAGGCCTCGAAGTCTCGGCGGCTCGGCGAGCTGCTGTCCCGGCATACGGCCCGGGCGCCGTCGTCAGTGCCGCAGGATCGGCTGGATCGGGAGGCCGAGCTGTTGCGACTGCTCGCCCGGCTGGACGCCGCGGATGCCCGTGCAGGCCTGGACACCGAGCCGGCGGGGCTGCTGGCCCGCCGCGCCGCGGAGAACGAGCTCACCCACCTGTGGGCCGACCTCCGCGAGCTGAGCCAGGACGCCGCCGACTACGTCGAGCGCCGCCGGTCGAGCGTCGTGGACGGGCCGGGTATTGTCGCCCTGGCGGACCGGGTCGGACCCGGGACCGGGCTCGGGACGTTGCACTGCGCGCAGCGGTTCGGCGGCGGCTTCTTCATCTTCCTGGTGGTCTTCCGACACGGCTGGGACGAACCGCGGCCGCTCTCGCTGCACTTCGACGAGGACGGTCCGGACTGGCTCATCGAGCTGATGGGTCGCGAACTGCGTGACCTGTCCGCCGATCCCGCCGGATCCAACTGGACCGCACAGATCCGGCCTCTCGTCAACGACGCCGCGAAGCTCCTGGCCGGCATCGAGTCGCTGATCCTGTCGACCGACCAATGGACCCAGCGGATCCCGTGGGCCGCCCTCATCGCCGAGACGGGCTGGCGATCGTCCGCGGGACCGCTGCCTGTCGCGACGGTGCCGTCCCTCGGCGTGCTCGAGCATCTGCTGCGGCGGGCGCCGTCGGACCGCGCCGGCCACCTAGTGGTCGGCGACCCGGTCGGTGACCTGCCACACGCGGCGGAGGAGGCCCGGCGTGTCGGGCTGCTGCTGGACGCCGACACCCGCATCGGCGAGGCCGCGACGCCCGACGAGGTGCTGCCCCTGCTGCGCCGGGCCCGCATCCTGCACCTCGCCACGCACGCACGCTTCTCAGCCGAGGACCCGGCGGGCTCCGGCATCGTCCTGCGCGCCCGGACGACGGGCAACGCCGTCGTTGTCACAGCCGACGACATCGCCGGCCTCGGTATCCGGCCGGACCTGGTGGTGCTGTCCGGCTGCGACACCGGGCTGCTGGGTCATGACGCCGCCGGCGACGTCGACGGTCTGGTCGCCGCGTTCCTGCAGGCCGGTGCCAGGGCCATCGTCGCCAGCCTGTGGCGGGTCGAGGACGAGGCCACCGCGGAGCTGATGCGACACTTTTACGACGCACTCCAGGCCGGCGCGACCGTCGCTGGGGCGCTCTCGCTGGCCGCCGGTGCGCTGCGCCGGCAGCCGCGTTGGCAGCACCCGTTCTATTGGGCCGCATTCGCCGCGACCGGCGACTGCCTGACCCCGTCAACCTGGCCCGAAGCACCATCGACCTGAGCCGACCCGAGCGACCGGAGTTGCCCCATGTGCCGACGCACGACCACGGATCCGCTGGTGCGGGCCTTCCTGGATCGTTACGGGCTCAACCTGCTTACGGTGCCACGAGCCGCGGCGTCGATCGGCGACCTCTACGTGGTACAGGGTGGCCGGGTGCTGCCGCCCGCCAGCGTCAATGGCTTCCTGCGACCCACCCCGCAACTGCCGCCGGCCAGACACGAGACGCTGGCCGACTTGTCCGGGGTGGCGTCCAGCACGATCTCCTGGGAGGCCGGGATCGGGCTGTTTGAAGGCTTCCTCGCCGCGCTGGGCGCCGCTGCGCTCGTCGACGCGGTGAAGGCGGAATACCGGCGCTCGCAAGTGGCATCGCTGTCGTTCCGGTTCAGCGACTGCCGGCGGACGTCCGTCGACCTCGGCTCGCTCGGCTCACAGCTCACCGGGGCCCGGCCCGATCCGGACCATCCACTGTGGACGTCCGGGTCGCGGTACTACCTGGCCACCGGCGTCGTGCGGTCGCAGTCGCTCAGCGTCCGCGCGGAACGGGCCGACGGACAGGCCGCAAAGCTGGACCTGTCGGTGCTGCGGACGGCCGGGGTCGCCGCGGCCGTGTCCGTCGCACAGACCGGTGCCGCGGAGCTGCGGTATGCGGGGACCCTCCGGCTTGCGATCGGCGTCGAGCTCGTTGAGCTGCGGTTCGACCCGATCGCTGGGCTCCGGTTCCTCGTGCAAGAGGCCACATTGAACGTTCGGGAGGATACGGTGCCGACCCGGGCCTTCCTCGGCGGCCCCGACGACGACGCCTTCATCGTCGTGGAGCCGAACCCGTAGCGCCCGTCCGGCACACCTGACCCTCGTCTACCTGATCTTCCGGGAGCTCCTCGCGCGGCGTGATCGAGGTGATCACGTTCTCGGCCGGGCATCCCGCAGCGCGCGACAGCGGGGCGGGGGCCTTCTACGAGCGGCTGGAGGACGGGCCGGACGGGACACCGCGGCAGTGGTACCGCAGGAGGCTCGTCAGCGACTACTCATCCCGCAGGAGGTAGTCGAGGTCCGCGCAGGTGTCCCAGTCGTCGAGGGACCATTGGATCCAGTGGCTCGCGCTCGGGCCGACCCGCTCGGCGACCTCCACCGGGCGGCCCTCCCACAGCAGTTCGGCCCGCAGCAGGTCCGGTGCCAGGGCCGCCACCTCGTCCATTGTCTCGCCGGGCACGCCGTAGGCGCGCCACGCCTCGAGCCAGTACGCCTTCTCCGACGACCACAACGACGTCGGGGTCGTCGGGGTGTCCCGCTCGATCCTGCCCAGGATGTCGCGCTCGTTCGCGGCGCGGCGCTGTTGCGGGCCGAGCTCACGCCGCTGCTCGGCGCCCGTGCGCGAGGTCAGCAGCAGGGAGTCGTAGTGGTACTCGCACACCCGCCACGGCGACGTCTTCGTCATCCCGGCGGTGCGGTGGGCGATCTCGTCGAATTCGCCGGCGTCGTTGTAGTAGCGGACCCAGAGCGAGGCCAGGCGGTCGCCGTAGCGCTCCCAGATGAACTCCGGGGCGGGGACGCCGCTCCATCGGGCGCCGTACTGCAGGTCGATGAAACCGTCCGCTGCGGCGTGCCACACGGGCACGTAGTAGCTGCCCCGCTCGGGGCTGATCACCGCCGAGAGCAGGTCGTCCGCCGTCAGCGCGGCGTCGAGCGGCTCGGCGCGGACGAAGATGGTCGCAACATTGGCCACGCGCCCGATGGTGCCTCAGGGATGCTCCAGCGCGCGACCCGAATCGCACGCACTCACAGCGCGCGCAGGTACGACAGGACGGCGCACACCCGGCGGTTGTCGGTCCACGAGTCGGCGATGCCGAGCCGGTCGAAGATGTGCTGGACGTGGGTGCCGACAGTGCGCGGCGAGAGCGTGAGGCGCTCGGCGATCCCGCGGTCGGTGAGGCCCTCGGCCATCAGCGCGAGCACCTCCCGCTCCCGGGCGGACAGGGCGGCAAGGGCGGCCGGGACCGCGGGGGTGGCGAGCAGCGCGTCGACGAGGGTGCTGTCGACGACGACCTCGCCGGCGTGGACGCGCCGGACCGCACCGAGGAGCACGGCATGGTCCATGACGCGGTCCTTGAGGAGGTACCCGACGTGCGTGCGCCCCCCGTCGAGCAGCTCGATGGCGTAGGCGGTCTCGATGTACTGCGACAGGACCAGCACCGCGGTGCCCGGGTGCTCGCGGCGCAGGCGCCCGGCCGCGCGCAGGCCCTCGTCGGTATGGGTCGGCGGCATCCGGATGTCGACGACGGCGACGTCGGGCGCATGGAGCGCGACCGCGCGCAGCAGCTCCTCGGCGTCTCCGGCCTCGCCGGCGACGGCGATCCCGCCGGCCTCGAGCAGCCGCGCGAGCCCGGCCCGGATGATCAGCGAGTCGTCGGCGAGAACGACACGCAGGCTCATGCACCACCCCGCACTGCGGCCGGCACCCGGGCCGTGACGGTCGTGCCGCCGCCGGCCG
Organism: Dactylosporangium darangshiense; assembly: GCF_039537565.1. NCBI lineage: Bacteria > Bacillati > Actinomycetota > Actinomycetes > Micromonosporales > Micromonosporaceae > Dactylosporangium > Dactylosporangium darangshiense. The sequence goes on from NZ_BAABAT010000025.1 coordinate 130,345, forward strand.
GGCTGTCGACGGTGAGGCGGCCCCCGATCGCGGCGACGCGGTCGGCGAGGCCGCGCAGGCCGGTGCCGCGGCGCTGGTCGGCGCCGCCCGGCCCGTCGTCGCGGACGGCGACGACGAGCTCGCCGTCACCGTGGCTCAGCCGGATCTCGACGCGGCCGCCGGGCGCGTGCTTGGTCGCGTTCTGCAGGGCCTCGGCCACGACGAAGTACGCGGCGGTCTCGGCGGCCGCGTCGAGCCGCCCCGGCAGGTCGGCCCGCACCGTGACCGGCAGCGGCGCCCGCCGGCGCAGCTCGTCGAGGGCGACCTCGAGCCCCCGCTCGGCCAGCAGCGCCGGCCGCAGCCCGCGGGCGAGGGCCCGCAGTTCGGCGATCGAGGCGCGCAGTTGCCCGCGAGCGTCGTCGAGCAGCGCCGCGGCCGCGCTGTGCTCGGGCAGCGCCAGCCGCGCCGATTCCAGGGCCATCCCGACCCCGATGAGCTGCTGCTGGGCCCCGTCGTGCAGGTCGCGCTCGACCCGGCCGCGCTCGGCGTCGGCGGCGTGCAGCAGCCGCTCCCGCGACGCGGTCGCCTCGGCGAGCTGCGCCTGCACGCGCGCGGTCAGCCGCGCGTTGTCGAGCGTGACGGCGGCGGCCGTGACGGCGGCGTCGAACAGCTCGGGGTCCTCCTCGCGGGCGCTCGGGTGGTGCAGCAGCAGCGCACCCTCGCCGAGCTCGGTCGCGACGCGAGGGTCGGGCGGCGCGGACGGTTCGGGCTCTGCGGGCGGCTCCACGATCTGCAGGGTCGGGTCGCGCAGCACCTCGGCGAGCCCGGCCTGCAGGTCCTCGACGGTCGCGCTGCGCAGCCGGACGAGCATCGTGGCGACGTCGGCGCGGGCGAGGCGGCTGCGGTACAGGCCGGCCACCAGCGCGGCCGGCACCCAGAACGCCACGACCACGTTGCCCCAGGTGTAGATGTCGTACAGCACGTGCGGCACCCGGGTCGCGAACGACGCGAGGTTCAGGCCGGAGGTGTACAGGAAGTTGCCGAGCGGCCCGGCCGCCGCCCACAGCACGGGCGCGGCGGTGCGGCGCCGGGCCGGCGTCATGCGGGACCGGCGCCGGGCGATCAGCGCGAGCAGCCACAGCCCGAGACCCGCCGCGACAATGGGCCGGGCGACGTAGTACAGCGCGTGGACCACGGCCACCGACGGGTGGATCAGCACCGGGTTGCCCGGGCACTCCCCCGCCCGGCAGCCGGTCAGCCAGGCCGGCTCGGCGAAGGCGGCGATGCCCAGCCACAGCAGCGGCGTGGCGTAGGCCGCCCGCAGGAACCACCGCTCGGCCCGCGTCTGCGCGCGCCCGTCCGGGTAGGTGAGCAGCACGTGCCCAAGCAGGACCCAGTACAACGGCGTCGCGGCGAACCACAGCACCAGCAGCGCGCCGCTGTCCCACCCGCCGACGCCGCCGACGAGCCCGTAGGCGCCCCAGGCCAGCAGCAGCGGCCCGACCCGGCTGTCCGGCCGCCGGGTCCGGGCGATCAGGCCGCCGCCGATCGCGGCGAGGTCGCCGGCCGCGGCCAGCACCGTCCACAGCGGGTCCTGCCCGCGCCAGGTCCAGTAGGCGACGCAGCCGGCCGCGACGAGCACGGCGAGCGGCATCAGCCGCCACGGCCGCCCGAGCGGGATGCTGCGCATGCAAACAGGATCGCACCCCGCCCGCCCGGCCGGGATGCGTAGAACTACCGACGCGCCGCTCGCCGTGACGCTCGAGCGTGGGTCGCATGATTCGACAGTTCGTCCGCGGCGGCTGCCTGGCACTGGCGCTGACCGCCCTCGCCGCCGGGTACGCCGGCGGGACGCCCGCCGCCGCGTCCGGCCCGCCGGCTCGCTACTACCTCGCGCTCGGCGACTCGATCGCCTACGGCTTCCGGACCGACAAGGCGCTCGCCGGCCGGCCGCCCGAGGCCTTCGACACCGGCTACGTCGACCTGCTCTCGGCGCGCCTGCGCGGCCTGGCCACCGTGAACTACTCGTGCCCGGGCGAGTCGACGGTCACGTTCCGCGTCTCCTGCCCGTGGAAGGACTCCGGCCACCGGCTGCACGACGACTACTCCGGCGCACAGCTCGGCGCGGCGCTGTCGTTCCTGCACCGCCACCGCGGCCGGGTCGAGCTGATCACCGTGTCGCTCAACGGCAACGACATCAACGACTTCGTCGCGGCCTGCGCCGGCGACCCGGGCTGCATCCAGCGCTCGGCGCCGGACGCCGTCGCGCGGTACGCCGCCCGCCTGCGCTCCATCCTGCTGCAGCTACGCGCCGCCGCCCCCGCGGCCCGGATCGTCGTGGTCGGCGCCTACGACCCGAACGTCGGCCGGTTCGCGTTCAGCGACCCACTGTTCGCGTCCGTCAACGCCGCACAGGCCGCGGCGGCCACCGCCGTGCGGGCCCGCTTCGCCGACCCGTTCCCGGTGTTCAACCCGCAGGGCGACCCGGCCGCCGAGACTGCGGCGATCTGCGCGCTGACCCTGATCTGCACGAACGGCGACGCACACCCGTCCGACGCCGGCTACCGCGCACTGGCCGACGTGATCTGGCGGGTGGTCAGGCGTCCGGGCCGGTGATGCCCGGTCTACCGCGGACCGCTCTGCTGGTAGGTCCACATCTCGGCCATCAGCCCGTCGGCGAGCCGCACGAGCCAGACCAGCTTCCCCGGCGATCCGTCCCCCGGCGCCTCCCCGACGGACCCCACCACGGCCACGAGGTCCTCGTCGCCGAGCACACTGTGGACGGTGAACCGCAACCCCGGCCGCGCCGCCCGGATGGCCATCACCGACTGCCGCACCCCGTCCGGCCCGGCGACCTCGGGATGGGCGTGGTCGACCCACGCCGGATGCAGCACCTGCTCGGCGATGCTCGTGTCGCCGGTGTTCCACATGTCGAAGTAACGCAGCACCACATCCATGGACCGATCATGCCTCGCCCGGCCAGACCCGGTGGGCCCGCCGCGGCGGGCCCACCGGTCAGAAAGGGTCAGCCGACGGTGTAGGGGATGGTGAGGGTCGACTGGTTGCCGTTGGCGGCGGTGGCGTCGATGCGCACCGTGGTGTTGGCGTTGCCGATGGCGTTCCACAGCTCCAGGCGGACGCAGCCGTTGCTCATCGCCGACAAGGTGCCGCTGGACGAGGCGAGGCCGGCCGACTGGGTGTACTGCTCCGTGCCCACGACCGGGTCGGTGGCGAAGTAGCGGTACGTCTCCACGCGGCCGTAGGTGCCGGTGCCGGTGAAGTCGTACGACACCCGGGCCTCGATGCCCTGGCCCACGGCGGTGCCGGCGTCGACGTGCAGCGTGAACTGCGTCGCGGTGCCGTTCGTGGCGCCGGTGATGCCGCACGTGCGGTACGTGACCGGGTTGTGCGGGTTGCCGTCCCAGTTGCCGTTGGCGGCGGTGATCGTCTGGGTCGACGCGCCGCCGCCGGCGGTGGTGGACAACGCGGGGCCCGAGCGCAGGTAGAAGCGGTTCGAGCCCGCAGGGGGCGTCGACGTGGACGGGGACGCGGACGGGGAGCTCGACGCAGACGCGGACGCCGACGCCGACGGCGAGGCCGACGGGGACTGCGACGTCGGCGGCTGGGAGGTGCCGTTGCCGCCGACCCAGGTGTACGCGCCGGTCGTGGCCGTCTTGCCCGCCGGGACCGTCAGGGTGCGGCCGTCGGAGAACGTGACGGTGAGCGGGTTGGCGGTCAGGTTCGTCGCCGCGTAGGTGCGGGCGCCGTTCTTCGTGAAGACCGCGTACAGCGGCGTGTTCGCGGTGACGCTGGTGTCGACGGTGCCGAGCGCGGCGAGGTTGCGGATCCAGTGGAACGTGTGTGCCCGGCTCTCGCCCTCTTCCGGGGTGTACCCGGGGTTGGCCCGCAGGTTGGCCAGTGCCTGGTCGCCGTTGCCCAGCGCCTGGAACGACCACAGCACGTCCTGCCACACCGTCGGCGAGCCGCCGTTGTTCGTGACGAGCTCGTTGTAGTTGACGGTGTTGTACGCCGGGCGGTACCCCATGTAGAACGACCCGCCCGTGACCGGCAGCATGTTGATGCCCTGGATCATCTCGGGCTCGCCGCTGAACCAGGTGGCGTAGGCGCCGCCGTCGCCCCAGACCATGCCGACGGCGTTGTGCGCGAACGTCGGCGGGAAGTTCTGGTTGGCCGAGTCGAACCAGTACTCCTGGATCGCCTGCGCCTGCGTGGTGTAGATGTACAGGCCGGCGTCGCGGACCGCGGTGTTGCCGGTGGCGATGCCCCACTGGATGAGGGCGTTGGCGAAGTTCATGCCCTCCGAGGACGACTCCTGGTTGTTGCCGGCGAAGAACGAGCCGTGCCCGGAGGCCCAGTCGTGGCCGGCGTAGATGTCGAAGTCGCGCAGGAACGGGAACATCGTGTCGGCGCGGTCCGGGTTGTTCGCGTCGCGGATGAGCAGGTTCACCATGCCGCCGTAGGCGTTGCTGGCGGCCCAGTTGCGGTCGTACTTGGCCAGGGTCGCGGCGGCGGCGATGTAGTAGCCGTAGTGGAAGTGGTGGTCGTTGAGCTCGGCGTCGGAGCCGTAGGAGGCCGGGTAGCCGATGAGCGTGCCCCACGCCTGGTTGTACACGAACAGCCGGCCCGTCTCGCCGCTGCTCGCGGTGAACCAGTCGGTCAGCCGCGTGCGGATCGCGCTCAGCAGCGTGTCGCGCTGGGCGGTGCGGCCGAGCTGGTCGGCGATCTCGGCGGCGCGGGCGGCGCGGCCGAGGCCCTTGCCGGTCCAGTACGTGTCGTTGCCGAAGCCCGCGAGGGGGTCGCCGGCGGTGACCTGGTCCAGGTATCCGCCGACGGTGCTCAGGTCGGCGCCGGAGGAGTCCGCGACGGCGGGCACCTCAGGGAGTACACCTTGGAAGCGTGTCGCAGTGGTGAAGGCGCCCGCGCCGGTCAAGATCTTCATCGCCCCGCGCGGGGAGACGTAGGTCTGTGCGATCGGCGTCGCGCCGGACAGGTTCTTCCACTGGTGCGGGTAGAGCGCCAGCACGGTGCCGGAGCCGGTGCCCTCCCGGGCCGTCGTGGTGAACGTGTAGGTGGCGTTGACGGTGCTGGAGGCCTGGTCGAAGCCCCACGAGACGCGGGTGCCGGTGACGTGGTTGTGCGCGTACTGCCCGTAGGTGTTGGCCAGCGCCGTGCGGTCCGCGGCCGGCGTCGACGTGGTCGTGGGCAGCAGCGCGACCGAGAAGTAGTCGCGGCCGGCGAGGGTGGAGGTGATGGCGTTGCCGCTGACGGTCCAGGTGGCCCCCGTCGGCGCGTAGGCCATGTAGTCGTGGCCGCGGACGGTGAACCCGACCCGGTTGCCGCTGTTGGACCACACGGCGGGCGCGCCGCCGAAGGTCAGCTGGGCGTTGCCGCCGCTGGTGCGGGCGTAGACGAACGGGATGCCGTGGCCGATGGTCGTCTTGAGGGTGCGGGCGCCGTCGGACCACGAGGGCGTGACGGTCCAGTCGGTCCAGCCGTCGACCAGGGTGTTGGGGGCGTTGAGGCCGGTCACGCCGAGGGTGAACTCGGTGGTGTACGGGAAGTGGTACTCACCGGGGCCGGTGGCGGTGCCGGAGATGGCGGCCTCGGTGGTGTACGAGACGCCCAGGCCCCCGGCGGAGGGCTGGAACGCCATCGGGTGCGCCTCCAGCGGGGTGGAGTAGGCGCAGTCGGTGCGCTTGAACAGCAGCGACGACCACCAGTCGTTGGTGGGCACGGCGCCGGCGGGCGCGTTGGCGGTGACGTACTGGCGGGGGTTGGTCGCGATGCTGCCGCACCCGGTCGGGCCGGTGGTCCCGGCCGGCGCGGTGGTGGCGTAGCTGCCGGAGCCGAGCGTTGCGGCCTCGGCATTCTGCAGAGCGACGAAGGTCAGGGCGGCGGCGACCACCGTTACGGCGATCGCGCCGGCCGCGGCGGGGCGGCCTCGGGCAAGACGCATGGTTGGGACTCCGAGATGAGATTGGCGGTCATTGCGGGGTCCCTGGGAATGATGCGCACCAAATGTGACCAGTGTCAATGGTCAGTTGCGGAGAGCGCTCTCAAAATCGTACCTGAGCTGGGCAAACAAAAAGAGAGCGCTTTCACGCGAGGAGTCCTCAGAGGCGGCGCAGTTGGGCGAGGATCGACTCGTCGGCGATGCGCTCGTCCTCGTTCAGCAACAGGATCTTGCTGAGGATGACGCTCGTCGGGCGGTCCTCGTCCGCGAAGGGCAGGAACAGCCGCTGGTGCGGCCGCGCGCCGAAGTCGGCCGGCACCACGCACAGGTAGCCGCCCGGCTCGACGTGGATGCTGCCGCTGTTGAGGTGCACGCGGTACGTCGCCCGCGAGCCGCGCACCAGCGCCGTGACGCCCTCGACGCTCACGCGGGTCAGGGCGAGGTCGCGCACGAGGGCGCCGAGCAGCTGGGCGCGGCTCTGCGCGTGCAACGGCGACGCATAGGCGTCCGGTTCCGTGCCGGCCACCGACACGACCAGGTCGAGGTCGCGCATGACCTCTGAGAACGCGATGGGTGGCGCTTGCTCCAGTGGTACCGCGGAATCTCCGGCGAGCAGGACCACCTCGCCCAGCAGGACGTCGCCCATGCCGAAGTGGCCGTGGAAGTCGCAGTGCAGTGCGGCGCGCAGGCCCGGGCCGGCGGAACGGATCGCCGAGTGCGTCTCGTAGCTGTCGCGCAGCGACCAGCCCCGCGCGGACAGCAGCTGCCCGGCGACCTTGCCGTTGACGCGGTGCCCGGCGAAGCGGGCCGAGGCGGTCACGGCGGCGCGCTCGGCCGGCGTCGGCAGGTACAGCTCCCGGAACGCCTGCCGCACGGGCTGGCGGACCCGCCGGGCGACGATCTCGGCCTGCCAGTGCGCGAGCAGGTCGCGCTCGAAGAGGTGGTACGGGTGCACGGCGGTCAGCGGCGCGCCGCGCTGCACGTCGGGCAGCAGCCCGATGGCGCCCGAGGCGTCCAGCCACAGCAGGGCGGGCAGCATCGCCGCGCCGGCCGGTATGCGCAGCAGCCGGTCGAGCTCGTCGGGCGCCAGCGTGCCGCCGGTGGCGACGAGGCGCTCCAGCAGGCCGGTGCGCATCCGGCGGGCCTGGTCGCGCAGGCGCTCCTGGTGCTCGCGCAGCGCCGGGTAGTCGGGGTGCCCGCGGACCTCGGCCGGCACGCTACGCAGCCGCTTGCCGGCCTTGACGACCTCGATGACGGCGTCGGCGCCCTCGGCGCGCACGGCCGCGGTGTAGGCGCCGATCTGCCGCTCGACGGCGGCCTCGGCGAGGTCGGCCTCGCAGTGCCACTCGAGGCGCGCCGCGTCGGGGAAGCCGGTGACCTGGGCGAGGTGGTGCAGCGCGGCGTCGATCGCGTCGGCGTGGCTGTGCCGGCGGTTGGGGCCGAGCTTCGCGCCGCGCTTGGCGACGTCGCGCAGCACCAGGTAGCGGTCCCGGACGGTCTCGCCATCGGCGAGCGGCAGCAGGCCGTAGGCGGCGATGCCCTCGAGGGCGTTGTTGCGCACGCGCTTCTCCACCGCCGGGCGGTTGCGCCCGAGGGCGGCACCGACCGCCTCGCTCGGGCACAGCTCGAGGATCCGCTCGGTGCGCTCCGGGCCGGCCTCGGCGACCGCGTCGAGGATCTCCGCCCGGTCGTAGCGCCGGGTGCCCTCGTGCAGGCGCGGCGGCCGGCACAGGCGCAGCAGCGGCTCGTGTGCCGCCGGGCCGAGCACGGCCAGGATCGCGTCGGCGTCGCCGGACGGCCCGCGCAGCTGCATGGCGCGCCGGGCGACGGACAGGGGCCGTTCGCGCAGCCACGCGACGAGCTCGTCGCGCTCGGCGTCGGTGAGGTCGGCGTCGCAGTCGTAGTAGGCGGGCCGGGACTCCTCCACCGCGCGCAGGAAGTGGCGCAGCCCGCGCGGGCGGACCACCTGCGGCACCGGCTCGACGCGCCGCCACAGCAGGTCGTCGGCCACGTCGCGCAGGAACAGCAGGCAGTCGTCGGGGATGCCGAGCATGCCCCGCCACAGGTACGGGTCGTCGGCGAAGGCACGCTCCACTGTGGACGCGTCAAGCTCGCCGGCGGCGAACTTCGACGCGAGGCAGAGGGCGACCTGGTACGGGTCGGGCGGCCGGTCCATCGGCTCAGCCGCCGGCGAGTGGCACGAGCCGCAGGAAGACGACGACCTCGCCCGGCCGGGCGGCGACTGGCTCGTCGAGGCCGTGCAGCTGCCGGCCGCCGACGAAGACCGCGAACGCGCCCTTGCCGAAGGCGGCCCGCGCCCGCGCCGCCTCGGCGCCGGCGTCGGGCGGCGCCGGCTCGCGCTGTGCCGGCTCGCGCAGGCGCACGGCGCCGGCCGCGGCCTGCGCCCGGATGTCGTCGGCGGTGAGGTACTGCCGGTCGAGCACCACGCGGCACTGCGCGCGGTCGGCGGCGAGGAGCCGGACCTGCTCGGCGACGGCCCGCCCGATGAGGTCGCCGACGGTCGTGCCCGGTCCGGCCTCGACCCGCACGGCGGGCATCTCGCCCCGGTCCCGCCCGGGGATCCGCCCCCGCACCTCGACGATCATTTCGACGGCCACCTCCCGGCCGCCATCCTAGGTGCGCACGTTCCGGCGCACTGCCCGCCGCCTGAGCGACCGCGTTTTGCCTGGTGGCAGTATTTGCGGGGGTCTTGGCAGGGACGGTACCGACCAGTAAGGTCACCTCGTCCGAGTCGGTTCTCAGCCGTGACCACGTGGCGCCGGCCCGGACCCGCCGAATCGCAGATGCGAACCGGGGACCCACAGTAGTCCCGGGGTGAATCCAACGGCCCCCTGGCCGTGGTAGGGCGAAGCTTCCCGCCCGAATCCGTCAGCTAACCCGGTAGGCGGCACCGGAAGGAGTTCCCTGTGCCCCACCCTCTTCGCCTGCTGGCAGGCCTACATCCGGTTGAGCGCTTCCGGGCCTAGCAAAGCCCGCGCTCCCTCGACCCCACGTAGTCGGTCGCCGACGCCCTCAGCCGGGCGGCGGGACCTCAGCCTGCCCAGGAGTACCTTACCATGCGTCATCGCTCCACCACATCTATGCGTGATCGTATCGCCACGCTTCGCCGTCCCCTTCCCGCGGTGCTCGGCACCGCCGCGCTCGCGGTCGTCTCGGTAGCGACCGCCGCCGCGCTCAGCCACTCGCCGGAGCCGGCGAACAACGCACACGGAGCCGGCCTCGCCGCGCTCAGCCTGGCCCTCCCCGAGCACCATGACGCACCGCAGGCCGAGGCCAAGCCCGACCCGCTGCTCACCGCGCCGGCGGAGAAGGTCCTGAACTACTCCTTCCAGCTGCAGACGACGTTCTACAACTGCGGGCCGGCCGCCACGCGGATGGCCCTGTCCACGAGCATGTCTCCGCCGTCGCAGGGCGACCTGGCCGGCGTGCTGGGCACCACGGTCAACGGCACCAACTCGGCCGACGACACCACCCGTGGGCTCAACCGGGTCCTGGGCCGCGACGCGTACAAGACCCACTGGATTCCCGGCGAGGACGCCACGGGCGAGGAGGCCGAGCAGCTGCAGCGCAACGTCGTCAGCGCCATCGGCGACGGACGCGGCGTGGTAGCCAACATCGTCGGCGGCGTCACCGACATGGCCGGCACCTACCACGAGTTCGGCGGCGGCCACTACGTCGCGATCATCGGCTACCGCGACCGCGGCCGCCAGGTCAAGGTCGCCGACTCGTCGGGCATGTTCGGCCCCGGCTCGTACTGGGTGGAGACCTACCCGATGGCCAGCTGGATCGGCCACCGCGGCTACTCCGCCTGAGATATCGGTTCGGTGGGATCGGCCCCTCGGCGAGACTGGTCACCGTGAACGTGGACTGCGTTGCGGTGCCCGGTGCGGACGCCGAGGGGCTGGTGCCGTTGCTGCATGACGCCGAGGAGGACGACGAGCGCATCCGCGCGGCGCTGCGCGAGCCGGCCTGCCGGGCCTACGCCGCGCTGCTCGGCGGCGAGCGGGTCGCCGCGGCCGTCGTGCGGTGGGACGAGCACGGGCCTTCGGAGATCGTGTACATCGCGGTCGACCCCGCCCGCCGCGGCGGCGGCATCGGCCGGCGGCTCGTCGCCGCGATCCAGGCCGAGCTGCCGCAGCACGGCCGGACGCTGCTGGTCGGCACGGCGAACTCGTCGCTGGACAACATCGCGTTCTACCAGAAGTGCGGCTTCCGGATGCACTCCGTGCAGCGCGACTTCTTCGACTACATCCGCCCGCCCCTGGTCGAGCACGGCATCACGATGCGCGACATGATCGTGTTTTCCTACGAGGCCGACGCGTAGGCGTCGGCCACCGCGTGGAAGGCGAGCTTCGGAGCCCACGGCAGGCCCCGATAGTCCTCGCCGTGCGACGCGGTCCGCCACGGTACCGCGGGATGGCGCGCGGCCAGGTCCCCGACCCGGCCCGCGCCGCTGCGCACGAGGGCGTAGCTGCCGAGGTCGAAGTCGAAGCGCGGGTCGGCGTTGGCCGGGTTGAGCGGCGAGACGAAGGTGTGCACGAAGGCGCCGTCGACGCCGGCCGCGTCGAACAGGCGCAGGCACTCGGCGATCTCGCGGGCCTGCGCCGGCTCGTCGCGCACGTAGTCGCCGGCCAGCCGCGGCGGGTCGGCGGCGTGGTCGAAGATGTCCCAGCCCGCGCCGCCGAGGCGCTGCGCCCCGGCGTAGCCGCAGCAGCCGAACTCCGCGACGATCGCGGGCCGGCCGCGGGCGCAGATCCGCTCGACGATGCGGGGGTAGCGGTCGCGGATCGCCTCGTCGCGGTACAGGTCGACGCCGACGAAGTCGAACCGCGCCCAGTCGACGCGCTCCCACGGCAGAGCGGCATACGTCAGCGGCCCGGCGAAGACGCCGCGGACGCCGGCGACGGCCCGCCCGAGCACCTCGTCGAGCCGGCGCGTCTGCTCCTCGGTGCGCGGCCCGGCGGCGGCGCAGTGCGCGATGCGTTCGTACACGGTGGCGCCGGGCAGGATGCCGGGCATCATCAGGCTCAGCTCGCTGGCGACGCTGAGGAACACCCGGCCGGGCGCTCGTCGGTGGAGCCGCTCGGCCACGCCGGCGGCCGCGACGATGAAGGCGTGTGTCTCGTCCGGCCCGCGCTCCCACAGCTGCGGCGCCAGCCAGGCTTCGAGCCCGGCGTCGAGCGCGAGCCCGCCGGCCCGCGCGAGGCGGTCCAGGTCCTCGCCGTGGATCTTGACCGCGGTACCGTGCAGGTCGCCCCTGATGATCTCGAGCTCGCGGGCCACCTCGTCCCAGCGCAGGTCGGGCCGCGAGTCCTGCCCGTCGACCGTGTGCCCTACGTCGTAGGTCACACCCCGGCGCCTCATCCGACGGACAGCATCTTCTGCACGGCCTGCCGCGTGACGCCGAGCTCGCGCGCGACGTCGCTCTGCGTGAACCCGACGTCGATCAGCTCCTGAATCAGCGCGCGCCGCACCGCCGCCAGCTCGCGGACGGCCCGCGCGTGCCCGAGCAACTCCTCCCGGACGGCCCTGAGCCGCTCGAACGCCGCCCGGTGTCCTTCGGCATCCACCCGTCCACCCATGCCGTCAACCTTGACAACCCGGGGTTGCGGTGTCAACCCCGGGTTGTCGACTAGCCTCTGCGGAATGGCCTACCTGGCGGAGCCGGCGAGCGGCGACCACGGCCGCCTGACGGGCGGCGACGCGGACTTCCCGCGCCCTGTCACGGACCACGACTGGGAGACGCCGTACCCGCCGTTCGAGGCCGTGCCGCGCTTCCGCTGGACGCGGGGCGAGCTGCGGCGGCGCCCGTCGGTCTACCGCCACTCGGCCATCCGCGACTGGATCGTCGACGAGCGCGCCTGGCACGTGTTCGAGGAGGTGGCACCGGGCGACCTCCACCTCATCGCGCGGGCAACGGTCGACGGCGAGCCGGCGCGCATCGTGCAGGCCGCCGTCATCCTCGACGTGGTCGACCGCGATCACTCGATCATCGACGTCTACAGCACCTACGAGATCCTGCGGTTCCCGGCGTTCCTCGAGTCGTCCCGCGCCGAGGTCGCCCGCCGCGTCTTCCGCGTGCCCGGCTCGTACGTCGACGTCTTCGTCGGCGAGGACCTCCGCGCGGCCCTGGACGAGGCCGGCATCCACGGCCTGAACTACGCCAAGGTCAAGTTCGAGGAGTTCTGATCCCGTCCGCGGCCGGGCTTCGGATCATCCTTTGGTCAGGCAGAACGGGTGGCCGGCCGGGTCGGTCAGCACCACCCAGGCGCCGTCTCCCGGCTGGAACTCGGGCTGCTTCGCCCCCGCCGCGACCAGCTCGGCCACCGCGGCGTCCACGTCGGGCACCTTGAGGTCGAGGTGGGCCTGCTTGCCGGCGTCCGGCCAGCCCGGCGCCCGGTATTCGGGGACGCGCTGGAACGCGAGCTGGATGGGTCCCCCGTCGCCGAGGTACACGAAGTCGTCGTCGGCGGAGGCAACCTCCCACCCGGTCGCCTTGCGGTAGAACTCGGCCAGCGCACCCGGGTCGGCGCAGTCGAAGATGATGGTGCTCAGCATCTCGGATTCTCCTGTTCGTCTTGGGTCGTGCACCAGCCTCCTCGCCGGCGTCCCCTCGCGGCTTGGACATCCTTGCGGCGCCGGGAATTGTCGTACCCCCGGCGTAGCGTGCGGGGCATGAAGGCAGTGCAGCTGGCCCTCCGTCCCGGGCTCGACGTCGCGGCGGTGACCTGCGACGGGGATCATGCCGGGTGGTCGCCGCCGGAGGCGCAGCCCGACTATCGCGTGGTGCTGGTCCGCCGCGGACGGTTCCGCCGGCGCGTGGCCGGGCGGACCGCGGACCTAGACCCCACCGTCGGTTACCTGGGGGTCCCCTCCGACGAGGAGCACTTCGCCCACCCCGCCGGAGGCGACGTCTGCACCTCGATCCGCCTGCACCCTTCGCTGTGGCGCGCGCTCGCCGGCGAGACGGACCCGGCGGCCCGCACCTTGTACGTCGACGCCCATCTGGATCTCGCGCATCGGCGGCTGCTGCGGGCGGCACGGGACGGCGACGTGGACTACGCCGTCGTCGAGCGGCTCACCGCGTTGCTCGCCGCCGCACTGCCCGGTCCCTCGAGGCCGCACGACGCGGACCTGGTCGACCGGGCGCGCGACGCCATCCGGGCGGACGAGCCGGCCGCCCGCGCGCTGCTCACCCTCGCCGCCCTGCTCGACGTGTCGCCGTTCCGGCTGAGCCGGGCATTCAGCCGGCACCTCGGGGTGTCGGTGACCCGCTATCGCAACCGGGTCCGCGTCGAGCGGGCCCTCGATCGGCTGGAGGGCGGCGCGGACGACCTCGCCGCGCTCGCTGCCGACCTCGGGTTCACCGACCAGGCCCACCTTTGCCGCACGATGCGCCAGCACCTGGGACACCCGCCGAGCGCCGTGCGGCGGCTCTTGGCCTAATCAGCCACCCGCTTGTCCCGTTTCATCATTTGCGAATGGCACCTCGGCACAGCCGCTCACGTGGCTGTCGGCGTCTGTCTAGCCCGGCGGCGCCTTGCTGCGCGGAACCATAGGAAGTTGACGGACAGACCCAATCCCACCGCAATGAGCCAAGCCGCCCACTCCGGCAGCAACTCGAGCCGCCAGATCACGATGCCGACGATCACGGATGCCGCTGCCACCGCGCCACCGACGAGGTCGTCCCGGAGCTCCGACCGACCAGCCACCTGGGCAGCACCTCCGGGGAGCGCATGAGGACCAAGCCGACGTGCGCAAGCATAGCGACCGGCATCGACAATCGCGCCTACAACACCCTCAGAACCGCAGCAAGCGCCGGACTTGGGCATCCAACGACTCGTCGCAATGCTCGTTCCAGCCGACATGCATTGGAGCGTAGGAACCCACCGCAATCAATTCGATGCACTCCGTTGCCGACTGTGTCAGGCGTGCTCGGGAATCGCCTCGGCCACGGGCGTGGTCGCCTCGTGCTTCGTAACGCGGCGCGCGCGGACGATGCCCCAGCCGACGAGCGCCGCCGCCACGGCTGTGAGGGTGAGGCCCGCGATCGTGACGGCCTCGCGGAACTCGTTGGTCTGCTGCGGGCTCCAGCTCGACGTCGCGATGTCGCCGGTGAACAGCGCCGCGAGGATGGTGCCGGTGACGGCGATGCCGGCGCCGGAGGTGACCTCGGTTGCGGTGTCGGTGAGCGCCGCGCCGATCGTGGTCCGGCTGCTCGGCAGGCCGCGCAGCACGTTGGTGCCGGCGACGACGCCGACCACGCGCATCCCGGCGGCCACGAGGACGAGCGCGACGGCGACCCAGACGTACCCGAACCGGCTCAGCAGGCCGTAGACGGCGAGCCCGAACACGACCGTCGCGGCGCTGAGCCAGGCGGCCCGCTCGAGGCCGACCCGCTGCATGAGCGGCCTGATGAGCGCGCCGCCCGCGATGAGGACGACGACCTGCGGCAGCATGCCGATGGCGGCGAGCGCGGGTGTCCAGCCCCAGTCGAGCTGCAGCTGCAGCGTCACCATGTAGCCGAGGCCGGCGGTCGCGAGGCCGGCGGCGGCCTTGAACGCCAGGCCGCTCGCGACGAGCGGGTGCGCGACGAGCTTGAGGTCGAGCAGCGGGTACCGCGCCGAACGCTCGCGCAGGACGAAGAGCGTCGCCCCCGCGGCGACCGCCGCCGTCGTCGCCCACGGGGCCCACGATCGGGCGCCCTGGTTCACGAACAGCGTCGGCGCGACGAGCGCGAGCACGATCGTCGCCGTGCCCAGGACCGCGCCCGCGATGTCCAGCGAATCGCGGTGGCGGTCGGCCGCGTTGTCCGCGGCGATGCCGGTCCGCACGCCGATGATCGCGAGCGCGGCGATCGGGACGTTCACCAGCAGCAGGACCTGCCATGGCGCGATCGCGAGCACGAAGCCGCCGGCCGTCGGGCCGATCGCGAGGCCGACCAGGCCCACGGTCGAGATGAGGGTGGTCGCGCGGACGCGCAGGCCGTCCTCGTCGAATAGGCGGAAGGCCAGCGCCATCGATCCCGGCGTCGTCATCGCGGCCGCGACGCCCATCGCCACCCGCACGGCGATGAGCTGCTCGGCGGTGGTGACGAACGCGGTCGCCAGGCTCGCCACGCCGAGCAGGGCCAGGCCGATGAGCATGATGCGGCGCCGGCCGAAGCGGTCGGCGATCGCGCCGAAGGCCAGCATCAACCCGCCGAAGACGACGGCGTAGGAGCCCGTCACCCACTGCAGCGCGGTCGTCGAGGCCTGCAGTTCGCGGCCGATGGTGGGCAGTGCGACGTTCAGGATCGAGTTGTCGAGCATCTCGAACAGGAACACCGCGGACAAACCGGCCAAGGCCACCCATGCCTCGCGCAACGATCGAGGGGCGCGAGCCGCATGGTCGAATGAGCGCGTTACGGTGGTCATGTCATGAGGTTAACTGACTAAATTTAGTCACAAAAGCAAGTGAGGTCGGATGCCCAGGACCGGAGAGCGCGGCGGGCCGCAGACGCGGGCGAGGATCGCGGAGGTTGCGGCCCGGTTGTTCCTCGAGCGCGGGTTCGAGGCGGTCACGGTCGCCCAGGTCGCGCGGGAGGCCGGGGTGTCGAGCGTGACGGTCTTCAACCACTTCCCGCGCAAGGAGGACCTGTACCTGGATCGCGCGGCCGACGCCGTCGAGCTCCTGCGTTCGGCCGTGCGCGACCGCGATCCGGGCGTGGACGTGCTCGCGTCGCTGCGCGATACGACCCTCGGCCTCGTCGACACCCGGCACCCGCTCTCCGGCGTCAACGAGCGGTCCACCCCGTTCTTCCGGACCGTCGCGGCGTCGCCGGCGCTCATCGCGCGCGCAAGGGAGATCGCCGCCGACCTGCAGCACACCCTCGTCGAGGAGCTCGAGCGCGACCCGGCGTTCGAGGGCGACGCGACGTTGCTCGCCGCCTTCTTCATCGCCGGCTACGGCACGGTCCTGGTCGAGACCGCGCGCCGCCTCATCGCCGGAGAGACGCCGAGCGCGGTGGTGGACGAGCAACGTGCGCGCTTCGAGCGGCTCTTCGACGCCTTGCGCACCGGGGTCTGAGCTCAGGCGGCCTCGGCCTCGGACAGCAGCACAGCCGGCGGCGCCGACGTGGGGCCATCGAACTCGGGCGGCGTCGCGAAGTGCGCGCCGTGCAGGTCGACGGTGCCGCCGGAGAACTGCGCGCCGCGGAAGCTCACCGTGGCCATGAAGCGGGCGCGCTCGAGGCGCAGCACGCCGTCGACGAACCGGGCGCCTCGAAAGCTGACCGACTTGCCGGCGAAGACCGCCTCGTCGAGGTCGCCGCCCTCGAAGACGGCGCCGGTGAAGTCGACGTTGTGGTCCCGCCAGTCAGTGCGGGCCGACGGGCGAAGATGGTCGCCGATGACGCGGATGATCGTCAGGCGTACCTCCCGTTCGCCGTCGGCCGCCGGGACGTACGGCAGGCGAAGGTAGGCGCAGAGCACGTCGACGCAGGTGTGCAGGTGCTCGGGCGAGTCGTCGGCGAGCTCGGCCATCGCATGGACACCGGCCAGGCGTACCGCCGCGCTGTCATGTCCCAGTTGCGCGCTCGCCGCGATGAACCGCTCATTGAACAGCTTCCCGTGCTCGCGCGCGTCGGCCTGCTCGTGGATGCGTTGCCGGCGGTACGCCACGACGAGCGCAACGATGCCGCCGATCCCCCCGGTGACGACCAGGGCGATCCGGGTCAGGTCCAGCAGGGCGGCGGCGTTCAGCGGCACCGGCCGCGCCACCGGCGGACGACCGAGGACGAACCAGAGGATCAGGCCGGCGGCTCCCGCGACCACGGCGCCGAACAGCACCATCGAGGCGAGCGCCACCCAGAACGGCCACAGCCGCAGCCCACGGCGAGAAGCCAGTCGATTCACCAGCACCGTACAGTCTTACCCCAAGATCGCATGTAGCTCGGCATTTGCGCTGGCGCCGCTGGTGGGAGTCGTCGGGCACGACGGCGTTGGTCAACACCCCGATCGGTCACGGACTCATCGGCGCTCAGGACAACCCCACCGGCGTTCGTCTCGGCCCCTTCGGACGGTTTGGTCGCCGGTCGCGCGCCGGTACGTTGCCTCTTTGCAAGTGTACTTTGTCAATGTCGCATCGAGCCGGCCACGAAACGCCGGCATTGGGGGTCGTCAATGACACGTCACGTCTCTATCCGCCGCAAACTCGTCAGTGCCGTGGTCGCCGGCGTCATCGGCGCCGGTGCGCCGGTGCTGTCCGGAATGACCAGCGCTTACGCGGCCGATCCGGTCAGGCCCGTCAATTCTGTCATCGTGTGGGACCAGAACGCGCAGACCGCGATCTGGGACTACGCCCAGCAGCAACCGCAGGTGCAGGCGCGCAGCTTCGCGATGGTGCACGGGGCCGTCTACGACGCCGTGAACGCCATCTCCGGAAAGCCCTACCAGCCGTACCTCTCGGCGCCGTCCGCGAACGGGCGGGAGTCCGTCGACGCCGCCGTCGGCACCGCGGCGTTCAAGGTGCTCGTCTCGCTCTTCCCGGGCCAGCAGGACCGGCTGCAGCAGCAGTACGACGACTACATGGCCGGCATCCCGGCCGGCCTCGCGAAGGTCCGCGGCACCACCGTGGGCGACAAGACCGCGGCCGCGATGATCACCGCCCGGCAGAACGACGGGGCGTTCGGCGACGAGGCCTGGCCGGTCGGCACGCAGCCCGGCCAGTGGCGGCCGACGCCGCCGACCAACGCCAACGCCACGGCGTGGGTGGGCCACCTCAAGCCGTTCCTGCTGCCCAGCGTGTCGATGTTCCGCTCGTCCGGCCCGCCGGCGCTCACCAGCGCGCAGTACGCCCGCGACTTCAACGAGGTCAAGACGATCGGCGCGGTGAACAGCACCACCCGCACCCTCGACCAGACGCAGGCGGCCATCTGGTGGCACGACCGGCACCTGGGCGAGTGGGAGATCAAGCGGCAGCTCGCCACGGGCCAGCGCCTCAGCACGCTGCAGACCGCCCGGATGTTCGCCATGGTCGACCTGTCGGAGGCCGACGCGACATCGGCCTGCTACAACGAGAAGGGCGCCTGGCTGTTCTGGCGGCCGGTCACCGCGATCCAGCTCGCCGACACCGACGGCAACCCGAACACCGCGGCCGACCCGGCCTGGATGCCGCTGCTGGTCACGCCGCCGCACCCGGACTTCACCTCCGGGCACACCTGTTTCACCGCGGCGAGCATGTCCGCGCTGGCGTACTTCTTCGGGCGCAACGACATCCAGTTCAGCGCGTTCAGCTCGGCGTCGGGCACCACGCGTTCGTTCAACAGCTTCACCGGCGCGATCGCCGAGGTCATCGAGGCCCGCATCTGGGGCGGCATCCACACCCGTACCGCCGACATCGAAGGCGCCAAGATCGGCCTGCGCACGACGGCGTACGCGGTCACCCACTACTTCCAGCCCCGCCGATAGCAATCCCAGCCTGACCGGAGGGGGTCCGCGCCCGGACCCCCTCCTGTCCGTCAAGGTCGCATCACGCGACGGCGGTTCCCTCGAGCTCGACCATCAGGGTGGGGATCGCCAGCCGGGTCACCCCGAGCATGGTGGTGCTCGGCGCCACCCCGTCGGCGCCCAGCCTCGACGCCAGCACGCCGTAGTGCTCGAAGAGCCGATCGACGTCGGTGGTGTACACGTTGAGCCGGACGAGGTTCGCGAGGGACATGCCGGCCTCGCCGAGAACGGCCTCCAGGTTGTCGAGGCTCAGCGTCAGCTGTGCCGCCATGTCACCGGCGTGCTGGGGCTTGCTGTCGGCCAGACCCCGAAGTGGCGCACGGTGGACCCGATCGGCCTGGTCACCGTGCGCGAACAGGGCTACTTGCTGGCCACGAGATCCGGCGCGGACCGCACCTACCGGCTGTCGCGGATCTTGGCCGCCGAGGAGCTCGCCGAACCGGCACAGCGACCGGACCGGGTCGATCTGGACCGGGCCTGGCAGGAACGCAGCACCCGGTTTCGGACCGGCGGCGACCAGGTCACCGTGCTGCTACGGGTGAACCCGGCGCGGCGGGAAGACCTCGTGGGCACCGCGCTGGCCGTCCTCGCCGAAGAAGCCGACGCGGACGGATGGCTGCGGCTGGAGGTGACGTTCCAGGATTCGCGGCACGCCGAGTGGGCGCTGTGGCAGCTCGCCACGAACGCGGAAGCCCTGTCCCCGCAGTGGTTGCGCACCTCGCTGCGCAACCGCGCCGCCGCGATCGCCACCCGCTACGAACCGTCAGCCGGTCCGACGTTGCCAGAAGATTCAGGGCCGTAAACCCGCACCGATGGCGCAGGTCTACGGCCCGCAGCGCTCTACGTATGACGCTGGATCAGCGGGTGTTGCAGGTCGGCGACCACGTCACCGCGGCGGAGGAATAGAAATTTGCGATGCCGAATGCGCGGAGCTGCACGTCGCCGTTGGCGTAGGTGTCCCAAACGGTGATCTGGTACGCCTGCGCCTTGTAGTTCACGATCGGCGCACGGTTCGGCCCGGCCGGCAGCCAGTGCGGGCAGTAGGACGCGAACGCACGGCTGGCCGCCTCCCCGTTCGCCTTTTGCCGCACCGCCGCGTCAATGAGGTGATCGTCGTCCGTGTAGTTGTACTCCTCGGGAATGAGGATGCTGACCGAGCTGGTGCCGTAGTGGCACACCTGGTAGTTGCCCTTGTTGAACTCCGGCGTCCCACGGCCGGCCGCCACGCCCCACACCTCGGTGGCGCCACAGGACCGCTGCACGACGGCGTTGTACCAGCCAGGCTGGACCTCCACGGTCCGGTTCATCGGCCCTTCCGGCTGCGGTTCGTCGGCGGCCGCCGGTCCGGCCGCCGACAGCAGGGCTATGACCGCCGCGGCCGTAGCGACCGCGATGCGCTTGATGCTCACATTGAGTCCCTTCGTGAACGGGCCTGACGACCCGGCACAAAGAATCCGATGTATGTCTTGGCACCAACTTGGAACCGACTGAAACGCCACTGACCGACACCGGACAGCGCGAGGCGTACAGGCTGACGCCGGGGCTCGCCACGTGCGCGATCCACCGGGCGGGGAACTTCACCTGAGCGGCCGCCGGCTTCGGGTGCGGCGGCCGGTCGCCAAACGGACGAACGGCGCGCCGGTCATGCATCATCGGCCGTAACGCCCGGTGTGGACTCGCTGCCACGATGTATACGTGCGACTCCGGTACGGCGCTGCGGCCGTCTCCCTCATCGCGGTGCTCGCCGTGGCTGCGTGCACCGCGAAGCACCCGGGCGCGGCACCGTCGGCGATGCCCAGCGCGCCCGCGCTGACCGGCGAGCGGGCCTCGGCGATGGCGGCCGGCCTGTCCTCGGGGCGCGAGCCCGACGTGCGCGGCGTCGTGCTCCTGTCGTCCGGGCAGGCGCTCGATCCGGCCGCGGCGCAGCAGCTGCAGGCCGCAGGCCCGATCACGTTCGACCTGGCCAGCTTCCGCGCCGTGGACGCGACTCACGCGACCGTCACGGGGCGCTTCGCCAACCCGCCGGACGGCACGCCGGCGGTCTGGACGTTCGACCTGGCCTGGGTCGGCGGCGCCTGGATGATCACGGACACGGAGCCCGCGGGTTGAGCCGCCGCCTGGGTCGCATCACCCGGCTCGTCGTGACGGCGGCGCTCCTCACGGCGGCCGCCGTGGTCGCGCCGGGGGCCGCCGGGCGCGCCGGCGCGGAGCCGGCCTGCTCGACCCACTCCACCGATCAACATGCGAAGCCGAGGCCGGGGACGCAACCGGCTATCTTCGTCCACGGCTGGACGGGCAACGGCGACGGGCAGCGCGCCACGCTGCGCGACGCGGCCGACAAATTGCAGGCACGGACCGGCAACCGCATCACGCCGTACTTCTTCGACTACGGCGACCGCGCGACGATCTGGGCCGGCGCCGACGACATCGCCGGCTGCCTGGCCCGCTACATCAACGCGGTCGCCGAGGCCGCCGGCGGCAAGGTCCTCGTCGTCGCGCACTCGATGGGTGGCATCGCCACGCTGTACGCGGCCGCGCGCGACGGCGCCGGCGCCCACCTCGCCGGCGTGGTCACCTTCGACACGCCCTACCTCGGCTCGCCGTTCGGAGACACCGGCGTCGCCGGTTTCCTGCAGGGCTTGCACCAGCACGGCGCCGGTGTCGTTCCGCCGCCCGGCTCCGACGCGCAGGTCTGCTTGGCGCCGCACGCGGACGGGCAGACGCTCGCCCGAAACTGCCGGTTCGACCTGCCGCCCAACCTGCCGGCGTCCGTCCCGCTCACCGAGATCGCCGGCGCCGTCACGGTCCGCCGGACCATCGGGCCGATCCACCTGTACGACATCGCGCTCGGCTCCGACGGCGTCGTGCCACAGAGCTCAAGCGAGGGGTACCTCGGCATCCGCGACAAGGCGGGCCGGCCCACCGGGGTGCGAGTAACGCCCTACGACGTGCGGTGCACGATCAGCAGCGACAGCCTCAAGGTCGCCGCGACGGCCGCCGGCTGGACCCGCAACGAACTGGCCGGACTGGCAGCGGGCGCCGCCCAGGTCTACGCCGACCATGCCGCCGTCGACGCCGTGCTCTCCGGGAGCCTCAACGCCGGCCTGGCCGCGTATCTGCTCGCCGCCACGCTGACCGCGCCCTGCTCACACATCAACATCTACCAGCAGGACGGCGGCCTGGACGCCGCCGCCTCCGCCCTCGACGAATACCTCGACGGGCTCGCGGGCGACCAGACCCTCGCGTCGCTGCCTGGCGTCTGCGGCACCGTCACCACCGTCGGCGGCACGACCGGCATGGTCAGCACGTTCCCCGGGCACGACTGCGGCACGGCGCTCGCGATCGTCAAGGACTTCTACGCGCAGCTGCGCAAGGGGGGCGCGTACCCGTACACCCAGGAGACCCAATGCGCCGCCGAGCACTGCACCTATCTGCCCGGCAACCTGCTCTTCGCCGGCCCCGGACAGCGGTGGAGCTGCTGGTACGCCTACCCGGTCAAGACGCACTACGCCGACTGCCAGCTCCTGGCCTGGCACGGGGACGGCAGCCCCTGGAACACGCCGGCCTCCGAGGCCATCACCGTCGACATCCCGCTCGCCGCGCCGGCCGGCCCCATCCCGCCGTGCGACCCGGCCCTGCTGGCGGCGGCGCTGCGCACCGTGCTCGGCGGCTCCTCCGGCCGCTACCTCACCGGCCACGCCTGCTACTCCGGCTACGCCACCGGCACCGTCGACGGCGGCACGGCCGTCGGTTTCTGGGCCTCTGGCGGCGCGTGGCGGGCGAAGGTGCTCGGCACCGACCTGTCGTACGAGGCGCTGTCCGCCTCCGGCATCCCCGTGGTGGCGCTGCGCGGACTGCTCGCCGCGCAGCGGCTGGGCTTCGAGCGCGTCCCCGTCTGACCGGCCGCGGGCGTCACATCCTGAGCCATTGAGCAGAAACGTCGAACCCGGCCGGGGTCGGGTGACCGCGGCCGGGTTCTTGCGGATGCGTCAGCTGGAGGCGACGCCCAGCTGGGCCTCGCCGCCGGGCTCCTCGCCGCCGAGGCCGGTCAGGCGGTCGTGCAGGTCGTCGATGTCGCCGCCCGTGAACGACGGCTGCTCGCCCTCGTCGTAGCCGGCGCTGTACTCGACGTGCTGGCCGTGCTCGAGCGCGCTCGTCTCGGCCTGCGCGTGGTCGTGCTCGAACACGCCGAACTGCTGGCCGAAGTCCGTCTCCGAGCCGTGGTCGGTGTGCAGCTGGTCCAGCGCGCTGTGCTCCTGGCCCGCCTCGTAGTGGCCGAAGTCGACGTCGTGGCCGCCGAAGACGTCGGGCTGGTCGTTGCCGGTGAAACCCGGGTCAAGCGTCTCCGGCTGGTCGTTGCCGGTGTAGCCGGGGTCGAGCTGGCCGCCGTCGTCGTAGTCGCTCATCCTGTCCGTCCCTCGGAATGTCGCGGTGGGTGTTCGTGCTGAACGATAGGCGTCCGCTTCCGGCCAACCCATCCCCAATCCGCGCCACCTCTACAACGAGAACTGATCGGCCGCCGCTGGGCGTTGCGAGGAGGCGACGGCGGCCACGGCGGCCGCCATGGTGGGTACGAGCGGCGGGTGCAGGACGTCGGGCAGCAGCCGCCGCGTGCCGAGCAGCTCGTCGCCGATGAGGCCGCTGAGGACGTCCGCGGCGGTCAGCAGGATGGTCGTGGTGACGTGCGGTGCTCGGGCGTTGAGCAGGCCGCGGAGCACGCCGGGTGCCGCCAGCAGGTCGCTGATCTGGTTGGGATTGCCGTGCCCGGTGGCGGCGACGAGCGCGCTCGATCCGGCGAGCTGGTCCGGGCGTATCTCCGGTTCGGGCCGGGCGAGCGGGAACACGATCGGCGGTGATGCCATGGCCGCGATGAGGGCCGGATTGAGCAGGCCGGCGGCGCTGAGTCCGATCACGGCGTCGGCGGCGGTGAGGGCGTGCTCCAGTCCTCCGCGCAGGCGTCTGGGGTTGGTGTACGTGGCGAGCCATGCGGTGTGGGGCGGGAGGCCGTGCAGGTGCGGACCGAGAACGCCGTGGCGGGTCCAGACGGTCACGTCGTGGGCGCCGGCGTGCAGCAGCAGCCGGGTCACGGCGATGCCGGTGACGCCGGCTCCCATGACGACGACGCGGGCGGTCTGCAGCTGCCTGCCCGTCACGCGGAGGGCATTGCGCAGCGCCGCCAGCACGGCGACCGGGGTGCCGTGTTGTTCGTCGTGGTACACCGGGATGTCGAGGGCGTAGCGCAGACGGCGTTCGATGTCGCACGACGCCGGGGCGGCGACGCCGGTGAGGTTGATGGCGCCGAACGTGGGTGCGATGGCGCGGACGGCGGCGACGACGCCATCGGCGTGCACGGCGTCGAGGCAGATCGGGACGGCGTCGATGCCGGCCAGTTGCGCCAGCAGCGCGGCCTTGCCTTCCAGCGCCGGGAGTGCGGCGAGCGGACTCACGGGGCCGAGGCCGGGCAGGGCGGTGCCGTTGCCGACCACCGCGACCCGGTTGGGCCGGCCCGTCACGTCGGCTGTCAGGTCGGGCCGTGCCGCGATGGCGGTCGCGAGGCGGTCGGTGCCCGGCGCGCACATCAGGGCGAGGTCGTCCGCGGAGCGGACCGGGTGCCGCGGCTGCGTCGTGATCCGGCCGCCGGCCGACATGGCCCAGAGCCGGTCGGTGTACCCGATGACATGGCGGTCCCGGATTGCGGCGCGGCACAGCTGGTGCAGGTCCGATTCGTTCGGCAGCTGGATCAGCAGTCGTTGCTGGCCGGGCAGGAGCGCCGGCAGCGCGGTGACGTCCCATCCGGGGTCGAGGAAGTCCAGCAACGCCAGTGCCGCGTCGGGTGTTCCGGCACGCACGGTGAGGGTCGCGGTGAGATGGTCACCGCCTGCGTGACACCCATCCCCACTTGCGTACTTCATCAATTGAGCACTTTAGCAACTTGGGGTGTTGCTGGGCATGCGCCGTCGACGTGGACGCGGGCGTGGGCGATAGCGGCGGGCGTGTCGGGGAACAGATGACCCTCGCGCCGCAACCGGTCAGCGACGCCGAGCGCGGTGAGGATCTGCTCGTGCTGCGCGGTGATGCCGGACAGCAGCACGGTGACGCCGCGCCGGCGCAATCGGGCGATGGCGTCGCCGAGCACGCTGGCGCCGGTGGCGTCGATGGTCGTGACCCGGGACATGCGCAGGATGACGACCCGGACGTCCGCGACCTCGGACAGCTGGATCAGGAACTGGTGCGCGGCCGCGAAGAACAAGGGACCATCCAGCCGGTACGCCACGATGTGCTCGGCCAGCAACTGGTGCTCCTCGGCGGAGTGGTCGGCGAGATCGAGCGGCACCTGTTCGATCCGGGCGGTGCGGGCCACGGCGCGCAGTGCGAGGACGACGGCGACGCCGAGACCGACGGCGATGGCGGCAACCAGGTCGACCGCAACGGTGACGGTGAAGGTGAGCGCCAGCACGAGGGCGTCGCCACGGGTGGCGCGAGCCAGAGCCAGCAGGGAGCCCGCCTCGACCATCCGCACGGTCGTGGCCAGCAGCACCCCGGCCAGCGCGGCCAGGGGAATGCCGGCGACGAGCGGGCCGGCGGCGAGCACGATGACGGCCAGGACCGCGGCGTGGGTGAGCGCCGCGAGCCTCGAGCCGGCGCCGGCGCGGACGTTCACTGCGGTGCGGGCGATCGCCGCCGTGGCCGGAACACCACCGAACACCGGCGTCACGAGGTTGGCCAGGCCCTGGCCGAACAGCTCCCGGTCGGGATCGTGGTGCTCGCCGACGCTCATCGCGTCCGCGACGGTGGCGCACAGCAGGCTCTCCAGCGCCGCGAGCGCGGCCACCGCGAGCGCGGAGGGCAGCAGTCTGCCGATCGCGTCCAGGTGCAGGAAACTCAGCGACGGCGAGGGCAGCCCGGCCGGAAGACTGCCGATCCGGGCCAGGTCGAGGCCGGCGAGGTTGGCCAGGCCCGTGGCCGCGGCCACCGCGATGAGCGAGAACGGCAGCCGGGGTCGCCACCGGGCGCCGAGCAGCATCACGGCGGCGACGCCGATCGCGGTCGCCGGCGCGGCGGGGTCGGGGTGGGCGGCGAACCGGACGGCGGCGTCCGCCGCGACCGCCCAGACCTTCTCGCCGTGCGCGTCGCCGATCCCGAGCGCGGCCGGGACCTGCTGCAGGGCGATGACCACCGCGATCCCCGCGGTGAACCCCTCGACCACCGGCGTCGGCAGGTACCGCACGAAGCGGCCGGCCCGGGCCACGGCGAGAACGACCAGCACCACGCCGGCCATGGCACCGACCATGAGCACGCCGGACGGGCCGAACTGGGCGACGACCGGCACCAGGACGACGGTCATGGCCCCGGTCGGCCCCGACACCTGCAGGTTCGACCCGCCCAGCACCGCGGCGAGCGCCCCGGCGACGACGGCGGTGACCAGGCCCGCCTGCGCGCCGAGCCCCGAGGTGACGCCGAATGCCAGCGCCAGGGGCAGGGCCACGACCGCAACGGTGAGCCCGGCCAGCAGATCCCTGCGCGGCGCGCGGCGCGCCGGGGTCCAGTCACGCCCCCGCGGCAGCAGCCCGGCAACGCGAGCGGCAGCCCCGCGGACGGCCTTCGTGTAGATCGCCATGCACCACCCGGTTCCGCACCCGCGCACCATCAATACGAAGACTTTATCAGTTGCAAAAGTCTTCAACTAGCTCGCCGGGTGTGCGGCAGTTGCTGCTAGCCTTTGAGGCCAGAGCCCAGCCGGAGGTGCGTACAGGCATGTCGGTGCCGCTGTATCAGGCGAAGGCGGAGATGTTCCGCACGCTCGGTCACCCCGTGCGCATCCGCGTCCTGGAACTGCTGCAGAACGGGCCGCGCCCGGTCCGCGACCTCCTCGCGGAGATCGAGGTCGAGGCGTCCAACCTCTCCCAGCAGCTCGCCGTGCTGCGCCGGGCCGGCATCGTCACCTCCTACCGCGACGGCTCCCTGGTGATGTACGCGCTGAGCACCCCGCACGTGGCCGAACTGCTCGCCGTCAGCCGCAGCATCCTCAGCTCCCTGCTCACCGACCGCGACGGTCTCCTGGTCGAGCTCCAGGCGCGCAGCGAGTAACCGCCACCGGCGAACCCTTGGTGTCATCCCACGGGTAGTACTTTGTCTCGACGGCGGGTCGTACTTCGGCATGGCTCGGCTCCGGCCCGCGCTCCGATGTCTCACGGCTCCCCCGCCGGGACGATTTGGCCATGACCTCGTCGATCGCGCCGGTACACCGGCGTCAGTGGCTCGTCCCGACCGGCCTGATCCTGCTCAGCGCGGTGCCGGTGATCGCCGGCGGTGTCCGCGTCGGGGAGCTGGCCGGCGGCGCGACCGTCACGCCGGACAACGCCCGGTTCTTCGCCATGCCGGTCCCGGTGCTGCTGCACATCTTCGGCGCCACCGTCTTCTGCTGGCTCGGCGCGCTGCAGTTCGCGCCCGGCCTGCGCCGCCGGGCCTGGCACCGCTACGCCGGCCGCATCCTCGTCCCGAGCGGGATCGTCGCCGCCCTGTCCGGCATGTGGATGACGCTGTGGTACCCGCTGCCGGAGCACGACGGCCCGCCGCTGGGCCCGCTGGGCGTCATCCGGCTCGTCGTCGGCGGCGCAATGGCCGCCGCGCTCGTGCTCGGCCTCCTGGCGGCCCGCCGGCGCGACTTCGCCCAGCACCGGGCCTGGATGATCCGGGGATACGCGCTCGGGCTCGGCGCCGGCACCCAGGCCTTCACGCACGCGGCGTGGGCCGTCGTCGTCGGCACCCCGACCACCGAGGTACCCCGGATCTTCCTCGTCGGCGGCGGCTGGGTGATCAACCTGATCGTCGCCGAGTGGGCCATCCGCCGTGCCCGCGGATGAGCGCGTCAGAGCGGCTTGAGGCGGGTCTTGAGCAGGCAGAACTCATTGCCCTCGGGGTCGGCGAGCACGTGCCAGGACTCCTCGCCGGTCTGGCCGATGTCCGCCGGGCGCGCCCCGAGCTTCAGGAGGCGTTCGAGCTCGGCGTCCTGATCGCGGTCGGTGGCGTTGACGTCGATGTGCAGGCGGGACTTCCCCGGCTCCGGCTCGTCCCTGCGGCTGAGGAAGATCGTCGGCTGCGGGCCGCCGAACCCTTCGCGCGGCCCGATCTCGAGGCTGCCGTCCTCTTCGCGACTGAGCACGACGAAGTCCAGGACCTCGCACCAGAACCGCGCCAGCACCTCGGGGTCGCGGCAACCGAGCACGAGCTCACCGATACGACATGCCATTGACGAAACCTACTCTCAGCGTGGGAACTGCCGGCGCGGCTGCGCGCGGAACACGCTCGAGACCGTACCGGGCGCGGCGAGCAGGTGCGCAGAGGGATGGCGACTACTCCCAGTTCAACGGGAGCGATACGCACAGTTCGGTGCCGCGGCCGGGCGGGCTCGTCACATCGACGGTGCCGCCGAGGGACTTGACCCGGTCCTCGATCCCGACCAGGCCCGAACCCCGGCCGGGATCGGCGCCCCCGACACCGTCGTCGCGGATGTCCAGGGTGAGCGTGTCGGCCGAGCGCCCGACACACACCGTCACCAGCGAGGCCCGGGCGTGTTTGGCCACGTTGTTGAGCGCCTCCGACACGATGTAGTAGGCGGCAATCTCGACGGTCTTGGGTAGGCGGTCGTCGATGCGGATGTCGCTTTCGACGGGGACGACGCAACGGCGGATGAGCCCCTTGAGTGCGGGCTCGAGGCCGCCCTCGGACAGGATCGCCGGATGAATGCCCCTCGAAAGCTCGCGAAGATCGTCGGCCATGCTCTTCAGGGCATTGCGCATCTCGGACAGGTCGGCCTTCAGCTCGGGCAGTTCCGGCGGGATTTCCGCTTCGGCGTTCGCCATGGCGAGAGCCAGCGAGATGAGCCGCTGCTGCGCGCCGTCGTGCAGATCGCGTTCCAGCCGCCGCCGCGTTTCGTCGGCCGCGGCGATGATGCGTGCGCGAGATGCGGCCAACTCGGCCCTGCTCTCGGTGTTGGCGATGCTGCTGGCCAGCAGTTCGGTGAACTCGGAGATCCGGTCCTCGACGTCGGCCGGGAACGCATCGGGATTTCTCGACGAGGCGATCGCGACGCCCCACAGCCGCTGGTCGACGATGATCGGCGCGCCGACCGACACGCGAATGTCCGCCTGTCGCACGGCGACCCCGATGACGCTGGATACGTGGCTGAAGTCGTCCATCCGCGCCGGGCGCCGCGACTGGAACACCATCGTCGAGACGTCGTTGGCGCCGAGCGGATAGTTGGCCGGCGCCTCCAGCGCGACCGGACTGCGCTGCCAGGTGGCGAGCATGGTCGCGCTGGCGTTCATCTCGTACCGCGCCACGACCGCGAGGTCGGCGTGGAGGACTTCGCCGACCGCTGCGGCCACGGCGGCGAACACCTCGGCGGGCGTGGCGTTTCGCGCGACGAGTGTCGCCACCCGCCGCAGCGCTGCCTGCTGATCGGCGAGCACGCCGCGCCGCGCCTCGGAGGCCACTTCACGTCTCTGGGCGACGCTGACGAGCTCGCCGATTGCGACCGCCAGCGCGAGGTACAGCGCGGCCTCCAAGAGGTCGTCGATGCTCGGGCTCCCGACGGGATGTGTCGGCTTCATGTAGTACCAGTCGAAGGCGAGGAAGCTCGCGAGCGCCACCGGCACACCGAAGGCGGCGCCGGCCCGATAGGTGACCGCCACGATGCCGAAGATGCCGAGCGCGATGACGACCGGGATCGTGAGATACGGCCCGCAGTAGATGACCGCCAAGGCGACGAGCGGGAAGGTGACCGCCGCTACCGCCAGGGCAAGCGCCAATCTGACACCTGTCCGGACAGCAGCTCCGAATGCGGAACCAGTCACAACGCCACGCCCCGGTCACCAAGCGTTCCCGCGCACGCCTCCCCCACCATTGTCCGCATTTTCACCGCGCTGCCGCGGCCGCACGGCGGATTCCGCCCGAGCTCATTGGGCGGCACCGGCGAAGGACGAGCGCCGGACCGCCATCACCATCGCCGGGCTCGAGTCGCCTTCCGCGCCGTGCGGGAGGCGACTCGGGCGCTGCAGCGGCCGGTCACGCGGGGACGCGGTCCAGGAAGCCGTGGACCTTGTCGATGCGGCCGTCGGCGAGCACGGCGACGTCGAAGCCGACGACGATCGGCTCGCCGTTGTGCGGGCCCAGGTGCCAGGTGAAGCGGGCCACGTCGTGGTGGGCGTCGACCTCGCCGGCCAGGGTGAACTCCAGGCCGGCGAACTGGGCCTGGGCGGCGGCCAGGAGGGCGTCGATCTGGTCGTGACCGGTCACCTGTGCCAGCGGGTCGGTGTAGGTGGCCTCGGTCGTGAAGACGCGGCCGACGAGCTCCTTGCGGGCGGCGGCGTCGGTGGTGTTCCAGGCGGCGATGTACTGCTCGATGATCTGCATGCCGGAAACGCTACGGAGGACGCGGGGCCGCGGAATCGGTCGCGCTTAGGTAATCTGGCCGGGCGCCTACCGATGTCACGGCCGAGGTCCGCGGGAACCTTCCGGCCGGGTGG
The DNA here is from genome assembly GCF_039537565.1 of Dactylosporangium darangshiense. Classification (NCBI taxonomy): domain Bacteria; kingdom Bacillati; phylum Actinomycetota; class Actinomycetes; order Micromonosporales; family Micromonosporaceae; genus Dactylosporangium; species Dactylosporangium darangshiense. The sequence goes on from NZ_BAABAT010000025.1 coordinate 160,335, forward strand.
GGGCTCGTTGTGGTGTGAGGCTCATGCGGTACCGAAGAATCGCACTCGTCATGGCGGTGACGCTGCTGGCGGGTTGCACCGCGACCACCGCGCACCCGGCCGCGTCAGCGCCGCAACCACGCGCGGCCCGCAGCGGGTGTGGCTCGCCCATCGATCGTGGGCCGCTGCCGGACTGGGCGAGCGGCGGGTTCTCCGGCGACACGAGCATGGCGCACGTCATGGGCGACGGCGGCGCGATCGTCGGCGTGCTGTTCGGCGATCCGCTGGTGGCGCACCGGGCGGACGGCAAGGCCAACAAGATCCTGTGGGTGGCGAAGGACGGGGCGGCCGGGCCGGGCGACCTGGTGATCGACGCGTCGCTCGACGGGTCCGGCGAGACCGCGCGACGCAGTGTCGAGGGCGGGCCGGGCCCGTCGATCGTCGATCTGCCGCGGGCCGGCTGCTGGCGGCTGACGCTCACGTGGCCGGGGCACACGGACACGATGGACCTCACGTACGGCTGAGTCGCCGCCGCACGTGAGGTCCACGCTCCGCGCGAGCAGCGGATCAGGGCACCGGCAGCGAGGCCGTCGGGATGTTGTAGCCGCGCACCCGCAGGTAGGCGGGTAGCCCGCCCAGATCCGCGGTGGCGTAGGCCGCGGTGATCTGCCTCGACTCACCCGGGAAGAGCGAGACGTAGTTGTCGGTGTAGGAGACCGGCACGACTTCGGTTCCGCCGTTGCCGGCGGTCACCTCCGGGCGCAGGAAGAAGGCGATGTTCGTCGCGCTGGTGTTGGTGAGCGTGATCGTGACCGTCTCCTGGCCGCCGGCGACCGACCGGGACACGGCCGTGCTGACGCCGGTGTTGCTGGGCAGGCTGTTGAGCCCGGTCAGGTTGGCGTAGGTCTTGACGGCGGTGGAGTACCAGTTGCTCTTGTTGCCCAGCGCGTCGGGCGTGGTGGAGTACCAGTAGAGGTTGTCGCTGACGGTCGCGCCGCCGGCGTCCTTCAGCTGAAGGCGGACGAAGTACGTCGACGTCAGGCCGGTGACGGCCGGCAGCGTCAGCACCGAGGCGGAGGCGTTCGCGGGCGCGCTGACCGGGACGCTCGTGGTGTACTTCTGGGCCAGGTCCGGGATGTTGAGGACCGTGGCCGTGGCGGTGAGCCCGGTCCGGGCGGCGAGGGTCGAGTTCACCACGTAGACGTTGCGCGTGAAGTAGTCGTAGGCGATGTGCAGCGACTCGGTCGCCTTCCTGGTGCCGTAGAACGAGCCGCCGGGCTTGAAGTAGTAGTCGTACAGGTTCCAGTGCAGCGACGGCCAGGCGTTGTTCTGCATCCACCAGATCGCCCCGAACGACTGGGTGTACTCGCGGGCGCTCCACGCCTCGAAGAACGACCGGGTGTTCTCGTAGTTCATCACCTCGGACTTCTTCGAGTAGTCCGCGGCGCTGGTCGTGGTGCCGTACCGCTGGCTGAGCGCCTTGCTGTAGACGTCGGTGTTGTCGAAGACGCTGCCGGCCCGGCCGACGTGGTAGTTCCAGGTCGCGTTGCCGACCGGCCAGGTCTGCGCCGGTGTGAGGAACCGGGACAGGCTCTCCAGCGGCGGCGGCGCCTCGGTGCCCTCCTCGCCGGTGGCGCCGAACGCGGAGCCGGCCCGGCTGAGGTCCCACCACAGCACCGGCGGCTCCCACTTGTACGGGCCGTCCATCTTCATGCCCGCATTCGGGTTCGACCACGTCGCCACGTTGTCCACCGTCGGGTTCTGCCAGTGCAGGGCTGCGGCGATGTTCTTGTACGCCGTAAGATGCGCCGCCGTCGGCGGCTGGTCGCTGCCGTAGGCCCACATGAACGTGCTGGCATGGGCGCGCAGAGCACGCATCTGGGTGCTCAGCGACGCCTGCGCGACGGTGGTCTGCTCCGCCGTCCAGCCGCTGTCGTTCTCCCACGCGCTGCAGCAGACGAACCCCGGCATGATCATGACGCCCGCCGCATCGGCCAGGTCGTACAGCTCCTGGTTGCCGAGCGTCCCCTCGAGGCGGATCGTGTTGAGACCCATGGCCTTCACGTAGTCGACGTGGGTCTTGTTCGTCTTGGTGTTCCACCGTTGCAGCAAATCCCAGACGTAGCCGCCGCCGCGGAACAGGATCGGCTGCCCGTTGACCTTGTACCCGGCGAACGAGGTGCCCTGCACGGTGGTGCGGTAGTCGGTGAACTGGCGGATGCCGAAGTTGATCGTCTTGCTGTCCGATGCCGCCCCGGCGACGCTCGCCGCCGTTGTGAGCTGGTAAAGCTCGGGGTTGCCGAACTGGTACGGCCACCACAACAGCGGGTTCGCGACGTGCAGCTGCGGGTAGCCGGCGGGATCGAAGACGACCTCGCGCCGTTCCTTGGCCGCCAGCGTGACGGTCTGGCTGGCGGTGATCGTCGGCTGGCCGGGCTTGCTGATGGTCGCGGTGACGGTCGTGGTGGCCGGCGCGGCGGTCGCGTTGATCGCGTCGGCGTAGACGGTCAGGTCGGCGGCGTTGGTCGCGGGCAGCGGCAGCACGGTCCGCACGTACGGGTCCCGCACGGCGACCGGGCCGGTCGTGTCGAGCAGCGTGCGGCCCCAGATCCCGGCGTTCATGTCGGGGGCCTCGGGGTTCCAGTCGACGGTGCACGCCGACAGGTCGCTGCAACCGTGCCGCGGCGGGGTGACCCGGATCGCGATGGCGTTGAGTGCGCCGGGCAGGATGGCGCCGGTGACGTTGTACTCGTGCTCGACGAAGGTACCGACGGCGTTCGCGTCGAGCTGGGTGCCGTTGAGCCAGACCTGGGCGCGGTAGCTCACGCCCTGCAGGCGCAGCCAGTACACCTGGCCGGAGGTCGCGGCCGCGGCCGTGAACTGACCCCGGTACCACCAGTCCTGGCCGGTCAGGTCCGGCACGGACTGCAGGTTCGTGCCGGCGTAGATGTTGGTGTAGACGTTGTTGGCCACCAGCCCGGCCAGCACGGTGGAGGGCAGGGCGACCGGGTTCCAGCCGGCGGTCGGGTAGCCGACCCGGGAGATCGTGGCGCCGGTGGCGGCCAGCCCGGTGGCGGTGTGCAGGGCCCAGCCCGAGGTCAGCTCGGCGGAGCCGACCGTGGCGGCCGAGGCGCCGCCCGGCCCGAGCGCCCCGACGGTCAGGACGGTGACCACGGTGAGCAGCAGCGCGGCCAGGGCCCGCGGGTAAGGACGGTTGATTCGGGACAATTCGCACCTCCCGGGGTGTGCGGAGCCGTGGCGCGTTCGCAGCGCGGCTCCGCAGGCGGTTACGAACCGCTCGGCCAGGTGACCTGGGTCGAGTGGTAGTAGTTGATGCCCATGACGCGCCAGCGCGGCCCCTGCGCGCCGAGCCGGCCCTTGAACGCGGTGAGGTTGTGCGTGCTCCAGGGCGACCAGCCGAGCTCGGCGATCGCGGGCAGGCGCGGGAAGGCCATGTACTCGATGTCGGCCGAGGTGACGATGGTCTCCGTCCACAATGGAGCCTCGACGCCGAGCACGGCCGTCTCGCCGACGCCACTGAGGTAGGCGCCGGGGTTCCACTCGTACGCGGTGTTCACGTCGATGAGGCCGGCCCACTTCTGCCCCAGCCTGGTGTTGTTGCGGTACTTCATGTCCAGGTAGGCCTTGTTCGCCGGGGACATGACGACCTTGGTGCCGTTGGCGGCCGCGGCGGCCAGGGGCGCGTTGCTGGTGGTGGTGCCCCAGAACTGCGCGACCGTGGACGGCAGCGGCGTCGCGTTGGCCACGTCGTGCCAGCCCATGACGGTCTTGCCGTGCGCGGCGACGATCTGCTGCGTGCGGTTGATGAAGTACGCGTAGTCCGACGCGGTGGTCGAGGACGCCTCGTCGCCGCCGATGTGCACGTACGGACCCGGGGTCAGTGCGGCGATCTCCCCGACCACCTGGTCGATGAAGGTGTACGTCAATTCGAGCGGCACGCACAGCGAGCTGAAGCCGACCTGCGTGCCCGTGTAGCGGGCCGGGGCGACGCCGTTGCAGTTGAGCTGCGCGTACGAGGCCAGCGCCGCGTTGGTGTGCCCCGGCATGTCGATCTCGGGGACGATCGTGACGTACCGGTCGGCGGCGTAGTTGACGATCGCGGTGTAGTCGGCCTGGGTGTAGTAGCCGCCCGGTCCGCCGCCGACCTGCGTGCCGCCGCCGTACGCCGCCAGGTTGGGCCAGGAGTTGATGGCGATGCGCCAGCCCTGGTCGTCGGACAGGTGCAGGTGCAGAACGTTGATCTTGTACAGGGCGATCTGGTCGATGTACCGCTGAACCTGCGCCACGGTGAAGAAGTGCCGCGCGACGTCCAGCATCGCGCCGCGGTGCGCGAACCGCGGGTAGTCGATGATCTGCCCGCCCGGCACCGGCCACGGCCCGGCCTGCGGCGTCGTGGCGTCGGCGGTCACCGGCAGCAGCTGGCGCAGGGTCTGCACGCCGCGGAACAGCCCGGCCGGCTGGTTCGCCCGCACGGTGATCGCGCCCGCGGTGATGTCGAGCTGATAGCCCTCGGCGCCGACGCCGGGCGGCGCGCCGGTGAGCAGCAGGGCGATCCCGTCGGACGGACCGGCGACGGTAGTGACGACCGGCAGCGGCAGCCCGGTCGAGACCCGTAGGCGTGCCGCGAACTGATTGGCGGTGGCCGCCGCCGGCGCGGAGCCCGGCGCGGCGTAGACGGTGGTGGCGGAGGTGACGGTGTAGCTCACCCCGGGCGCTGCGGTGGCGGTGACCGGGGCCGGGACCACGGCGGAGAACGCGACCGCGGTGGCCGCGGCGGCGGGGGCCGCGATGCCGGACACGAGACCTGCGGTCAGCACGATGCCGGCAAGGGCGGCGATGCAACGTGTTTGACGGGATGCGATGGTCATGCCGGTCCTCTCGCAGCACACGCCGGCCTGGCGACGGGCTCGCGTCCGCCACCAGGTATCGAGATGTCACGATCCCCAGTTACGCCAGGATGACACCGCGCTTACTGAATGGCAACCTGCCTAACAGATGCGGACTACTCAATCGGCCTTGGCGGCTAGCGGACGAGTCCGCTCTCGAACGCGAAGATCACGGCTTGGGCCCGGTCGTGAATCTCGAGTTTGAAGTCCGGCACACTCGGTGCCAGGTCGTCGCGGCGGTAGACCATGAACACTCGGCCCAGGCCGGGATGCCGGCCGTCGGCGGTAACCGCTGCGGCGGTCGCCGGAGGCCATTCGCGATGCCGGGAGCGCATCCGCTCGACCTGGACCCTCGCGGAGACGAGGTCGACCCCGGTCCTACGCGAGCACGGGCCGCAAAGCCAGCAGCGCGGCGTCGACCGGAGGGTTGGCCTGGACCTGGTCCAGCAGCTCGAGCACGCTCGCCGTTACCTCTTCGGGCGTGCCTGTGCCGTCGACGCTGCGCAGGATGCCCCGTTCGGCGTACCCGTCCAGGACCGGCTGTGTCATCTGGTGGTAGAGCGCCAGGCGCCGGCGGATCACCGGCTCGGCGTCGTCCGGGCGGTGCTCGACGGCGGCACGGGCGAGCATCCGCCGTACCGCTTCCGCGTCATCGACCTGCAGGTGCAATGCGACATCGGCGGTCATTTCCAGCTCGGACGCCGCGGTGTACGCCGCCCGGGCCTGCGACCGCGTCCGCGGGAAGCCGTCGAGCACATAGCCGACCCGGTTCGCCTTTGCGTCGGCCAGCGCCTGACGCACCATCTTGAGCACGATCCGGTCCGGCACCAGCGCGCCGCGGTCCATGTAGCCGCGCACGGAGCGACCGAGCCGGGTGTCGAGTTCGACGTGGCTGCGTAACAGGGTGCCGACAGCGATATGCGGGATGCCGTAATGCGCGGCGATCCGGGCGCTCTGGGTTCCCTTCCCGGCCCCCGGCGGTGCGATTATCACCAGCCGCATGGTCTGCCTCCTATCGCTGTTACGCAACGTGGCGGTGCCTCGACTGAATCCTGTCGCGGCCGGTGGGTCGCGGCATGGGTCATCTGACCCGCCCGGATGTGGCCCGGGTCATCTGACGCGCACCCAGGCGGCCTTTTCTGCATAAAGCCCGCAATACTCGCGTACCTCGCAGAACGGGCATCGCCGCCCTGGCCGCCGGCGGCCTGACCAACAAACAGATCGACGAGCAGTTGTTCCTGTCCCACCCGCACGGTCAGCGGTCACCTGCACCGCATCTTCCCGAAGCTGGGCATGACCTCGCGCGCCGCGCTGGGCGCATCAGCACCACCCGGCGACGGCCACGTCCCGGGCGCCGTCCCCGAACAGCGCCGGATCGCCTGAGCGCTCGCGAGAGCGGGCCGGACCCGGGGCAGACGGACAACGACGGACCTCACATACGGCTGAGCACTCTGCCGCACGTGAGGTCCGCGCGGTGACTCAGCCCTCGATCGCGGCGGCGGCCTGACGCAGGCGCTCGACCGTGCGCCGCACCCCGAGTGCGGCCATCGTGTCGTCCAGTGGCGGCGAGACCGGCTTGCCGACGAGGGCGAGGCGGGCCGTCATGAACGAGCGGCGGCGGTTGAAGCCGAGGTCGGCGACGACGCGGTCGAGGGTGGCGGTGATCTGCGCTTGCTCGAACGGGTCGACCTGCTCCAGGTTCTTCGCGAACGCCTCGAGCGCGGTGCGCGCGTCGGACGCGGGCAGGCCGTGCTTGGCGAGGTCGGCCGACTGGATCTCGACGGTGCCGGCGGCGAGCCAATCCAGCTGCTCTTGCAGTTCGGCGAGCTTCTTGGTCCGCTCGCGCAGCGGCACGACCAGGCCGCGGATGTCCTCGGCGGTCAGGCCGGCCGGCAGGAACGGCTCCGCAGCGCGCAGGAACGCGTCGTCGTCGAGCGAGCGCAGGTAGTGGCCGTTGAGCCAGTTCAGCTTGTCGATGTCGAACACCGGGCCGACCGGGTTGACGCGGGCGAAGTCGAAGGTCTCGATGACCTCGTCGAAGGTGAAGATCTCCTGGCCGTCGGGCATGGAGTAGCCCATCAGGGCCAGGAAGTTGACCAGCGCCTCCGGCAGGTAGCCCTCCTCCTGGAACCACTTGAGGCGGGCCGCCGGGTTCTTGCGCTTGCTGATCTTCGAGCGGTCGGCGTTGCGCAGCAGCGGCATGTGGGCATACACCGGCTCCCGCCAGCCCAGCCACTTGTACAGCAGCAGGTGCTTCGGGGTGGAGTTGATCCACTCCTCGCCGCGAATGACGTGCGTGACCCCCATCGCGTTGTCGTCGACGACGACGGCGAGGTGGTACGTCGGGAAGCCGTCCGCCTTGAGGATGACCTGGTCGTCGGGCTGCGGCGGGGTGATCTCCCCGCGGATGAGGTCGGTGAAGGCGATCCGCGCGTCCTGGGGCACGAGCATGCGCAGCACCGGCACCTCGGTGAAGCCGGGCAGCTCGGCGCGCTCCTCGCGGGTCTTGCCGTAGCACAGCCGGTCGTACCCCGTGGGCACCTTCAGCTGCTGCTGGCGCTCCCGCATCTGGGTGAGCCGCTCCGAGGAGCACCAGCAGTGGTAGGCGTGCCCCTCGGCGAGGAGCCGGTCGGCGACCTCACGGTAGATCGGCAGCCGCTCGGACTGCCGGTAGGGCGCGGCCGGGCCGCCGACGTCGGGCCCCTGGTCCCAGCTGAACCCGAGCCACCGCAGCGTGTCGAACACCTGCTGCTCGCTGCCCTCGACGTAGCGCGTGCGGTCGGTGTCCTCCACCCGGAGGATGAACTCGCCGCCGTTCTTGCGCGCGAACGCGAGGTTGAACAGCGCCGCGTATGCGGTCCCGACGTGCGGATCGCCGGTCGGCGACGGCGCGATGCGGGTGCGTACGGGTGCGTCGGTTCCAGGAGTGCTCACCAGCGTGACGATACGACACGCGCCGTGATCGCCGGGCGCCGGGTTGCCCGCCTCAGCACCGGTTCCCGGAGTTATCCACAGGCTCGAACCGGCCCTTGCCGCGCCCTCGGCGACGCGAAAGGCTTGCTGCGCGAGTCGCACTTCACGGGGGTAAAGAGATGGACACGAACGTGCCTCGCCGCGTTCTGGCACAGGTCGTCGCGGCGGCCGCGGCGGTTGCGGTGCCGGCTTTGGTACTCGCCGCGCTGGGCCTGCTGCGCGGCCGCGGCATCCGCGTCACGGTCGGCGCGGTGGCCCGGCTGGATGTGGACCAGGCCGCCGTCTTCGCCGACGCGGGCGCGACGGCGCGCCCGGCGCCGGCCATCAGGGGCTCCCCCGCCGCGTAATCCCACCGCTCGTGCCGCCGGGCGCGGACCGTCCCGCGCATACCGGGCCCGGCAGCCCTACGCCGGCTGAGCCGGAGGTCGGCGCACGGCCACGCCGCGACGAAAGGAGGAGGTGACCGGGCCAGAGTCCGGCGTGGCCAGGGCGGCGGTAGCGTTTTGAGGAAATGCGCAGATACGTTGCCGAGCGCGACAACCGGCGGGTCGAGTAGCTTCGCCGGATGGCCGATCCAGTGGTGCGACCGGGCGACGTCGCGGTAATGGCGTTGTCCGACGGCGGGTACGGCGCCTGCCAGGTGACCGGCGCCGACGACAAGGTGGTCGCGGCGTGTGCGCTGCGGTGGCATTCGGCCGAGCCGCCCACGCTGGATGCGCTGCGCGGCGTTGAGCCTTTACGGCTCGATCACCACGCCCACGACGGGTGGCTTGCGCATGTGCGCGTCGCCCGCTCGTATCCGGTGCCCCCGGATTTCGTGTGGATCGGCAGTTTGCCGGTGCCGCCGGAGGTTCCGGCATTGGCGAGTTCGTTTTCCAGCTGGGAGACGTTGGCCGTGGGCGTGGTTCTGCAGCGTCGCTGGGACGAGGAGCTGCCGGCGGCGGCGAAGGCTGCGTATCGGACGTCGGCGGCCAGAGGTTCGGTCGACGTCGACTTCGGTGCCGGCGCGGTGACGTTGCCTGCCACCTGGCCGCGGTTGGACCTGAGCCCGGACGGCGCGATGCGGGTGCCGGCCTCCGGGCCGGTGGCCTGGTCCGCGCTGGACCTGCTCCCGCGGTGTACGAACGTGACCTGGGTGGGAGCGGACCGCGGCTTCGGCGAGGCGCTCGCCGCCCGGCCGATCGTCTCGTCGGTCGGGTGGTTCGACGCCGCGCTGGTCGTGGATCTGGCCGGCACCGGTGTGCGGGACCTGACGCTGGCCGGCGACGAGCTGCGCGAAGTCCGGCTCCCCAGAGGCCTGCGCACACTCGAGCTGCTGGACCCGGACCCGCAACTGACCGTGCACGCGGCGGACGGCGGACGGCGGACGATGGCTCCGCCTCGAGATCCGCGCCTCGGCCGCCGGCGCGACGGTTCCCGGCGGTCTCCGGCACGTCCGGGAGGTTGTCCTCGACGGCGCCGGCGTACTGTCCGCGGCGCCGCTCGGCGCGCTGGAAGACCTCCGGGCGCTGCGGATCCGCTGGCGCCAGGGACCGGGCCGGCTGACCGACGCCGCGGAGCTCTCCGGTCGGCGCCACCTGACCGTCGTCGAGCTGCTCGACGGCTACGGCCTGGATGCCGACACGCTGCCGGAGTTGCCGTCGCTGGCCCACTTGAGTTTCAGCGGCCTGCGCCGGTCCGTCGTGCCCGCATTGCGAGCCCGATACCGGGGCACCGCGGTTCGCCTGGTGGTTCACGGTGCGAAACCCGACATCTGGCTTGCCGCCAACCTCGACAATCCGTTCCGGGACTGGGTCGACGACGACACTCGGGGCGGGAACGCCGCCTGCAAGGCCTACGCCACCGCGGTGCGGGCCGTTGACCGGCTGCCGCCGTCCGGCGACGGGCGTCCGGCCGATGCCGAGACGATCCTGCGCCGGCTGGTCGACACGCTCAACGACATCGACCAGAAGTACCACTTCATCGATACCCTACGCCAGGAGGACGCCGGTGAGGCTTTTGTCGCGCTCGCTGCCCGAGCCGGCGTCGAGGCGCCCGAGGCGGAGCAGTGGTTCGACGAATGGCGTGACTTCTAAGAGTTGAGTCGTAAACTCATGGTCTGGCTCTGGGTGGGGCCTATCCGGGCTGGTGGCGCGGTCCGCGCGTGGTCCCGGCAGCAGGCTGCCAAGCCTCATCGGGGGTTGCGTCACCAGTGGTGTGACCGTTTCGCCGGCAGAGGCCACCCCGTGAGTGGCTGCC